>DASRNX010000223.1:0-26131 GCA_035647175.1 Clostridia bacterium | reverse complement strand
AGAATATCCATTGGGCCCGGTTAATATGGCGGATGCTGTCTGCCGCACACCATATTTACCGGCATAACGGATAGAAGCAAGCCCAAATACTCTTTAGCAGGTGATAGCTTTGAGGTATAGGATTTGGATTATTGGAATGGTTATTGCAGTCCTGTGCACTGTGCTCTATACAGATCTAACCCGGGAACGACTAAATGCCGATTCTTCTGTCCTGGGTAGCCGGGAATCGGTAATCGTGGATGAACTCCTGGAGGCATCGGGATGTCGATGGACCAAGACGGACATAAGCGCCTGGGCCGTCTTGGGTTTTGAGATACCATCGGGGGAGACATTAAAGGAGATGAGCATAGAAGCCGGCGAAGCCCTGAATTTGGATATGGAAGCGGAACCCATCCTGGAAAAGTATGGGGAGACCATGGAAATTAATTTACAGGGAAATGGTAAAAACGGATTAAAATATGATATAATCATAGTAGGCGGTAAAAATGCCCATATGATTATAAATGTACTGAGCAACGACCGTTTTGTGGATAGCCAAATCGTCACGAATCAATTGGACGAGTATTTTCACAGTATAAACACGATCCCACGTATAACCACCACATTCGTAGGAGACCTTCAGGGAGAATTAAATGCAGGGCAGAGGCAGACCTTGGTGAGGAGCCTAATCCGGGGACTTAAAGGCAGCGCCATTCAATCCATGGTAGATGATAGGCTCATAAGCATAGCCGGCTATTCCCCAATGGTTGAAACATCGCCTATGGACGGCATAAATTTTCAAATCGCATCCAGATACAACGAATATATGGACAAGACCTATCTTTGGATAGGAACCCCCGTTATAACTACGGAATACTGATTTGTTTTAAAAAATCGGGAACTATATATAGATAATAGAGAAACCAAGCTTGTCGGGATGATAATTGGAATGAGCCCGGGCAATCTCTTGTGATAATTTTGTAGTTGGGATCGGGTCGTTCACCAATAACCGTCGTAACAGGCTAAATCAAGGCAAGTGTTTATCGATAGCAGAGATATAATATAGGATGTTTATCGCAAATCATTTTATCTTGGGAGGAAGACTGTGGCAAAATTAATAGTAAAACAAAGCCCGCCCCTTACGGGCAAAGTAAGGATCCATGGCGCAAAGAACTCGGTGCTCCCGATTATGGCCGCCTCGTTGCTGGCGGATGATATATGCACCCTGGAAGAAGTCCCCCTGCTGGAGGATGTATATGTAGCCTGCGAGGTACTGAAGTGTTTTGGTTCAAGGGTTAATATCTGGAATAATACCATTACTATTGATAATAGAGGAATATATCTGGGCGAAGCCCCCTACGAGCTTATAAAGAAGATGAGGGCTTCTTTTCTTATAATGGGACCATTATTGGCCCGCTACGGGCGGGTAAGGATATCCCTCCCGGGTGGGTGCGCCATAGGCAGCAGGCCCATCGATCTTCATTTAAAGGGCTTCTCTGCATTGGGGGCCGAGATAACCCTTGGGTTTGGCTATATAGAGGCCAAGGCCGACGGGCTCATAGGCAACAAGATCTATTTGGATTTTCCAAGCGTAGGGGCAACGGAGAACATCATGATGGCGGCAACCCTGGCCAAAGGGCAGACCATCATCGAAAATGCCGCTGAGGAGCCGGAAATCGTGGACTTATCCAACTTTATAAATACCATGGGCGGAAACGTCAGGGGGGCTGGGACCGGTACCATCAGAATAGAGGGGGTAGAATCCCTCCACGGCACAGCCCATTCGGTAATCCCCGACAGAATAGAGGCGGGCACCTTCATGGTAGCCGCAGCCATGACCCGGGGAAATGTACTGCTGGAAAATGCATTGATAGATCACTTAAAGCCCATCGAGGCCAAGCTGAAGGAAGCGGGAGCCATCATCCTAGAAGAAGGTGAAGGGATAAGGGTGAAAGGGCCGGATACCCTAAATCCCATAGATATAAAGACCTTACCCTATCCCGGCTTTCCTACGGATATGCAGGCCCAGATGATGGCGTTGGTGGCCTTGGCTCCCGGGACCAGCATAATAACCGAGACCGTATTTGAAAACAGGTTTATGCACGTCAGCGAGCTTAAGAGGTTGGGTGCCAGAATTAAAATCGAGGGCAGAAGCGCCATAGTAGAAGGCGTAAAAAGGTTGTCCGGCACCAAGGTCAGGGCAACGGACCTTCGGGCGGGTGCGGCGTTGGTCCTGGCCGGACTCCTTGCCAAGGAAGAGACGGAAATATCCGAGATATATCATATAGACAGGGGCTATTACAGGATCGAGGAAAAGCTTGCCAAACTGGGAGCACCGATCCATCGCATCCCTTGAAATCCGTAATAAAGGAAAACATAGGGGCGGTCCCCTTTACTTCTCTTTTGCGGTGCGCCGTACATGGCGCGTAATTTGGCGGTGAGAGTTCACTGTGTGTTTGATAGTGGGAATCGGCAAAGCAGAGGGAAAAGTTATCTTTGCTCCGTTTTGAAACATGAGATACAAGGGCGATCTTGATCGTCCCTTTTTGATTCTGGGCCACAAAATTAATGTTCTAAATGCAATAAATATATCATATCCTAAATAGTATATCGCAAAAATGTAGTAATTTGAATACGAAAGGCGAGGCCCTATGAGACATTGGATTGATATATTGTTGTTTATTATTGTCATTGTGCTTATCCTGCCATCGATGGTGGTGGGATTGTTCTCTACCACAGACCCCGATGAACCTCCGCCTGATTTTCAGGTCCGCAGCAGTGGCGACAGCATACGCGTGGAAAGTAACAATGTGAATTACCAAGAACCTACCATAACCTTGTATAACCACTACACCAAGGCTCTGGAGGATATGCCCCTGGAAGAATATGTTGTAGGGGTAGTAGCAGCAGAGATGCCCTCATCCTTCGAGATAGAGGCTCTAAAGGCTCAGGCAGTTGCCGCCAGAACCCTAGCGGCCCGAAAGCTTCGCTCTTACGGGGGCAGCGGTTGCAGTAAACACAAGGGCGCAGATGTCTGCAGCGAATTTATCCATTGCCAGGCATGGATACCCGAGTCCCAACAGAGGAAGAACTGGGGCGATAACTATGAGGAGAATATTCTAAAGATCAGGCGCGCCATAGAGGAGACAAGGGGATACATCATGACCTATATGGCAAAGCCCATCGAGGTATTTTTCTATTCGACCAGTAACGGGAAAACTGAGGACGTGGCCGAGGTTTTCTCTGCGTCCCTCCCGTACTACCAAGTGGTAGACAGCCCCGGTGAAGAGGATGCCCCCAGGTATCGGGGGTCCGTATCCCTCACAAATAAAGAATTTGTCAGGATATTTAACTCTAAGTACACCAAGAGCGGCCTGTCCTCATCCAACCTGGAACAGAAGATAAAGATCGTGAGCCGCACCGACAGCGGCAGGGTAAGGGATCTGAAGGTTGGGGATACTAAGGTTAAGGCTACCGAGTTTAGGACATTGTACGGTCTTAACTCCACGGATTTTGACTTCAGGTTTGAAGGGGATAAAGTGCATATCGAGACGACGGGTTATGGTCATGGGGTGGGAATGAGCCAAATAGGGGCAAACGCCATGGCCCGGCAGGGTTACAACTACAGTGATATCCTGGGACACTATTATAGGGGTATTAAGATCGAAACCATCTGATGGGCAAGACATCCATAAAGGGCTCCGTGAAAGGTTAATTAGTCAATAGTAAGAAGTCCCCCATTATGAAGAACGCCCCCTGTTTAGGCATTTTTATATAAAAATACAGTGGGTGTCCATCGTATATAGCGCATAGGCATATAGTAAATAGAAAAATACAGGTTATCTATGGAAAAATTGGATATTTTCCTTGGATAACCTGTATTTTTTTTGCTAAAGTGGAGAGAATTATGAATAGAATATCCGTAATTGATTCCTAAAACACTGAAAACTCAATAAATACCAAGGAGGTATCATAAATATGAAGTCCGATAAGTCAAGGGGCAGGTTTAGGCAAGCCTTTACCAAGGAAAAGGTAATACGCTTTATAGACAAGCAGGGGTTTTATATAGTCCTGTTTGTTTGTATAGCTATAATCGGGGTTACTGCTTTTTTAACTTCGGGTAAGAACCCGAAACCTCCAATCCAGGAACTTGCCGATAACGAAGATGTAATAAAGCTACCCGAACCCACAAAGGTAGATAGGCTGGACACTGCGGGGATACTGGAGGATAAGATAAGTATAAAGATAAAGGATAGTTCTCCGCCGCCGGAAGTGGATAAAAGCGAGGAAGGTACATTAGAAGGGGAATCAAAGGAGACTCTTGCCCCCAAAGGGGATAAGAAGGAAGACGAGACAAAGAATAAGGACGGAGTAAAAGACAATGATGAGGCAAAGGGCAAGGGCGAGACAAAAAACGAAGGGGTAAAAAAGGAAGAGGCCCCAAAAGAAAAGAAGGAAACCCCTAAAAAGTCAACCCAAAAGGCCCAGATGATATATCCCGTGCAGGGTAATGTAAGCAAAGGACATATCATGGACGAGCTTGTATTTTCAAATACCCTGAAGGAATGGACAACCCATTCCGGAATGGATATAGAATCCTTCGTAGGCTCAGAGGTTAAGGCGGCCATGGGCGGTACCGTAGAGGAGATAACAGAGGATCGCTTGATGGGAATCTGTATCACCTTAGACCATGGCAATGGGCTGAAGACCTATTATGCAAACCTATCCACCGGCAATATGGTCTCGGTGGGACAAAAGGTGGACAAGGGACAGATAATCAGCGGAGTAGGCAGAACGGCCAGCTGCGAGATACTGGATGATCCGCACCTTCATTTTGAAGTCATGCTGGACGGCAAAAGCCTGGATCCCCTGGCCTATCTCCAATAGCACCGTGCCATAGTGTGTCATAGGGACGGGGTTAGTGACACATATGTAATAGGGACGAAGGCCATTATACAGATCAGTCAATATTTGCACCCGGGAACTTTAAGGTTTTAAAACGGATTTTTTGCCCTGCGATATATAGCCACCGAATAAGATCGGTGGTTTTTTTATTACGAAAACAAAAGAATGTGAAGGCTTTAGACTTCTGTAATAACCGGCCTATGGAGGACGTTTAACAGACTAAAACCGGGTATTAATTCATAGATTATCTAACAAAATGGTGTGGTTATGTATTCGAAAACATTCGATGAAAAAAATTGGGGTGTGGACGCGCTTCAAAAGATCTATGAAATAAGTCATTCGGAGGAGATTGCTCGAACTATTAAGGAAAACTATGGCTGCATTTGGGATGAATGAGGCAACACGGATGCAAACAGTTGACTTTACCGTTGTGAACCCCCAAGATGCACCCTCTAAAATCGGCGATCTTTTATATTAAAAAATCCTTCTATATCTGCCAAAACCCGCATATTTATCAATATACCCACTGTAGCCGGCCAAGTGCTATGAACACGGAAAGTGAATGTAATTTTAGCATGGGGTGGATTACAGTTTGTTATGAGGGTGTTTTGAGGGGGGTTAGTTGTGAAGGATTATATTGAGGAAAGGGTCATTGAGATCGCGTGTTACATCATCGAAACAGGAGCCACCGTAAGGGAAACGGCCAAGGTCTTTAAGGTTAGCAAAAGCACCGTCCATAAGGATGTATCTGAAAGGCTTCCCAAGGTAAATCAAACCCTTTGGGCAGGGGTCAAAAAAGTTCTGGATCAAAATAAAGCCGAGCGACATATCCGGGGCGGCAGAGCAACTAAGATTAAATACCAATTGGAGAATGAAGATACTTCCCATGAAGAAAACACCGAGTAAACATAGATTGTAACGGATCTGGGATAAAATTTATCAGTAAAAGAGGATTTTGGAGTAAAATGTAGAATAAATATTTATTGGGGGTAATTTTTAGGTACCAATATGTTTTCTACTGCATTAACTTGAGAAGTTTCAAAAAATGCACTATATGATACTTAAGATAATAATGTCGATTACTCAACTTTTTGAAACTTCGACTGACCAGTTATTTATTCTATGACAGCTTATATGTTTTGCGATACAGGCCTTATATCGCGTTTGAAGGATCGTAAAACATTTATAAAATGCCCTGATCAACTAAGAGTTAACAGATATACATAAAAAGCAAGAGAAGGGACCGATAGATAGTGTTTGCTAATAGGGATATCGGCATAGATTTAGGAACATCAAGCGTTTTGATATACATGCGAGGCAAGGGCGTAGTACTCAGAGAACCGTCGGTGGTGGCCATCGATTTAAAGGGTGGGAAAATCCTGGCCGTTGGATCATCAGCAAGTAAGATGCTGGGGAGAACCCCGGGAAACATCGTGGCCCTTCGCCCACTACAGGACGGGGTCATATCGGACTATGAGATTACGGAAAAGATGCTCAGATACTTTTTTAGAAGGGCCATTGTACGGCGCATAGGGCGCAAACCCCGGGTAATCGTTTGTGTGCCCAGCGGCGTAACCGAAGTGGAAAAGAGGGCGGTTATAGATGCCTCCTACGAGGCCGGAGCCAAACGCACCTACCTTATAGAGGAGGCCATAGCCGCAGCCATCGGGGCCGGTATAGATATTAGCAAACCCTATGGAAATATGGTGGTTGATATCGGTGGGGGAACAACGGATATCGCGGTTATATCCTTAGGCGGCGCCGTCGTTACCGATTCGATAAAGATCGCCGGTGATATGTTTGATGATTCCATAGTCAGATATATGCGCAAAAACTATAACCTTTTAATAGGTGACAGGACCGCAGAGAAGATGAAAATAAATATAGGCTCTGCCATCCCCCGTAAAGAGGATGTAGTCATGGATGTGACGGGCAGAAATTTAATCTCCGGCCTTCCGAAGACCATCAGCGTAAATTCTAGGGAGATGGTGGAGGCCCTGGAAGAGCCCTTAGAAACCATAGCGGAGACCATACACTCCGTTTTAGAGAAAACGCCTCCGGAACTTTCCTCTGACATCAGCGAAATCGGCATTACAATGACCGGCGGCGGATCTTTGCTTCATGGGCTGGACAAGCTCCTAGAGGACAGGCTTAAGATCGGGATAAACGTTGTAGAGGATGCCCTATCCTGCGTTGCCATAGGGACGGGCAAGGCACTTGAGGATATTGATCTGTATACCGACACCCCTGCATTTAATTACAGGGGCGGGACCCTTACATACTAATATCGGTGTATGACACCATATTTGTAGTGAAGATTCCTTGTGTCATGGGGTTCGGTTGCCATTATGGGAATTTAATTAACAAGGCATGACTATTAGCGATTAATACCTTGCCTCTATTGGCTATCCAGCCGACTGACAGGGACAATAGGCTGTTTATGGGCGAGGGGAACCATAGATTTTGATTACCATAGATTTTCGATTTTGAAAGGATGCGTAAAGATGCTGAGAGGTCTGTATACCGCGGCCACGGGGATGATACATCAACGTGACAAGCTAAATACCATAGCCAATAATTTATCCAATACCAATACTAGGGGATATAAGAGGGACAGCGTGGTCAGCCATTCCTTCAGGGACGAGTTATTGCTACGAACAGGCGGACAAGCCGGCGGGGTAAAACCCCTGGGTCCGCTAAACCATGGGGTATATGTGGAAAGAACGGTACCGCTTTTTGAGGATGGAGCCTTGGAGCAGACGGATCTCATTACCGATATAGCCCTACAGGGCAACGGGTTCTTTACAATACTGAGAGACGGCGAAGAATTCTATACCCGCGACGGAACCTTTAAAGTAGACGATGAAGGCTTTTTAGTCACCATGGAAGGGCATACCGTGGACGGAGAATACGGTCCCATCCATGTAGGTCAAGGGAACTTTGATATAGATGATGAGGGCAATATATGGCAAGATGACGGATTTGTAAACAGTTTTCGCTTGGTAGATTTTGAAGATGCCACCATGCTGGACAAGGTGGGGGATAATCTGTTTGTCAATAACAACCCGGGAGCAAACCAAGCCCTGGCCTTTGAGGGGCAAGTCTTTCAGGGATATGCAGAGGCATCTAACGTAGAGCTCCTAGAGGAGATGAGCAACATGATAATAACATCCAGAGCCTATGAAGCCAATCAAAGGGTTCTTCAGATGATCGACAGCACCCTTTCCAAGACCGTCAATGAAGTGGGAAGCTTATAGGGGGATATATATGATCAGAGCTTTGTATACCGGAACATCCGGAATGAGGGTACAACAACATAAGGTGGATTCTATAGGTAATAATATAGCCAATTCCCAAACTGTCGGCTATAAGAGATCAAGGCCGGATTTTAAGGAGGCCCTCTACAATATTATAGAGAACAGACCCGAAGAGGCGGGACCAAATCCCTCGGTGGGAAACGGAACCTTGGTAGGCTCTGTTCAAACCCATTTTACCCAAGGCGCCCTGCATCCCACCAATGTAAGTCTGGACCTTGCCTTAGACGGTCCCGGATTTCTTACTGTGGAATCCGACGACGGGGAATATCTCTATACCAGGGACGGAAGCCTCAGACTATCCCATCTGCCCGGCGGCGGAACCAGGCTGGATAACGGAGACGGATACCCGGTCCTGGATCAATACGGCCAATTTTTTGTATTTGACAGCGGGACCCGGGAGGAGGATATCTCCATTACCGAGTATGGCGACGTATATTTGAATGATCAAGATGGTAATGCTACCTATGGGGGCAGGCTGGGGATCTATGGTTTTTCGGATCCCAACGGTCTGGAGCGTATAAACGGATCCTATTTCATGGCCAATGACGATAGCGGAGAACCTGTAGGATCCATGGAGACCAAGGTCTTTCAGGGGTATTTAGAACAATCCAATGTGGATATGGCCCGGGAGATGACCGACCTTATAATAGCCCAAAGGGCCTATCAGTTAAATTCTAGGGTGGTACAGACCGCCGATGAGATGGAAAAGCAGGCTAACAGTTTGAGAGGATAGATATAATTGGATGTATGCGACATAAATGAGATAATGGAGCGGATTCCCCATCGCTATCCCTTCCTGTTGGTGGATAGGGTGCTGGAATTGGTACCTGGCAAGAGTGGGAAGGGCATAAAGAACGTCACCATAAACGAGCCGTTTTTTGCGGGACATTTTCCGGGTGCGCCCATAATGCCTGGGGTCCTTATTGTGGAGGCCATGGCCCAATTAGGGGCGATGGTGGTCCTAAGTCTGCCGGAAAACAGGGGCAAGTTAGCCTTTTTTGCCGGGATAGATTCCATGCGCTTCAGGCGACAGGTGATACCGGGAGACCAGCTTGCCATGGAAGTGGAGATAACCAGGATGAGGGGATCCATAGGCAAGGGCAACGTGAAGGCCTTGGTTGAAGGCCAGGTAGCGGCGGAGGGTAGCATCATGTTTGGCCTTGGGGATGCAACCTAAGGGAATTTTAATCATTCCACAGATTGCGCACCTTAGTTTTTCTAAGAGCACCTAATATCTGCTCATGGACATTGGGGATTTCCCCGGATATGTCGTGGAGCAGATTTTTTATATAATCCCTCTTTGTGTTGCCGTTTGCGGGGCAGGGATTGAATACCACGGGGATATCATGGCGGGATACGGCCCTTTTAATATCGGTTTCCGGCACATATATCATGGGCCTTATGAGGGTAATATCCCTTCGGTCCAGATACGTTACCGGCGAGAAGGTGTTAAGGCGCGCCTCGTAGAACATGCTGAGAAACAATGTCTCTATAACATCCTCGCGGTGGTGGCCTAGGGCCACCTTTTTGCACCCAAGCCCCAGGGCCGCGTTGTTGAGGGCCCCCCGCCTTAAGTTGGCGCAGAGGGAGCATGGATTCTTTTCCCGGCGGACATCAAAGACGATAGCGGCTATATTGGTGTCCTTAATGGTATAGGGTATGCCAAGATCCCCACAAAAATCTTTAACCCCGGTCCAGTCGGTGCCGTCATAGCCCATATCCAAGGTAATGGCTTCCAGCTCGTATTCGACGGGAGACATGTACTGGTAGAGCCTCAGGGCCTTTAAAAGGACCAGACTGTCCTTTCCGCCTGAGACCCCAACGGCTATCCTGTCTCCCTCCTCTATCATATTAAAATCTTCTACCGCCCTTTTAAGGCACCCGAGTATCTTTCTCATTCGTCTTATCCCCCTCAGAAAAGCTAAATCCCGTTAATTATCATATGTTTTGGAGTCCCCGCACTGCTTGGTTATTATATAACAGAATTGAGGGAAGGGAAAGGGGCGGGGGCAGGACCCAACCCGAATAAAAATCCAGAAAATCAAAAAAACATTCGGATATATCCAGGAAACTGTGCTATAATTAATTATAGCCTTTGGACGGGGATAACGTACAATTGCCCCCATTGGCTGCAGCTAATTATAGGGCATGGGCGGGGATAACGTACAGCCATCATCCCACGCAGGCTTAGGTTTTTTTGTTATTGTTAAGGAGTGATTGGATGGAAAAGGTGAGGAGAAACGAACGGATAGGCGCAATGGTCAATATCCTATGCAATCATCCCAATAAGATATTTACCCTCAACCATTTTAGCGATATGTTTAAAACAGCGAAATCTACCATAAGCGACGATGTGGTAATCATAAGGGAGCTCCTGGGCAGATTTCAGCTGGGCGATGTTGAAACCGTAGTCGGGGCCGCGGGCGGGGTCAGGTTCGTATCCCGGCTGTTTAAAGACGATGAAATCTTTATAAAGGATATCTGCACGACACTCTCGGTACCCGACAGGATACTTCCGGGAGGATTTTTGTATATGACTGACATCCTGTTTATGCCGGGGGTGGTGCAACGATTCGGCAATATTTTGGCAACCCAATTCTATAACGATCGTCCGGACTTTGTCATAACCGTCGAGACCAAGGGTATACCCATAGCACTGGCCGCAGCCAGGGCCCTCAATTGTCCTGTGGTCATGGCCAGAAGGGAAAACAAGGTGACGGAAGGGTCTACCATATCCATTAACTATGTTTCGGCATCCTCCAGGCGCATTCAGACCATGTCCCTGGTTAAAAGGGCGGTGAAGAAGGGCCAGCGAGGGCTTATAGTAGACGACTTTATGAAGGGCGGAGGAACTGCCAAAGGACTTATGGAACTCCTCCACGAATTTGAGGCGGAGATCGCCGGGGTCGGGGTGATAATCTCTACCGAGGACCCGGGCCAGAAAATGGTCAAAAATTATAAGTCTCTCATGGTATTAAAACAGGTGGACGAGGGGGAGCGAAAGGTCGTAGTGGAGCCCTCACCATGGATTAATGCCCTTTAAAGGTAGTTTCAAAACGGATTAACACCTTTTAAAGGGGGCTTCCTAAATGCATTAATGCCCTTTAAAAGAAGTTTCAAAAAATTAATTATACAAAAACAATTCACTATTTTTCCGATACAGGCAGGACTATGGATTTTTTTGGCGAATAGGTATATAACTGTATCTTACTTGTTAGGCGACTCGGAAGGTGGTGAGCTAGAATTGGAAATAACAGATGTAAGGGTTCGGAAAGTCGGTGGTGATGGCAAGATGAAGGCGGTTGCTTCCGTGACCTTTGACAATGACTTTGTAGTCCATGACATCAAGATCATAGAGGGTCAAAGCGGAATGTTTATTGCAATGCCTAGCCGAAAGACGCCGGATGGGGAGTATCGGGACATTGCCCATCCAATCAATTCTGATATGAGGGCAAGGCTCCAAGGAATGATTTTACAACAATATGATCAGATTGACGAGGAATAAGCTTCGAGGGAGAGCAATCTCCTTTGAAGCTTATTTAAATTTTTGGGAAAATATTTGTTTTATTTCTATGTATGAGGTAAACTTTATCACAGATTTCATGTATAATGGAATAGCGATCCGTGACCGCACCTGATCCTAATTGGCCATTATATTTTCATAGCCTTGTTTTTGGGTACCACGTGGATTATGCGGTGGGATTGGCACCAATCGTATCTTTTTGGTATGGCATCGAAAGGTGGAACAGGGAGGAAAGGAATGGAGAATAAAATATCAGCGATTATTATGGCGGCAGGGTATGGACCCGGTATGAAGTCTTCCCTGCCTAAAGCCATGCACAAAATCTGCGGGGAGCCCGTGGTAGAATTCGTGGTTGCCTCAGTGCTTGATGTAGTAAATATTCGCCCGTTAGTGATCTTAGGGGAAGGATCGGAGGGCATAGGGGAGCGGCTAGGGACCCGGGTGAACTATTCTCATCTGCCAGAATCGGCACAGATGGGTCATGGGGCCCCACTGATTAAGGATTACTTAAAGGACGATGTCGGCTATGTCATATTGATGGACGGCAATCTGCCCCTTTTAACGCCTGATACCCTAAAGGATCTGGCGGACAGTTGTCAAGGGGGCAAATATGATGCGGTGGTTCTGTCCGCACTATCCGATAAACCCCAGGGATACAGCAGGATTTTAAGGAATATTTCCGGGGACTTTGAGGGGATCTTAGAGGATGTGAAGGCCCTAGACGAAGAAAACCTGATTAAGGAGATCGATACATCCGTCTACTGCTTCAGGGTTTCCGCCCTTTTGGATGGCCTTGACAGGTTTGGCGGCAAGGATACGGACCATCGACATATTATCGGCCTATTGAACGACTTAAAGGCCTCGGGGGGAAGAATAGGGCTTCATACCGTATACGATTCAACCGAGACCATGGCAGTAGATACCAGGGTTCATCTTGTGGAGGCACAAAAAATTATGGGGCAGCGCATTAACAGTCGCCACCTGGAGAGGGGCGTAACCATAATTGATCCCGATAATACCTATATAGGACCCCATGTGACCATAGGCAGGGATGCTATAATCTATCCCGGCAATTTCTTAGAGGGTCATACCGCCATAGGCGAGGGAAGTATTTTGCTCCCTAACAATCGAATCCTAGATTCTGTTATAGGGAAGGATACCCGGATAGAAAATTCGGTGATTTTGGAAAGCCATGTAGGGGACAAGACCACTGTGGGCCCCTTTGCATATCTGAGGCCCGGAAGCCTTATAGAGGAGAACGTGAGGATCGGCGACTTTGTGGAGATCAAGAACGCAAAGGTGGGAAGGGGCAGTAAGGTCTCACATCTAACCTACGTAGGAGATGGAGAGATAGGGGAGAACGTCAATATAGGGTGCGGGGTGGTGTTTGTCAACTACGATGGGAAAAAGAAACACAGGACCGTCGTCGGTGACAATGCCTTTGTAGGCTGCAACACCAACCTGGTAGCGCCGGTTAAGGTGGAGGACAATTCATATATTGCCGCAGGGTCTACCATAACCCAGGATGTACCGAAAAACGCCCTGGCCATCGCACGGGCAAAACAAGTGAATAAAGAGAATTGGGTAAAGAGTGAAGAGAATGAAACGGAGGAAAACCAATGATAACCCACGGAACAAGTATTAAGATTTTCTCGGGGAATTCCAACCCCAAACTGGCGAGGGAGATTGCGGAGCATGTTGGCATTCCCATGGGAAATTCGGAGGTATCCACATTTAGCGACGGTGAAATAAGCGTAAATATTCATGAGACTGTCAGGGGGGCCGACGTATTCGTAGTCCAGTCCACCTGCTTTCCCGGAAACGACAATCTCATGGAGATGCTCATAATGATAGATGCCTTCAGAAGGGCATCCGCTGGTAGGATAACGGCAGTTATGCCCTATTACGGCTATGCGAGACAGGATCGTAAGGCCAAGGCCAGAGATCCCATTACCGCCAAGCTCATTGCGGACCTTATCACCACCGCCGGGGCCGACCGGGTTTTGACCATGGACCTCCATGCCGCCCAGATACAGGGCTTTTTCTCCATACCCTTAGATCATCTGTTGGGCGTTCCCATATTGACCCAGTATTACTTGGAGAAGGGGTTTGAACACGAGGATTTGATCGTGGTTTCGCCGGATATCGGCAGCGTAACCAGGGCCAGAAACTTTGCCAACCGTTTAAATGCGCCCATCGCCATAGTAGACAAGCGCAGGCCCAGGGCCAATGTGGCCGAGGTCATGAACATAATCGGAGATATAAAGGGCAAGAAGGTTTTGTTAGTAGACGATATGACGGACACAGCAGGGACCCTGGTTCAAAGCGCTCTGGCCCTTTTAGATGGCGGAGCCAAGGAGATATATGCCTGTGCTACCCATGGCGTTCTTTCCGGACCAGCCATTGAAAGATTGCAGGATTCCCCCATAAAGGAGATGGTGATTACCGATACCATCCCCCTGACACCGGAAAAGCAGATCGACAAGATCCATGTGCTGTCCGTAGCCCCCATATTTGCAGAGGCCATCGACAGAATATACGAGGATCTGCCGGTGAGCACCTTGTTTGAATAGGTGAGGCCTTTATGTATATTATAGCGGGGCTTGGAAACCCGGGATCAAAGTATGCTGATACCAGGCATAACATAGGCTTTATCGCCCTTGATATGCTGGCAGAGAGACTTGGAATCAAGGTAGCAAGGATTAAACACAAGGCCCTTATAGGGGAGGGGACTTTCGAAGGTCATAGGGTTGTGCTGGCAAAGCCCCAGACCTATATGAACCTTAGCGGGGAGAGCATTTTAGATATTAAGAACTGGTATAAGGTGGAGGATTCTAAGATTATCGTAATATATGACGATATAGATCTGGATGTCGGGGTCCTTAGGATCAGGTCCTCGGGAAGCGCAGGAACCCACAAGGGCATGCAATCTATCATATATCAGCTACAGAGCCAGGATTTTCCCCGGGTGCGCATAGGCATAGGGGAAACGCCCGAGGGCTGGGACCTTAAGAACTATGTGCTGTCTAAATTTAAAGATGACGAATTTCCCCCTTTAAAGGAGGCCTGCGAAAGGGCGGTAAAAGGGGTAGAGCTTATAATAACAAAGGGCGTGGAATACGCCATGAGCAAATGCAACGGCTAGAAAGCGAAAGGGAGGCAAAAACACCGCCTCCTAGCTTTCAAGATTGAGGTGATTTTTTGACGGTAAAATGGCTGGATCCCATGACGAGGTGGGATGAGTTTATAAAGATGCGGCAGGCCGCCAGGGAAGGGGGCGGCCCTATTTTGGTTTTTGGACTTTCGGAATCCCAAAAAAACCATGCAGTATCCAGCCTCCTATATCCGCTAAGCAGGCAATGCCTTTATATAACCTATAACCATATTCAGGCTAAAAGGGTCTATGACGACTTGAGGTTCTATATGGAAGACTACGTGATGCTCCTTCCGCCGAGGGACATAGTCCTCTATGATGTGGCGGCCCACAGCACCGAGGTTTCAGGTCAGCGGCTTAAGGTCTTAGAGGCTCTGGCCCTTGGGGAATACCGGGTTGTGGTGGCTTCCATAGAGGCCCTTTTATGCCTTCAGACTCCCCCCGAAATCTTTAAGGGTGGGCTTATAAGGGTGGACGTGGGGCAGGTGTTTTCCATAAGGGATCTGGCCTACAAGATGGTAGAGGCGGGCTATGAGCGGGTGCCCGCAGTAGAGGGCCCGGGACAGTTTAGCATCAGGGGAGGCATAGTGGATGTATACCCCATGACCATGGATAACCCCTGTAGGATAGAATTTTTTGATGATGAAGTGGATTCCATACGGCTCTTCGATCCCCTATCCCAGCGCTCCACGGAAAAGCTAGACGGGGTATCCATCTCTCCCGCTAGAGAGCTGGTTCTGACGGCGAAATCCCATGCTAGGGGCCTTGAAGGGATAAAAAGGGATCTGGCCGCAGCAACAAAGAAGGGAAAGCAGGGGCCCAAGACAAGGGTATCCGCCCTCTTAGAGGATATGGAGCAGGGGATGCAGAGTAGGAATTTAGAGAATTATTTCTCCTTTTTCTACCCGGAGAATAACTCCCTCTTTGATTATATGAGTCCCGAATCCTTAGTGGTCTTGGACGAACCCTCCCGGATGGGTGAAAGCTTTTCGGGATGGGAAGAGGAGTTTATAGAGCACTTTAAAACCCTGTTAGAGGACGGGGAAGTGCTCCCGGGACAGGGCGAGATATTCATAAGCTATCAGGAACTTATGGCTCAATCAGAGAAGTTTCACAGGCTGGCCCTCCAGGGGCTACCTAAATCCGTACCCGGTTATTCCCCCAGGGCCATATTCAACGTCGCATCCAGGGGCATCCCCTCTTACCAGGGCAAGCTGGACATTTTGGCGGAGGATCTCAGGTACTGGCGTGGTAAGAGGTATTCGGTTATTCTGTTCGCCGGCAGCGGGTCCAGGTGTCAAAGCCTGGTCTCAAACCTGTATGATCTGGGAATAGAAGCCACCTTTAGCCCGGGCGCAGAGGGGCATATCATGCCGGGACAGATCATGGTCCTTTCAGGCAATATCAGCGGTGGATTTGAATATCCCCAGGGCAAATTTGCCGTGATCAGCCATAATGAAATCTTCGGAACTATGAAGCATAGGCGAAAGAGCAAGGCCCCTAGCGGGAAGGGCAAATTAGACCCCTTTACGGACCTAAAGATTGGGGATTTTGTGGTCCATGAGGCCCATGGCATAGGGAAGTATCTTGGCATAGAGACCCTAGTAATTAACGATCAGAAGCGGGACTACTTGAATATTAAATACGGGGGCACCGACAGGCTGTACATCCCCACGGATCAGGTGGATATCATCCAGCCCTACATCGGGATGGACCAAAAAGAGCCCAGACTATCCAGGCTGGGCGGAGCCGAATGGCAAAGGGCCAAGACCAAGGCTCGCCAATCGGTCCAAAAGCTGGCGATGGATTTGGTGGAATTGTATGCCGCCAGAGAGACCACCAAGGGACACCAGTTTTCCCTGGATACTCCCTGGCAAAATCAGTTTGAAGAGATGTTCCCCTACGAGGAGACCCCCGATCAGGAAAGGGCTATAACGGATATAAAGAAGGATATGGAGAGCGGGAGGGTAATGGATAGGCTCCTATGCGGGGATGTGGGCTACGGCAAAACGGAGGTAGCCATAAGGGCAGCCTTTAAGGCGGTAATGGACGGCAAGCAGGCGGCGCTCTTAGCGCCCACCACCATCTTGGCCCAGCAGCACTTTAACACCTTTGTGGAAAGGTTTGGGGATTTCCCCGTAAAGATCCAGGTCTTAAGCCGTTTTAGGACGCCTGCTCAGCAGCGGGATATCCTACGGGCCCTAAAGCAGGGCAATATCGACATCATCATCGGGACCCACAGGCTCCTTGGCAAGGACGTGGTATTTAAGGATTTGGGCCTTCTGGTGGTTGATGAGGAGCAGCGTTTTGGTGTAGGGCACAAGGAGACCATCAAAAACATCAGAAAGAATCTGGATGTACTGACCCTTACTGCCACTCCCATACCCCGCACCCTCCACATGTCCTTAGTTGGGATCCGGGATATCAGCACCATCGAGACTCCGCCGGAGGACAGGATTCCGGTACAGACCTATGTGGTGGAATACAACGATTCTCTAATCAGGGATGCTATATTAAAGGAGGTCTCCCGGGGCGGGCAGGTATACTTTGTGTACAACAGGGTGAGGAGCATGGAACGGATGGCCGAAAGGCTTAGGGAGTTGGTTCCCCAGGTCAGGATCAGGATGGCCCATGGGCAGATGGGCGAATCCCTCTTGGAAAACGTTATGCTGGACTTCTATGACGGAAAGTTCGATCTTCTTCTATGCTCCACCATAATCGAAAGCGGTCTGGATATACCCAGGGTCAACACCATAATAGTATACGACTCGGACTACTACGGCCTGTCCCAGCTGTATCAATTGAGGGGCAGGGTGGGCAGGTCCAATCGCCTGGCCTATGCCTACCTCACCTACAGAAAGGATAAGGTATTATCGGAGGTGGCAGAGAAGAGGCTCCAGGCCATAAAGGAATTTACGGAATTTGGTGCCGGGTTTAAGATAGCCATGCGGGACCTTGAGATCAGGGGGTCCGGCAATATCTTGGGGCCACAGCAGCACGGCCACATGACCGCCGTGGGCTACGAGCTTTATTGTAAGCTGTTGGATGAGGAGATTAAGAGCCTAAAGGGCGAGGCGGTACCAAAGCCCTTGGATATAACCATAGATATAAGGGTAAACGCCTATATAGACGACGATTACATTCCCCTAGAGGGGCAAAAGATTGAAATATATAAAAAGATTGCCGCCATAGAGGGGCTTCAGGACAAGTACGATATAGAGGAGGAGCTGGAGGATCGGTTTGGGGATATGCCGAGCCCCGTGACCAACCTTATAGATATAGCCTACATTAAGGGCCTGGCAAGAGGGCTCGGGATTTCGGAAGTATCCCATAGGGACAGGGAGGTTATCCTAAGGCTGACGGGATCTAAAACCTTCGATTCCAGGAGCCTTATGGTCCTATTAAATGAAAACCGGGGCAGGCTCAGGTATGAGGGGATGAGACGACCCATGTTCAGGATAATCCTCCGGGATGATGCCCCGTTGACGGCTCTAACCGAGACGAAGGACATCCTAGAGCAGATGGTTAAGCTGGGATAGTATGGTATAATTAAGGTATAATTCTATGGAAACGAAGGGAAGAAGAGAGATGGAACACATAAGAAAGATAAGCATCTTGCTTGTAATCGCATCAATGTTGGGGATCATGGCCGGCTGTGGCATGGTACAGGTTAACCCTGAAAAGGACAGGGCCCAGGTGGTCGCTCAGGTGGATGGCGAGGAGATTCTAAAGGGCGAAGTATTGGACCAATTGGACAGGGAGAAGGAATCCCATAACCTGACCGACGAGGGCCTCAGAGATAAAAACAACAGGGAACATGTAATGGAGATCAAAAAGAGCATTCTAGACCAGTTGGCAATCCAAAAGCTCTTGGACCAAAAGGCCGCCGCCGCGGGCTTTACAGTAACGGACCAGCTTATGGAAGAGACTAGGGAGGACCTGGCGGACATTAAAAAGAGCATACAGAGGCAGCTGGAAGAGGCTGACGAGGAGAATGAAGACGAGGAGTCCCAGGAAAAGGACTATGTCAAGGAGGCCGAGGATTATCTTGATAACTACCTGGCAACCATGGGCATGACCCAGGAGGAGTATGTAGCATTTTTAGCAGAGCAAAAATGCATAGAAAAGCTATATGATAAGACCGTAGAGGGAATTGAGGTTTCGGCATCGGATATAGAGGAATTCTACAACGAGGAATTGGCCAAACAAAAAGAGAACACGACCTTTTTAGAGGGCCGAAGCGTGGACCTTTTCGACCCTCCCAAGATAAGGGTTAAGCACGCCCTTGTGGAGATACCCGGGGAAAAGGTGACTGAGTACAGGACGCTCCTAAACGATAAAAAGGAAGACGAGGCCAAGGAGCTCTTGGATAAAGAGCTGGAGGCCATAAAGGATAAGGCCCAAAAGGCCTTGGATAAGGCAAAGAAGGATGGAGACTTTGATGAAATGGTAGGGGAAGTCAACCCCGATTCTGCCGAAGAGATGAAAGAGGGCATAACCATACACAAGGAGAACATCTATCTTCCGGAGGAATACAAGGAAGCCGCCTTTAAACTCAAGGTAGGGGGGGTCTCAGACCTTGTCGCCACGCCAAACGGCTATTATATAATTAAATTGGAAGAGAAATATTCGGAAAAGACCTATACCCTGGAAGAGAAAAGGGACGATATAAAGGAGATCTTGGACAGGCAAGAACAGGACGAGAAGTGGAAGGAAGTAGTGGACGACTGGAAAGAAAAGCTGGTGAAAAAATTTGAAAAGAGGCTGTGAACACCCCGGCCTCCCAATCGCTTATTCCGTTAAAAGGAAAGTTTTCAAGAGTATTGCATAAAACTGATGTGATAGTAAGATAATAAGGTTGCAAGGATGATTTTGTAATAATGTGTATATCAAGGAGGGATGTCTGTGAAAGCAACCGGAATTGTCAGGCGGATAGATGATCTGGGCAGAGTAGTTATACCCAAGGAGATCCGTCGAACCTTGCGTATACGTGAAGGAGACCCACTGGAAATCTTTACGGATCGCGATGGCGAAGTAATACTTAAAAAATACTCTCCCATAGGCGAGCTAAGCGATTTTGCTCAGGAATATACCGAGTCTTTGCATAATACCCTTGGGCATATCGCCTGTATAACGGATAAGGATTTTATTATCGCAGTGGCCGGAGGCTCTAAAAGAGAATTTCACGAAAAGTCCATAAGTATGGATATCGAAAGGATTATGGAAGGCAAAAAGACCATGGTGGCCAATCGTAGCCAGAATAATACATTGTTCAGCATCGTTTCTAATGGTGATGATGCGGGTAAGTATTCATCCCAGGTTATAGTCCCCATCATATCCCAAGGAGATCCCATCGGTACCATAATTCTTTTGTCCAAGGAAACGGATGAGGATATGGGTGAATCGGAAGTAAAAGTCGCCGAAACGGCTGCCGGGTTTTTAGCAAAGCAGATGGAGCACTAGTTTAAAATCGAATCGAATAATACTGAGAAGGCATTGAAGGGTTCAATGCCTTTTTGGTGCCTATATGTTTTGCCACAAACACTCTACATTGGTACACAGGCATCCTTAAGCATGTCCTTAATTCCTATGTTATGGAAAATACATATTCTAACGCAAAATTGGATAATTTAGCCAATTTTACAATGAAAGGTCCTTTTCGTAACATAAGTAATAGTCATGTCTCCCGACAGATTATTGTTAATACGGGTAAAATATAGTATGATTAAAGTTGGAAGTTAGAAGTTAGAAGTTGGAAGTCCATCACTCGGAGCCCGGTATATCAGGCCCCGTCAAGAAGAGATCCAAAAACATTTTCATTCAAAAAAAACCCAATAGTGGGGAAGTGTTTTGGTATAATTATTTTTCATAATGAAAGGATTGATTAGATGAAGTTTACAAAGGGATATTGGTTGATGAGGGAAGATCTGGATGCCTACTTTCCGGTCCACCTCCATGATTTGGAAATGGACGAGGATTCCATTACCGCCTTTGCGCCGCCAAGGCCCGTGGAGGATCGGGGCGATACCCTCAATTGTAAGCTCCTTACCGCTAAATTTTCATCCCCCATGGAGGATGTAATAAGGGTCAGGTTCTATAACTTTAAGGGGGGCACCGCTAAAACCCCGGAATTTGAGATCTTTGAAAGGGATGATACCCGGGTAGAAATCAGCGAAGATGAGGACTACGCCTCCTTAACCTCGGGAAGACTCAAGGTCAGGATCAATAAAAGGGGAAGATGGGGCGTAGACTTTATAGGCGATGGCAAGGTCATCACCAGGAGTGAGGATAAGGCCATGGGCTATATCGAAACCCATGACGGCGATACCTACGTCCATGAACAGCTGTCCCTAGGTGTCAGAGAGAATGTATACGGACTTGGGGAAAGGTTTACCGCCTTTGTAAAGAACGGTCAAACCGTGGACATCTGGAACGAAGACGGGGGAACCTCCAGCGAAATCGCATACAAGAATGTCCCCTTCTATATGACCAATAAAGGATACGGCGTATTCGTCAACCATCCCGAGAAGGTGTCCTTCGAGATAGGCTCGGAGAAGGTCAGCAGGGTACAGTTCTCCGTTCCGGGACAATACATAGAATATTTTCTAATATATGGTCCCGAGCCAAAGTCCATTTTGGATAAGTATACCCAATTGACGGGAAGACCGGCACTGCCTCCGGCATGGTCCTATGGTCTGTGGCTGACCACCTCCTTTACCACCAGCTACGATGAGGATACGGTAAACAGCTTCATTGACGGAATGGCCGAGAGGGATATCCCCCTGCACGTCTTCCACTTTGACTGCTTCTGGATGAAGGAGTTTCATTGGTGTAACTTTGAGTGGGACGAGCGGGTGTTCCCGGACCCCGAGGCTATGCTGAAAAGGCTGAAGGCCAGGGGCCTTAAGATCTGTCTATGGATTAACCCCTATATAGCCCAGCGCTCCAAGCTCTTTGATATAGGGAAGGAAAAGGGTTACCTGTTAAAGAGACCCAACGGCGATGTATGGCAATGGGATCTATGGCAGGCGGGCATGGCCGTGGTGGACTTTACCAACCCGGAGGCCTACGAATGGTATAAATCAGAGCTAAGAAGGCTCATAGACATGGGCGTCGATAGCTTTAAGACGGACTTTGGCGAGAGGATCCCCACGGATGTAGTCTACCACGACGGTTCGGATCCCGAGAGAATGCACAACTACTATCCTCAGATATATAATAAGGCCGTATTTGAAGTGCTGGAAGAAAAATTGGGAGAGGGAGAAGCCTGTCTGTTTGCCCGCTCGGCCACGGCTGGTGGACAACAGTTCCCGGTTCATTGGGGCGGGGATTGCAGCGCCAACTACGAGTCCATGGCCGAATCCCTAAGGGGCGGACTATCCCTCGGAATGTCCGGCTTTGGGTTCTGGAGCCACGATATCGGTGGGTTTGAGCATACCGCCACCGCCGATGTATACAAGAGATGGTGCGCCTTTGGCCTACTGTCATCCCATAGCAGGCTCCATGGAAGCACCAGCTATAGGGTGCCCTGGCTCTTTGATGAGGAGGCGGTGGATGTACTGAGGTACTTTACCAAATTAAAATCCACCCTGATGCCCTACCTCTATTCTGCATCCTGTGAGGCGGTAGAAAAGGGTACTCCTGTAATGAGGAGCATGCATTTAGAGTTTCCGGAGGACCCCACCTGCGATTATTTGGATCTACAGTATATGCTGGGAGATTCTCTGCTGGTGGCCCCCGTCTTTAGCGAGGAAGGAAAGGCCAGCTATTATCTGCCTAGGGGTAATTGGACCCACTTTATTGACGGCAGGGTTATGGAAGGCGGCCAGTGGATCGAAGAGGATTACGGCTATATGAGCCTTCCCCTGTGGGTAAGACCGGGTTCTGTTATCCCAGTAGGATCCAACGACGAAAGGCCCGATTATGACTATAGCCGGGATATCTCCTTCCACCTATTCGAGATGGAGGACGGAGATATTATTAGGGTAATGGTTCCCGATTTGGACGGAAGCGCCGGACTCAATGCTGCCGCTTACAGAGAAGGCGACGAAATCCGGGTAGAAGTTGATAACCCCGAAAAGCCCTGGAACGTACTCCTTAGAAACATCGACTCTGTTGCCAGCGTAGAGGGCGGAACCATGAGGGAGACCGATGAAGGACTTCTCATAACCGCCAACCGTGAAAGCAGTACAGTAAAGATAGCGCTCTAGAGGCGTAGATAAAGGGAAGGGGACGGTTTTTCTTGCTTCACCGATGGAGCATAGGGGGCTGTCCCCTTTAATTCCCCTTTGCTTATGGTTCCTTTTGTATTTAAAAAACAATACTGAAAAAGGTGAGGATATGCCCAATAAAGAAAATGTCAATGAGAAGTTTGAAAAATTAATGGAAGAGGTAGGGGAGAGAAAAAAGAGGGCCAAGGATAGCATACGCCAAGATGCCCACGCAGAGTACCTGTCCTCCATAAGCCCATTAACTACGGAGGAGAAAAAGGACGTACCCAACATAATCTTTATATTGATGGATGACCTTGGCTGGGGTGATCTGTCCTGCTTTGGGTCCAAAGCTATACATACCCCAAACCTGGATAGGATGGCAGAGGAAGGGCTCATAATGGAGAATTGCTATTCATCCAGTCCCGTATGCTCCCCCAGCAGGTTCGGCCTTATGACGGGGAGATATCCCTCTAGGGGATTTATAAAGAATGTATTCTTCCCCACGGTGGAGATTGAAGAGAGACATATGGTGGTAGACAGGGGCTATGAAACCCCCGAAGAGCTGGCCGGAGGAAGGCCCAGCCGGGAAGCCGTAGAGAGGGCCAGGCAGGCGTCCAAATTCATCGGCGGAGCCATCCCTGTAGAGGGGATTATGCCCGATGAGGTGACCGTAGCGGAAATATTACAGGCCAGGGGCTACAGAACCGGGATGTTCGGAAAATGGCATCTAGGGGACAAAGAACCCCACCTGCCCAACAACAAGGGCTTTGATTACTTCTACGGGGCGCATTATTCCAACGATATGGTCCCATATCACTTCTGGAGAAACGAAGAGATAGCGGTGGAGGCCCCCTTTGACCAGAGCAAGATAACGGAATACTTAAATACGGAGTTCTTTAAATTTATTGAAGATAATAGCGACGGCCCCTTCTTTGCCTATTACGCTTCCCCATGGCCTCACCACCCCTTAAATAGCGGTGAAAAATTCAAGGGTACATCCAAAGGCGGGGTATATGGCGATTGTATAGAGGAATTTGACCATGGTATAGGCCAGCTCTTTGATCTCCTAAAGGAAAAGGGACTCCTTGACAATACTTTTATAGCCTTTTCATCGGACAACGGGCCCTGGCATCAAGGCTCACCCGGTGGGCATAGGGGCAGAAAGGGCAATGCCTTCGATGGCGGCCAGGTGGTCCCCACCATATGCTATTGGAAGGACAAGGTTGTCAACGGTACCATAAGAGAGCAGGCCATGAATATCGACTTTTTGCCTACCTTCAGCGAGATGGCGGGGGTCGAGCTTCCCAAGGACAGGATTATCGACGGAAAGAGCATCCTATCCCTACTGAAGGGTGAGACTAAAGAAAGCCCCCATGACTGTCTCATCTATGTCGATCCCGGCGAATATGAGGACCAGGGGTTTGGTGTAAGGTCTCAGGATAACTTTAAATACTACAAGGCTACAAACAGCGAGAACGCTACCTATAAGAATATGATGATCCATTCCTTCCTGTTCGACTTAGACCATGACAGGGACGAATCCTATGATGTTAAGGCGCTGTATCCCGAAAAGTATAAGGAGCTCAGGGAGCATTTGGACGACTTTAATGAATCCATTAAGAAAAACCCCAGGGGCTGGAAGTAGGGCGGGGTTTATTACCGCCCAGACTCTCTAAAACCCGATATTTTTGGTAGGGAAAATGGTTTATTCCGGACAGCCTCCAAATCACATGAAAAGGCCTGTTCATAACTGGATTTAGTGATATAATATCATTATGCTTTGTAGTGAACGGAGGTTCGGTATGGACAAAAAATCCTTTGTAAAAGGTGCGGGGATTCTGGCAGTTTCGGGCCTGGTGGTCAAGATAATCGGGGCAGTGTTTAGAATCCCCCTTTATAATATAATTGGCCCGGAAGGGATAGGCCTCTATCAGATGGCCTATCCGATATATGCATTTTTATTGGTGGCATCCACGGCGGGTCTGCCCGTGGCCATATCCAAGATGGTTTCCGAGGAGCTGGCTACCGGCAACCACTATGGGGGCTATAGGATCTTCAGGATCTCCCGAAGGCTCCTAACCCTTCTGGGAATCGCCACATCCGTCATACTGCTCATCGGCAGCGGACTAATATCTAAAATCCAAGGTAACCCCAAATCCATCTATGCACTTATGGCCATTTCCCCAGCCTTATTCTTTGTTTCCATAATGTCTGCTTATAGGGGATACTTTCAAGGTATGCACGTTATGCATCCTACCGCTCTTTCCCAGATAGTGGAGCAGCTGGGCAAGCTTATAATGGGTCTGACCTTAGCTTATCTGTGGCTTCCCAGGGGACCGGAATTTGCCGCCGCAGGGGCCATCGTCGGCGTAACCTTGAGTGAGGTAGCGGCCCTGGTACTCCTTCTTGGGATATTTCGCAGGGAGAGAAGGGCGATACTCCACAACGCCCGCCTTACATACAGGTCCCACTATCAAGCGCCCTCTAAGGATATAATATTAAGGCTCATAGAGATAGCAGTCCCCGTAACCATAGGGGCGTCTATAATGCCCCTGGTGAACATGAGCGATCAGGTCATAGTGGTAAACCGCCTGGCACCCATAGTGGATAAGATCGCCAATATACCCTATGGTCTGGAGTCCTTTATAGAATTTGCCGCGAAAAAGGGGATCGAAATCCCCGCCAACCCCTCTTTGGCCAATATACCCCTGCCCATGGTGGACACATATGTAGAATACATAAAGATGATAGCTACCAGTCTGTATGGAATACTCACCGGTGGGGTGAATACCCTTATAAATTTCCCCGCGGTTTTGACCATAGCACTGGCTATGAGTTTAGTTCCCGCCATCTCCGAATCCTATGCCTTAAAGGATATGGAAGGAGTCAGAAGCAAGACCACCCTCGGTATCCGCTTGACCCTATTGGTTGGAGTTCCCGCCGCTGTGGGGCTGGGGGTATTGGCAGAGCCCATATTAAAGAGTCTGTATAGGATGGAAGAATGGGAATATATCTACGGCGCTCAGCTATTAATAACCCT
>DASRNX010000222.1:0-2399 GCA_035647175.1 Clostridia bacterium | reverse complement strand
ACGGCATTTGAAAAACGTGCGGTCTGCCTGGCATCCCAGCCCTGGAGAAGCCCGGCTATGAAGGCCCCATGATATACATCGCCTGCGCCCGTTGTATCCATCACCTCTACGCTAAAGCCTTCCTCCATGAAAAATTCACTGCCCTCTACCCCTACGCAGCCTTTCTCACCCAAGGTAAAGACCACTATATCAGGTCCCATGTCCTGTACCTTCCTGCAGTTGGCTTCGTAGTCCCCGTCCTTGAACATGGCCTCATAGAAGAATTCCGAGGCGATAAAGACATCGATCAGGGGTATCATATCCTCGATGCCTTTCCGGTAACCGTCCGCATCGTACACTACCCTTGTGCCCTTTTCCCTGGCCCATACAGCGGCTTGTTTCGTTACCGGCGTATCATGAGCCAAGTGAAGATAGCGAGCTGATTGTATATAATCCTTGTCCAAATCGCTAACTTCCAAAGGCCGGTTAGTTCCCGGATAATAGATAATACTCCTTCCGTGGGTATGATCATCGGCCAGCACTATGGAAAACGGTGTCTCCCCGTCCTTATCCACAATCATCCTGGATACATCAATCCCATGATCCTTAAAATCATCCAGACAGAACTTCCCATAGGCATCCCCATCAACGACGCCTATCATACCGCATCGTGCGCCCAGCCTGGCTGAGGCCACCATAGCAGAAGATACCTTACCGCCGCCTTGCCAGCTGTAGTCCTGTATCCTGGTACCCTTATTTGCTTCGGGAATTTTAGGAATATTGGCTAAGAGATCAACACATGGTGTATCAATTCCTACGACATCCATCCACACTTCCACCTTTCGTAATAAATGATAAGTCTGCTCTCCATATAATCAACCAAGCCCCCTATTTTAACGGGTATAATTATGGGCTTGGTTGATTAAAAGTCTTATTTTCAATTGCCCTTTGTTTTGCCGGTATCATTAAAAATAATCAGCCGGGGTGTTATAAAAATCTGCATATCAAAATCATTTTATAGCGCTGTAAACGATATATCCCTGTTGGACATCCCTGTACTACAGCCAGCTTGTCGTCTGTCAGACCCCGAATTTTACCATGTTATCAAAGCTTATTTTCAAGCTGTCGAAGGGATCTCCGGGGCATATATCCTGTTCTACTATTGCAAATTCTACGCCGATGTCCTTGCATGCTTTGACAACGTTAGGCCAATCGATATTTCCCTCGCCCACTTCTGCGAAGTTCTTATGTACATCTTCGATCTTCATTGCGCCGCCGACTATAGCATAATCCTTAAAGTGGATGATTCCCATACGGCCTTTGACCTTATAGATCCAGTCAACCACATTAACACCACCGGCAGTCAACCAATGGGTATCCAGTGCAAAATGAAGCCCATCGGGATCCGTATCACCCAGGATTATGTCCATCCCCATTAAACCGCCGCCTAAAGAAAAAAACTCCAGTGCATGGTTGTGGTATAAAAGCTTCATGTTCTCCTGCTTAAGCTGGGATGCGATCTTGTTTATGTTTTCCGCATATTGCCTATAACCGCTCTCGCACTCGCGCAGTTCCCTGGGCAGGGTTCCGACTCCAATGTATTTGACGCCGTAAATCTTGGCCTGCTCAACCGCTTCTTCAATGGCTGCAGGATCTTCAAGCATCTGTTCGTAACTGCCGCCAGACGAACAGGTTTCCAGACCTATATCATCCAACAACGCCTTATGCTCTGCGTGGGACATAAAGCTGGGTGTCCAAGTCTGTACTGAATCGTAGCCTATCTCCTTGATCTTTCGAAGCGATGATTCCACCTCTTCGCGGCTGCCCATAAAATCTCTGACTGTGTAAGTTTGTACGCCTCTTTTCATAACGTATCCTTCCACCTCTCTATATTTTAAATTGACCCGCTGCGCCGGTTAAATACATCGTAACGACTATCGAACGCTGCATCCGGTACTGATTATCAATAACCCCATATTATTGTCATATAACAAGACAATGATCCGGGACAACGGATTAAACTACCCGTGAAAACGGGTTGGTCTCCTGCCCAGTCGTGAAATAAGCAGTGGCACCGATATTGAAGCACTTATGTTTATTATCTTGTATTTATTATATAGAAACCGGACACAACCGTCAATCCGGCATCGGGATCACCATATGCATCCTGACGGTCAGATCCGTATAGATACCCCCCTTTAAGCATGGGCATAAAGGGCTTTGGGTACCTATTTGTCAACTATCCTAAATTAGTTATCCAGGCAAGCCTCTGCCGCAGTCCCGCTCATAAAGCCGGAGGGCAAGGGAGCCGGACGTTCGCACTTGGATGTCATCTCATAAACCTTCCCTGTGTTACAGCTCTCCATTATACCGTTGATTACTTCAAAGGTATGGAAGCCCAGCTCTGCGCTACATCGATG
>DASRNX010000221.1:0-9009 GCA_035647175.1 Clostridia bacterium | reverse complement strand
GCTGTGTATAGCTGTCTGGTTGTATTATTGTACGGCGTTCTTGCCATCTCATTTATATATGCTTCTACAAAACAACTTTCAGTATTGGCTAATGACAGGAGTTTAATAATCTTTATCCTGAGATGTGCATCATCAAGGGTTTCAGCCGGGCCCATATCCATATGGTAATCGCAGGTTTTCACGAAACGGTTGACCTATACATCCCCTACCATATATACTTATACAGTGTAGGGACAAGTATACATAAGGAGAACTTCTATTGACCTTTTTTGAATTGCTGTTTATCTCTGTTGGTTTATCTGCCGATGCATTTGCTGTCGCTATTTGTAAGGGTCTGCCAATAAAGAAGGTAAATGTGAAAAATGCAGGTATTGTAGGACTATATTTCGGGGGATTCCAAGCTATAATGCCCCTTATAGGATATTACCTTGGGGTTCAGTTCCAAGGAGCTATCGCTGCTTTTGACCATTGGATAGCTTTTATTTTGTTGGGACTTCTGGGTATCAATATGATAAGGGAATCCATGTCGGATAAGGATGACAACGTAAATGAAGACAAATGCTTGGATTTTAACAATATGTGTGCACTATCCATTGCTACCAGCATAGACGCCTTAGCCGTGGGCATAACCTTTGCATTCCTGCAAGTTAATATATTGCCTGCGGTCTCCTTTATTGGACTGGTCACTTTTGTATTGTCCGTGGTAGGGGTAAAGATAGGTAATGTTTTCGGCACAAGATATAAGTCCAGGGCTGAATTTGCCGGCGGCCTTATATTGATAGCTATGGGGATTAAAATTCTCATGGAACACACTATTCTATCCTAGCTTATAACCCTTGCCCACACAAACTGTTTCATATTATTTTTTTACTCCTATTTAGATACGCTGGATATTTAGCGGGAAAATCCCAAATAATCACGATCAAAAAAGGCGGCCCCTGTACGGATCGCCGCCTCATAACATTTATTATGCTCTTTTCTGTGAAATCACAGCTCATATCTGTCCTGCATAAATTTGCCCCAAAGCTCCATATAGTCCGGGGGAATACGGATGTCCCGAAATTCATGTGATTGGAAAGTAGCCCCGCCGTCCGACATTATGGTAGCGCCGGTCACATGTTTAGCCATATCCGATGCCAGGAACAAGCAGGCGTTTGCTATGTCATTGGAACTTCCGCTGCCATAATCCGGGTGTCCAAACTGGCCCCTTATTCCAAGTTGCAAAAGCTTCTCTGGATCATCTTTAAATTTGAAATACATCTCCCGCATAAAACCGGAGTATATGCCTCCCGGGCATACCACGTTGCCACGTATACCGTATTGCGCTCCCTCAACCGCCAATGCACGGGCAAATGCGTTCGTAGCCGATTTAGATGATGCATATGCACTGTTTTTACCATATGTAGGCCCAGAATGAATGGTTGAAATAAGCACCACATTACCCCTGGTTTCCTGAAGCGCGGGCCAAAATCCCCGAGCTAAACGAATGATACCATACAGGTTTACTTGTTGTGTATATTCAAATCGTTCATCGACAACCTGATCCGTCAGATCACTTTGGTTTATGCCCACCACATTGGTCACATTATCAACCCGATCGGTGCGTTCCAGCACCTGTCTTATAAAGGATTCAACGTCTTCCCTTTTCGACATATCGCACCTGATAAAACAGGATCCGGGTGAAATCTCATTCAACATTTCTCCGGTTTCAACGCCTGAAGGATTTCTCCCGTTAATAATACAGACTGCTCCATGCCTGGCATATGCGACCGAAACATGCTTGCCCATGCCATGGGCACCGGAAGTGATTACCGCAACCTTGCCCTCTAAAAGCCTGTTGTATTTCAAATTATTCACCCCTCACTTCCAACAAAATAATCCATACCGCCGTTTACCGGCAGCATATCCCCGATTATAAAACGCGACATCTTACAAGCGTACCATAAGGCGGCATTAGCCACATCAACGGTGCTTGGCGTACCGGTCAACGGCTCCCGCCCTTTTATTCCGTCCAATGGAAAGGAGATGCAATTTGCCCGTACATGATACCTTATATAATCCATTGTAACATTTCGGGTAAATGCAGCAATGGCACCGGCGCATGCCGCAATACCTGCTGTCCCCGCCAAGGAAGCGGTCGCCAGGTCGGAAGTAATGTTAACGATGTCTCCTCTTCTGTTGTCACACATGTGTGGAATAATCGCTTTTGTAAAACGTATTGTGGAATTAAGATTTTTATCGATCATGAAGATGAAATCGTCCTCTGTTAGGGTTTCCGCATCACCCTCTATATAAGTCCCGGCGGCATTGACCAAAATATCCGCTGTACCCAATGCATCAATTGCATCGTTACACAGACGAACAATAGATTCCGGATCCCTAAGATTACCCGCAAACCCAAAACATCCTTGGTTTATTTCGAGTAAATCCCTTAGAGTTGTCTTAATTCCTGGTTCGTCTTCATCCAATATGGCAACATTGGCACCATGGGAAGCATACAGCATAGCGACAGCGCGACCGATGCTGCCGGCGCCGCCGGTAACTATTGCAGAACGGCCTGCAAGTAAGCGTTGATAATCCATTAATCCCCCTCCTCACGGTCTTAGCTTGTAGATATTTCAACCTCAATTTGTGCAAAATGATTTGCAAGATATGATATTTTAACTTTGCCTTTTAAACAATTGTCTGCGGGCTCCACCGTCCACCGTAAGGGATTGGCCCGTGATATACGAGGACATGTCGCTGGCTAAAAATAGTACCACATCCGCCATTCCATTCGCGTGTGACCCCGCAACCTTCAAGGGACATTGGGATAACTCGGCCTGTCCTGGGCGTATTCCCGAAAGAATTTCATTTATTCGCACATAGAATTCGCCTCCCTCAAAGGCGGGAGTTCTGGTCAATCCCCCCATTGTGCCCATACTCAGGGTCAGAAAGGGGTTTCCGGAGACAGGTTTAAATACTGTATTGGATGATATATTGATCACCGAACCGCATCTATTATCCCTCATAGGCCCATAGAAGGCTCGTAAGGTCTGCATTACGCTCCTTTGATTGATTTGGAGTAAAATAATATCGTCTTCCTCGTCGGAACCCGTTATAGTCTTGGATATATCGCCGTATGGATTGTTTACCAGTACCGTTGTCAAGGGGAAGCGTCTTTTTACTTCACGGCAGAATTCTTCTATTTCCTCGCTGACCGCAAGGTCGAGGACCATATAGAAGCTTTGTGGGGAATGATCAGAGATTTCGGCAAGGATTCTATCGCCTGTCTTGGGATCTTTTACACCGAAAGCAACTGCTGCACCGTGCATCGCAAACTTCTTTACAATTGCGCTGCCGCCCGGATCTCCCCCGTTGGTGACAACCGCATATTTACCTTCCAAAAGATTTGCGTAATTCTTCATTCATGAGCCCCCCATTTTTTGCGATGATATTGGCTATGAGCTATGGCATTTTGTCCGCCATTTACAAAAAGGCCCTCTGCCGTAATGAGCTTGGCCATATCCGATGCAAGAAAAAGTGCGGTGTCTGCGACCTCTTGCACACTACCGCGTCTGGGCAGCAGTTGGCTGCGCATCCAATAATCCTCGGCTGCCTCATGCCCCATTTCATCTGTTATTCTATCCCCCATGGACGCAATACTGATGCCGGGCAGGATGCTGTTTACGCGTATACCGTAGGGCGCATAATCCATGGCAAATGAATTGACCATAGCAAGCAGACCGCCTTTTGTGGCTCCATAGACCGATACTCCGTTGGCGCCTGTTACAGCGTAGTCGCTGACCATTTGTATTATTGCCCCCTTGCGCTTTTCTTTCATAGGAGCAGCAAGGCATTTCATGACCCGAAACGCTGATAAGGTATTCAGGCTTATCATCTCATTTAAGGATGCCTCTTCCTGCTCATCAATAAATGCCGGATAGTATATTCCCGCACAATTAAGCCACACATCCGGGGCGCCAAAATCTGACAGATACCTGCTGCATGTATCCTTTATGGAGGCCTTACAGGTTAGGTCTGTATAATAAAACCTGCTATCCTTGTGAAAACGCTGAAGCTCATATAATAGACTGTCCCCAGCCTCCGCATCGTTGTCCGCAATTGCCACTATGCCGCCATGTGAAGCGAAGAGCAAAGCACACGCTTTCCCTATCTGTGAGGCCCCGGCAGTAATCAAAATATGTTTATCCTGTAACATTCGGTCATATTGCAAAACGCTCACCTCTCCCATTAATCACGTATTCGGACGGTAACATCCACCCCCATAGGATATGACGGCTCTCGGCTTGCACCTCCCATGGCCCCACGGGCATGATTTCGCATTCACCGGGATACCCCCCCCATTTTGTGAATTTATCGACGGCCCCTTTATCCGTCAAATTGGGTTATACTGTCCTGGTTGCCGAATATCACGCCAATTAAAGGGGGATTTCCCGCTCCATGGCAAGAAAAATGCTTGGTTGGTTCATCGGCTTGCAACCAAGCATTTATTTATGTTATATCGGCATCAGGGCCCATGGACAGTGGGCTCATAATATTAACCTTTTTATGCCGGTTCAACAGGTGCTACCAATAGGTATCTACGGACAAGCAGCCCCAGCCGCAAAATCCAACGCCATGAAATTGCACATTCCCATGACAATTACTACGCCAATGGATTAAGCTCTGGTATTGTCCGTCTATAACCGGCACAACGCGCTAGTATTATGTATTATTTGCGAATCTTTATTATGGCATCACAGATGATGGGTGCATTGCCATTCAATGTGGATGCGCCTACGGCGTTTCGTGCATGCAATCCCCTTTCACCCAAAACTTCTGTCAATAAATCCGATAAACCATCCGCCGCCTTATAGATTTCGCCAAATCCTTTTTTACCGCTCACCATCGCTATTACCCTTACGACATAGTCCACCTTATCCAGATCCCCTAAAGCATCTTTAATAAGTTGGAGCATATTAAGGCCTACTAATCTGCCGGCTAAATATCCTTCCTCTTCCGTAAGATCCGCCCCCAGCCTTCCCTCAAAAGCCAGTTGGCCCTCCTCATTCAAGGGTGAAACCCCTCCGATATAGAGCAAATCATCAACGACCTTATAGGGTGCTACTCCCCTACCTTTTAAATTTACATCAGGAAATGGAATCTCAAGCTCTTTTAATCTATCTTCTGCACTATTCATAATTTCCTCCCATATCTACATATTTTCAAATCCCATCATCGAAGATATGGCCACAATATATTAAGATGACGCCTTTTAATGGATATCCTTTCCTATTATCAGGACACATTATTGTGGCTAATCCTCCGGTTTCCTTCCCAATTTTCTAATCTTAATCCTTAAGCTTAAAGATGGTCTCTACTTCGACCGTTATCAGGTGGTTTGGCAGGTTACGGGTCCCCATAATGGTCCGAACATGACGTCCACGATCACGAAATACACCATACATAACGTCGGAATAGCCGTCAAATACCTTATCTAAATCATAGAAGTCATCAGCTACCTGCAAAAGTGCAAATGCCCGTACGACGGAATCTATTCTGTCCAATCCATATTGATTTCTCATTATATTAAGCTGGAGCAACGCGCACCACTGGGCAGCCTTGTAGCCCTCTTCCAATGAAACCTCTCTCCCTATGGCCCCTGTCCAGACTCCATGTCCATCATTAGGATCCTCGCAGCCCGTGCCCGATACATATACAAGACCGTTGCTTTCCCGTGCCCCTACAAGGGTTCTGCCGGTATAATCCACATAGGGAATTTCAATTTCTCTGGCTGTCAGCTCAGTCAATTTTTTATTTATATCAATCTTTCCCATAGTTAATTCGTTTTTAGTTTATAAAAACGAAGCTCCTTTCTATATTTTTATAACATCGGATGCAATTGTATTGTCAATTGCAACACATAGGTTTCAACGATGCGAAGATTATGTACCTACCTCGTGCTTTAACTAATCGGATCCTGCCACCTATAAAAGCAAGCGGCATCTTTCCGCCTCATTTGGCTTCTCTAATCGCGTATCCGAATGATAGCATCCACTACCACGGGGTATGACGATTCATGGTTTGCGCTTCCCATGGCTGCGCGGGCATGTCTTCCCCGTTCACCAAACACCTTCACCATTACATCAGAAAACCCGTTGATGGCCCTTGGCATTCCCCAGAAATCCCCACCTGAATTAACCAGCCCCAACACCTTTACCCATTCTTCGACCCTATCCAAATCGCCTAAATAATCCTTTATGGTCCGCAGCATGCTTATGGCGCATAGACGCGCTGCCTCATAGGCCTGGTCCGCATCCAAGTCTACCCCAACACAACCTTGCATTAGCGGATCACCGTTTTCATCTACCGGGCCATGCCCTGATATGTACAGCAAATCCTTATACCTACGAATCGGCACGACACTTTTACCGTTGCGATTGACCGGTTTTAAGTCAATCCCCATTTCTTCAAGTCTTTTTTCCGCATTCATCAAAATACCTCCTATTTTTTGTATTTATCCATGGCTTCCTTTATTTTTTGGATTATAATATCCATCTCTCCCGGTTGTAATGTTTGTGGGTTAATATATAATGCATTACCCATTACAGCAAGAAAAATGCTTGGTTGGCCCTCTTTTAGCCAATTATCTATTTGTGTTATATCGGCGTTTAAAGCTCCTTCAACCATGGAAACTTTTGCCCTTGGCATAGGCTGACCGGCTTCGCTGGGAAAATCCCGAGATGCGCAAACAGCGCTTTCATCCCTAAACGCATCCAATACGGATTGGACCTGGGCTTCCCAGCATTCCATTTCAGCTTCCATATCCTTTTCCATATATAGTTTGACCGCGGTCATCAGCCCGATAATTTCTTCCTTTCCAACTTTCATGGGCCTGCCGATGCCCGGATTGGGGCAAGAAAATGTAATCATTCGATCTATGTACTCTTTTTTCCCCACAACCAGACCACTGCTTTGTGGACCGCACAATCCCTTACCGCCGCTAAAAAGGGCAACATCGGCACCTAAATCCCGGGTAAACCTCCACAGGTTTTCCCTGCGCGGAAGTTGTGCTGCGGCATCCACAATGACAGGAATGTCCCTCTTATGGGCTATCTCTACTACCTTTTCAAGAGGGAGTTGATTGTCCATACGATGCTCAAAATAAAATACGAAGATGCCGACGGTCTTATCTGTTATGGCAGCTTCCAGCTGGTCTTCGGTTGTACCATCAGGGGAACCGTACTCCACGATTTTCCCGCCGGCCTGGTGTATCGCAAAATCGTACCCAACCCTTTGGGGACCGTACACCAATACTTCATTTTTCATACCCTCGGTATGGGGCAATGCCCTTCTCTTATCCTCATCATCCCCGGCAATACAGGCTGCGGTAGCTAGGACCATACCCGCCGCTGCTCCGTTGGATACCATAGCCGCCTCATTGTTTGTCCATTTTGCGATTTGTGCGCCGACCTTATGCTGCAGCTCTATTATGGGGACATAGCTTTTAGATGCCTCCGTCATAGCTTCCAAAACCTCCGGAGGCATGATGGAGCCTCCTAAGGCTGTTAAGGTAGCCGCACCGTTAATAATGCATTTTACACCCAGTTCATCATAAATACCCATAATAAATTCCCCCTAATGCATAGTTTATAGACAAACAATACGGAACCTAAATTTATCTGCAGATGATAAATTTTATAGCCCTGAATTGTTTATCTGTAATAGAAGAATCCTATCGCCAATATTCCCTCCAATATGTCTCCTTGGGGGCTTCTTCCCATAGCGGCATTGACATTCCGTAGCCGTCGAATACTATCTTTCCTTCGCGAATAGTCATCCTGCAATCAAATTTGCTGGTGCCCTTTATCTTGGCATTGCCGTTATCGATGTAATCAAAATCTCCATCGATTTTAGAAATCACCGCGATATCCCCACAGCTGCCAACGGAAAAGTTTCCAAGATCTGGGCGGTTAATAACCTTAGCCGGAATATGGGTGGAGCATGCAATTACTTCTTCAAGGGGCATCCCCATATTAAGGAATTTGCCCATGGTATGTAACATACTTTGTGCAGCGCCACTAATGCTGCCCGCATGCAAGTCGGTTGAAATTATATCGGGCGGGAATCCGTCACGCAGGGCCCTATGACCGTTACGGAACCAAAAGCTGCCCCCCCCATGTCCTACGTCAAACAGCACCCCCCTCTCTCTGGCCTCCCACATGTAATCATATACCTTGCCATTTTCATCAACGGTGGGAAACTGTTGGGCAAATACATGGGTATGTATATCGCCGGGTCGGAGCTTTTTGGTTACAAACTCATCATAGGGGGAATCCTTCGGGCAGACACCGAAATCTATCATACAATGTGTCCCCGAAAGCTCACCGGCTTCCAGTGCCTTGTCAACGGAGCCCCAAGGGGGATTTTCCGCATCATAGGCCGGCCTGCCTCCGGGCCTGTAGTGTGCTGATTTGACCCCAACCAAATCCTTGGGAAAAGCCTGTATAACGGATGCTACAACTCCAGGATGCATATTTTTACAATACTGCTCCGATTTCATATCTACCATGCCCTGGGCAGCAATATTCAAATATGCAAGTACACGGCATACAGATTTATCGATTACGCTCTCTTTGAAATAGAGAAAATCACGCCAACCAACAGAGCCTGCATCAACCGTGGTCGTGCACCCGGCTTTAAGAAGATGATCATCCGCATTAATATTGGGAAGCCCCTGGTATGGGAAGAGTGGGTAAACATGGGTATGTATGTCGATAATTCCAGGAATGACATAATTGCCTTTGACATCGATGACTTTTTCCGCCAATTCGCTGTTTATTTCCGGTGCGACACAGGCTATACTTCCATCTTTTACTGCAACATCCATTTTTCCGTTTGTTTTGTTCCCGGTATCAATCACATGGCCGTTTTTAAGAAGTAAATCATATTTTCTGTTATCATCCATCCTGCAATTCTCCTTATAATTTATTTTGACTTGATTACTATGTTCACGCTCCTTTCAAT
>DASRNX010000220.1:0-5841 GCA_035647175.1 Clostridia bacterium | reverse complement strand
TTGCTGCCGGGATATAATCAAGGCGGTAGAATCATAATTATATTGGGGTGATTTTTTGTTATATCCATTATTGTTCAATCCCATATTTAAGCAAAGGATTTGGGGGGGACAGAGAATCGGAGAAATTTTCGACAGGCAGCTTCCGTCCCATGATATCGGGGAGAGTTGGGATGTGGCCAGCCATGAGAACGGAACCAGCGTAGTAGCAAACGGCGTACATGCCGGTAAAGGCCTGGATGAACTAATCGGGGAATATGGCAGGGAGCTTATGGGTACTGCTCTTGATGAAAAGGACATAGAAAAGTTCCCCCTGCTCATAAAGATACTGGATGCATCCGGACTCCTGTCAGTCCAGGTTCATCCGGGGGACGAATATGCGACCCTCCATGAAAATGGTGAGTTAGGGAAGACGGAAATGTGGTATATAATAGATGCGAAGCCTGGTGCCTATCTATACTATGGCGTAAAACCGGGAGTGGGCCCAGATGAATTCCGGGATGCCGTCCAAAAAGGGGATGTCGAACCCTACCTATATCCACTAAGGGTACAAAAGGGCGATGTCCTATACATCCCTGCAGGCATGGTCCATGCCATCGGTGAGGGAATCGTGATTTGTGAGATCCAACAAAACTCTGATACTACATACAGGGTATTCGATTGGAACAGAACAGACGAGGACGGCAAACCAAGGGAGCTTCATATAGACAAGGCTCTGGATGTGATAGATTTTGAAGGCCGATACCTAAAGGAGAAGGTAAAGGGCATAAGGGTCAAAGTGGATGGCGGTTTTAAGACCTATTTCGCAGCCGGACCGTACTTTGCTATGGAGGAACTGGAGATAGACGAAGAGGTGGCCGAGACAGCCCACGGGGATAAATTCTTTATCCTGACTGCTATAGCGGGTAGGGGCTCTATCGATTATGACGGCGGCTCCCAGCCCTTTAAGGCGGGGGATTCTATCATGATACCCGCATGCTTGGGGGAATACACCATTTGCGGCAATGTTACCCTGCTGAAGACCTACATACCCCATAGGGAAAAGGATATTATTTCTGTCCTCAAGGCCGAGGGTTTTTCCCATAAGGATATGGGGGCTATTGCGGGGTTGTTCGACTAAAATCCATTTATGAAAGGATAGAAGGATTCTATGAATCAAGACTGGAGGAGGGACTCAGATATCATAGAGGGTGAATATGAAATAATCGGGGAATGGGACGCAGAAGAACCCCCAAAAGATCCCGGAAGAAATGGCATTGAATTAGGCTCCGGTCCTCCATATGTCACGTATGCCCTGCTGGGCATAAATATAGGGGTCTGGGTATTGATGTCTCTGACCGGACTCTTTATGGGATGGGGCCAGGGCCGTCAGTTGTTGTTTTTCGGCGCAAAGGTCAATGTGCTGGTAGCCCAGGGCGAGTACTGGCGATTGTTTACTGCCATGTTTTTGCATATAGGTTTGCTTCACCTGTTCTTTAATTCCTACGCCCTGTACATATACGGGCCCGCGGTGGAGAAGCTCTTTGGGAAACTTAAGTTCATTCTGGTATACATAATCTCCGGCCTTGTCGGCAGCCTTCTCAGCTATCTATTCAGTCCAAACGATGCCGCAGGTGCCTCGGGGGCTATATTCGGGCTTATGGGTTCTTTGCTATATTTCAGAAAGGAAAAGAGGAGCCTGTTTCAGCGGGTATTCGGTCCGGGGCTACTTATGGTTATCGGCATAAATCTGTTGTATGGGTTTATCCAGCCCGGCATAGACAACTGGGGACATATAGGCGGATTGCTGGGCGGTTTTTTAATGGGTAACGGGCTGGGCCTATATCGTGAAAAGGATAGGAAGTATGGTAGGAGGATTCTATTCTGGGCTGTTACCATCCTCATATTCGTACTTGGGCTTGGCCTGGGCAGGCTAAAATACGGCCCGTCGATTCATCTCAGCCGGGCCTATGATGCTGCCAGGGAAGGTCATATTTTAGATGCCAAAAATCATATAGAAAGGCTCTCGGACAAGGACCGAAACGGACCCAAGGCCAGAGAGCTTATAGAAGCGGTCTTTATAGAGGACATAAACAACAGCATGCAAGAGGGACATCCGGATAAGGCCTTGGAATCTATGGACGTACTCCTCGGTTATTATCCCGAAGAGGTAAACTACTACTTTTACAGGGGAAATATCTACGAGTCCATGGGGGATCATGAAAGGGCCCTAGGCGATTATCTTCATATAACAGAGATGGTGAAGGGTTCGGAAAAGGTATGGTTTAGCGCCGGAAGGGCGGCCTATAATTCCGGGAGAATATCCGACGCTAAGATGTATCTAAAAGAGGCTCTAAAAATTAACCCCAATTACTACGATGCCAAAAAGTTTCTAGAGGATATATCGGATTTAGTCTGAAACGGTGAACCCCAACTTGGTTAAAAATCTATTAAAGGCCTCCCTGCCTGCCATGGTGGTTTTGAACACGCCGGCGTCCTCTAAGACCTTCTGACACTTTTTACCCACAGCCTTTTCCAGGATGGCTCCCGCATCCTCTTTAGAATTATTCTTCCCATGCAATTTTATTAGTTCATATATCCATTCGCTGTGAAGGCGCAGGGGATGTGTATCAGATACCAGCCCCTCCAAATTCTGTGTACCCTTGCCCGTCAATATATCCTCTATGGCGGACAATTCTTTTTGCAGGCGGCCGGGCAGTATGAAAAGGCCCATTACCTCAATCAAACCTATGTTTTCTTTTTTGATATGATGAATATCCGGATGGGGATGAAAAATCCCAAGGGGAAATTCGGAGCTGGTCCTGTTGTTTCGAAATACGATATCCAACTGATAAAGGCCTTCCTGGCTCATCCTAGCGATAGGGGTTACGGTGTTATGGAGGATTGTCTCGCCATTATCATCAATGGATTCGGACAGTATTTCTGCATCGGGATCGGAATAACCCCTCCAGCTACTAAGTATCCTATCAGCCAAATCTGTAAGGATCTTAGAATCTGCACATTCAAGCCTTAGGGTAGACATGGGCCAATTCAAGATACCCGCCTTAACCTCGGGAAAATCCCCCAAATTCAGGAAATACTCAATAGGGGAAACCTCCATGGGAAAGGTATAATATCCGCCCTGAAAATGGTCATGGTTGAGTATTGAGCCCCCGACTATGGGAAGATCGGCATTGGAGCCGATAAAGTAGTGGGGAAACTGGTCCAAAAAGCCAAAGAGCCTGTCAAATGTGTTGCGGGTAAGTCTCATGGGGACATGGTTTTGGCTGAGCACTATGCAGTGCTGGTTGTAATATACATAAGGGGAGTACTGGAAATACCATGTTTCGTCCCCCAGCTCTACCGGTAATGTCCTATGGGTTTGTCGGGCGGGATGATTGATTCGGCCGGAGTACCCTACGTTTTCCGGACATAAAAGACATTTGGGATAGCCCACCTGGGGCGCATTTTTAAGTGCCGCAATTTCCCTGGGATCCTTTTCAGGCTTTGTCAGGTTGACGGTAACCTTTAAGTTTCCGTAGCTGCTTTCGTAATCCCATTCCAGGTTCTTTGCTATCCTGTCCACCCTGATATAATCGGATTTCTGGCACAGCTTATAAAAGTCATCGGTGGCTTCCTGTACCCCGTTTTTTTCTTTGATTGAAGTAAATCTGTCGATTACCTGAGAAGGCAGGGGGGTAATGATGCCCATAATCTTCGTATCAAGCAGATCCCGGTAAACCATGGTATCATCGGGAATAATGCCTTCCTCTACCGCATAATCCAAAAGCTTTTCTAAGATGGGGGTTGCGGTAGGGGGTATCCCATCGTCAAAGGGGTCGTTGGGATCGTTATGCGGTTCGGGGATATTCAACAGATCCAGCAGCTGGTTTCGAAGAAATGTTATATCCTCGTCCCTTATCATCTCGTTAAAAAGCCCGAAGGCCAGTAATTGTTCAACCAGTTTGGCGGCCTTTGCCTTGGTATGGGTCATGGGAGTTTCATCCTTTCCATCCTTAATAATCAAGTCTTACATTCATTATATCGACTATTTATGGCTGATTCAACCAATATTCTGCAGCATTATTATACTTAAGCATGTTTTTGGGTTCTTAGCCTTAAATCATTAAGGGCTGGGATATTATTCCCCAAATTTGGATTATTCACCTCAGCATTGCTTGGGTATTGTATTAATTCGTCGCCGGGGCTATAATAAAGCCAATATATGTATAACCTTTTAGATTTTTTGTTTTTAAATCCGTTATAACGAGTCGGTAAGATGTCTCCCGATTCTATAAGAGGCGAGTTCCGATTAGTAAAACAGGAGATGGGTATAAATCCCCCGCCTCGTTGAAACCTGTGTGTTGCAATTGCCAATGCAATTGCTTCCGATGTTTTAAAAACTGTTCCGTTAAAACGGTTGGGAATTTTAATTTTCAATGGAGCACAATAGGTTAAGGCATAAGGAGGAAGGAATGGATAAATTATTTGCTGGGCTCTACGGCCAAGATGCTGAAATCATTAGCTATCAAAAAAAGCGTTACTCTGAGATTTTCCATAGATTCAATGAACTGTTCCCAGATAGTGCAGGCCACGTTCAATTTTTTAGCACCCCAGGCCGTACTGAGGTGGGGGGAAACCACACCGATCATAATCACGGGCGGGTGCTAGCTGCCGGGGTAACCATGGATTCCGTAGCGGCTGCGGCCAAGACTGAGGATTCATTGATAACCCTATATTCCCACGGGTATGATGGGGTCTTCCAGGTGGACACCCATGATCTTGTAGCAAGGGATGATGAGAGAGAAACCACCCATGCCCTTATAAGGGGGATTGCGACCAGATTTAAAGAATTGGGTTTACGGGTTGGGGGCTTTAATGCATACGTCTCCAGCGATGTCCTTAGGGGGTCTGGGCTCAGCTCATCGGCTTCAATCGAGGTGCTGATAGGAACCATTTTAAGCCACCTCTATAATGACGGACAGGTTGATGTAAAGCTTTTGGCCATAATAGGCCAATATGCGGAAAACGTATTCTTTGGGAAGCCATGTGGCCTCATGGATCAGATGGCATGTGCCGTGGGGGGATTTGTCACCATGGATTTTAAGGACCCCAATGATCCGAAGGTTGAAAAGATCGACTTTGATTTCCATAGTAAGGGGTATAGCCTATTGGTAGTGGATACCGGAGGCAGTCATGCGGATCTAACGGAAGATTATGCATCCATTCCCATTGAGATGAAAGCGATAGCCGAGGCCTTGGGCGCAGAGGTATGCAGGGAATTGACCATGAAACAGGTAATAGATAATATCCCGATGCTGAGGGAGCGGGTTAACGACAGGGCTATTTTGAGGGCTATGCATTTTATAAAGGAGAACAACAGGGTTACAAAGCAGGTGAGAGCCCTGGAGGAAGATGATTTTACGAAATTTTTGTCCCTCATCAAGGAGTCGGGAAACAGTTCCTGGAAGTGGCTTCAAAACTGTTATTCCGCCCATGCCCCGTTGGAACAGGGCGTAACATTGGCCCTTGCCCTTACGGAAGATTTTATAGGGGAAATAGGAAAAGGGGCCTGCAGGGTCCATGGGGGCGGATTCGCCGGGACAATCCAAGTATTTATTCCCACCGGGAGCGTCAAAGGTTACATAGAAGAAATGGAACCTATCTTTGGCGAGGGTTCGGTAACCGTTTTAGGGATCAGGCCTTTGGGAACCACAAGGGTAAATATAGATATCGCCAAAATTTACAGATTGGGCAAGATATAATTAGAATAAGTTGGATAATTTCATAGAATAGGCTATAGAGGCGTCTATTCTATATTTTTGACCATATAGTTACTTTGACTTACTTTGACCTATAGAATAT
>DASRNX010000219.1:0-13872 GCA_035647175.1 Clostridia bacterium | reverse complement strand
CTATAGAATATAATATACTCAAACATACAGGGAATACTAAAAATAAAATCAAGCCAAAAAGAAGGGAGAGTTTTTAATGAAGGATATGGTTCCATTCAGAAGGAGAAACGGTTTAACACCAATCGACCTATTCAAAGGCTTTTTCGGCAGGGATCTAATGGACGACTTCTTTGGCAACGATATGCTTTCCGGGGGTATGACGGGCGGATTCCGGGCGGACATTAAGGAGACCGAAAAGGAGTATGTGGTAGAGGCTGAGCTGCCGGGTTATAACAAGGAAGATATCGATATAGACCTTGTAAATGATCGTCTGACCATCTCTGCAAAGAAGAACGAGGAGATCAAGGAAGAGAAGGAAAATTACATCAGAAGGGAAAGGCGCATGGGCCAGGCATCTAGGTGCTTCTTGGTATCCGGCATCAAAAATGACGAGGTGAAGGCGGAGTACGCAGACGGGCTCTTAAAGGTGACCCTGCCGAAAGAGGAAGAGGGCAGGACCAGAAATACTAGAATAGATATTAATTAAATGATTTCCATAGCGGGGCCGATCGGGCCCTGTTTTTTTGTTTACGGATAAAAAAATACTGTATTTCCGTCATGAAATTTGGTAAAATGATTCTGTTATAAAATCATTCATGGAAAAATTGATATGCAGACGGAAGGACGGGGAGTTATGCCACTCAATATTGTTTTAGTTGAACCGGAGATTCCGCAAAACACGGGAAATATTTCTCGCACCTGTGTCGTTACAGGCGCAACATTGCATCTTGTAAAGCCTTTGGGCTTTTCTGTAGATGATCATCACCTAAAAAGAGCGGGTTTGGATTATTGGAGCCTATTGGACATAAGGTATTATGACTCCCTGGATGACTTTTTTGAAAAGAATCCAAGGGGGGACTTTTATTTTTCTACCACCAAGGCCAAGAGGTTCTATACCGATGAAAAATACGCCCGTGACAGTTTTCTTTTTTTCGGTAAGGAGACGGCGGGGCTTCCCCAATGGCTACTAAAAAAGTATCAGGACCGCTGCATACGCATCCCCATGAGGGAAGGGGTCAGATCCCTTAACCTATCCAACTCCGTTGCAATTATTGTATATGAGGCCTTAAGACAGCTGAATTTTCCATTTTGATTAATTTTTCTCTTGAAATACAGGGGGATTTAATGTAAAATAGATACGGGTGATGGAGCACCCTTTTTATGGGAAACGGCGGGTCAATTTATGCACGGTGGGACAAGAAATGTCCAGAATGGAGTGAAGTATGTTACAGTCCCAAGCACTACTGAAAAAGATAGTGCCGGAATTCATAGAATTATTTGATAGGCGCTATACTATACTTCGAAGCATCTATTCTATGCAACCTGTGGGCCGGAGAACCCTTGCCTCCGCCTTGAAGATGGGGGAGAGAACCGTCCGTAATGAGACAAGCTTTTTAAAGGATGCAGGGATGCTGACCACCCATCCTTCCGGCATGGAGATAACCAGAGAGGGCGAAATAGTCCTAGACGGTCTTAGGGAATTTACCCATAACATAAGGGGTCTATATAACCTTGAAAGGCAGCTGGAGGAGATCCTAAACTTAAGGAGGGTCCTAATAATCCCTGGAGATGCCGATGAAGATGAGTTAGTATTATCCGACATTGGCAGAACGGCAGCTGGCATCTTAAGAGAAGTCATAAAAAACGGCGATGTGGTCTCAATAACAGGGGGCAATACCGTAGGAAAGGTAGCAGATGCCCTTCCGTACATAGGCGAACTAAAGGATGTTATGGTGCTTCCCGCAAGGGGCGGTATGGGCGGTAATGTTGAATACCAATCCAATACCTTGGCGGCTGTCTTTGCAAAAAAGCTGGGCGGGCACTACAAGATGCTTCATGTCCCGGGCCAATTGAGGGCCGAAGCTGCTAAGACTTTGATAAACGAGCCCGATGTAAAGTCTGTTATCGAATATCTGAAGAACACCAATATTTTAATATATGGTATGGGAAAAGCCGAAGACATGGCGGCCAGAAGAAATCTAACTTCGGACCAAATGGGTATAATAAGAAGGGAAAAGGCTGTAGCGGAAGCGTTTGGATATTTCTTTAATATGAAGGGGGATATAGTATTCTCGTCGAACCCTATAGGGATCAGTATTCGGGATCTTAAGCATATCCCCACCGTCATAGGCGTAGTGGGAGGTAAGCAAAAGGCCAAAGCGGTTATGGCCGTCATAGGAAATTGTCCCGACAGCATACTGGTTATGGACGAGGGTATTGCAATGGGTATTATGGATACCCATAATTCTAAGTGAGGTTGTTCTAGACAAAGACCATAGACGGATTATTTATGATTCAAGTCTAGTCCTTTGTTTATATAATTATTATAATGCTGGTTAACAGCAAAATATTAAGGAGGAATTTCAGAATGGCTGTAAAAGTTGCAATTAATGGTTTTGGAAGAATCGGAAGGAATGCTTTTAAAATAGCATTGGAAAAGTATGCCGATGAATTGGAATTTGTAGCTATAAATGATTTAACTGATCCCGCGACCCTAGCACATCTACTTCAGTTCGACTCTTGCTTTGGTAAGTTCGATGGTGATGTAGAGGTAAAGGAAGATGCCTTGGTAGTAAACGGCAAAGAAGTCAAGATATTTGCCGAGAGGGATCCCGCTAACCTGCCATGGAAAGAGCTTGGCGTTGAAGTTGTAATGGAATGTACGGGTATCTTCAGATCCAAGGAGACCGCAGGTAAGCACATCGAGGCAGGCGCTAAGAAGGTAATCATCTCTGCTCCCGCCAAGAACGAAGACATTACATTGGTAATGGGCGTAAACGAGGACAAATATGATGCTGAAAATCATCATATCATCTCCAACGCATCCTGTACCACCAACTGTCTTGCACCCTTTGCAAAGGTATTAAACGACAATTTCGGAATCAAAAAGGGTCTTATGACCACCGTTCATTCATACACCAACGATCAAAATATCTTAGACCTGCCCCATAGCGATCTGAGAAGGGCAAGGGCAGCAGCAGAGTCCATTATACCTACCACCACAGGAGCCGCAGCCGCAGTTGCGCTGGTACTTCCTGAGCTCAAAGGCAAATTAAATGGATTTGCAATGAGGGTACCTACACCTACAGTATCGGTTGTTGACCTGGTAGTAGAGCTTGCAAAGCCCGCTACCGCTGAAGAGATAAACGCAGCTATGAAGGAAGCTTCCGAAGGCCCGATGAAAGGGATCTTAGGATATGAGGAGAGGCCTTTGGTATCCATAGACTATAAGAAGGATGACAGATCCTCCATCGTGGATGCACTTTCCACCATGGTTATAGACGGCAACATGGCAAAGGTTGTATCTTGGTACGATAACGAGTGGGGATATTCCGCCAGAATTGTTGACCTTGTGAACTATATAGCCGAGAAGGGTATATAATTTCTAGAGGTTAGAAGTTAGAAGACAGGGGGCCGAAACTGGGGGCATCTTAATCTTGCCCCCGGTTATTCGGTATCCTGCCTTTGAATTTTAGGCCTGAAAGGAGCGGATCACGTGAATAAAAAAACTATTGAGGATATCAACGTTGCGAACAAGAGAGTTTTGGTTCGCGTAGATTTTAATGTACCCCTTGATAATGAAGGTAATGTAACCGATGATACGAGGATAAGAGCGGCCCTTCCTACCATAAAGTATCTTCTTGATAATAGGGCCAAGGTGATTTTAATGTCTCACCTTGGCAGGCCCAAAGGAGAATTTAAGTCCGAGTTTAGCCTAAGGCCTGCGGCCAAAAGGTTATCGGAGCTTCTTGCCATGGATGTAAATATGGCTGACGATGTAATAGGCGACAGCGCCAAAAAGGCAGTAGAGGGAATAGGTGAGGGCCAGGTTGTGCTACTGGAAAACCTACGCTTTCATAAGGAGGAGACCAAAAACGATCCGGAATTCGCCAAAAGATTGGCAGCTTTCGGTGAGGTCTATGTAAATGATGCTTTTGGTACGGCCCATAGGGCTCATGCCTCTACCGAAGGGGTAGCCAAATATCTTCCTGCTGCAGCCGGGTATCTTATTAAGAAGGAACTTGAGGTCATGGGCAAGGCTCTGAGCAATCCCGAAAATCCCTTTATTGCCATCTTAGGCGGAGCCAAGGTATCCGATAAGATAGGTGTAATTGAGAACCTAATCGAAAAGGTGGACACCCTTATCATAGGGGGAGGGATGGCCTATACCTTCTTTAAGGCTAGAGGCTATGAGATTGGGGATTCCTTGCTTGAAGCTGATAAAGTGGAGCTGGCCAAATCCCTGGAGGAAAAGGCAGCGGCTAAGGGCGTTAAGTTCTTATTGCCCGTTGACAATGTGGTAGCCCGTGAGTTCAGCGCCGATTCGGAGCATAAAGTTGTAAATAGCGATGCCATTTCCCAGGGTTGGCAGGGGCTGGATATAGGGCCCGAATCTCGCCAGATCTTCGGCGAGGAGATAAAAAATGCGAAGACCGTGGTATGGAACGGACCCATGGGCGTATTTGAAATGCCCGCCTTCGCTGAAGGCACCAAGGCCATAGCCGAGTATATGAGTGAGTGTCAGGGTACCACCATTATAGGCGGTGGCGATTCTGCTGCGGCAGTAGAGCAGATGGGATATGCCGACAGGATGACCCATATTTCCACCGGCGGTGGGGCTTCACTAGAATTTCTTGAAGGAAAGACTTTACCGGGGGTAGCTGCCCTGGATGACAAATAGTATATACATAGGGACTATGTAGACTATACCGCCCGCTTTTCGGGCGGTATAGTTAGGATGTTAGGAGAAATGAAGATGAGAAAACCGATTATTGCAGGAAACTGGAAGATGAACAAGACACCGACGGAAACAACGGATTTGATAGATGGTTTAAAACCCCTTGTAAAGGATGCCCAAGCAGATGTTGTGGTCTGCCCTTCTTTTGTATGTCTGGCTGCTGCGGCTGAGGCCCTAAAGGGTTCAAATATAGCCCTGGGAGCGCAGAACATGTACTTTGAAGAAAATGGTGCCTTCACTGGGGAAGTGGCCCCAAATATGCTGAAGGACCTAGGGGTACAATACGTTATTATAGGGCATTCTGAGAGAAGACAGTATTTTGGGGAAACCGATGAGACGGTGAATAAAAAGGTCACAGTAGCCTTTGCCCATGATCTGATCCCCATTATGTGTGTAGGGGAAACCCTGGAGCAGAGGGAAGAGAGTATAACCGAAAAGGTAGTCGAAAGGCAGACTAGGGAAGGTCTTAAGGGACTTAGCAGTAAAGAGGCCGAAAGGGTCATCATTGCCTACGAACCCGTATGGGCCATTGGAACCGGAAAGACCGCTACCAGCCAGCAGGCCAACGAAGTGATTTCCTTTATTCGAGGCATTGTCGTAGATATGTTTGGAAAAGAAGTAGCAGAAAAGATCCGGATACAATATGGTGGTAGCATGAATGCCAAAAACGCATCGGAGCTTATGGCTATGCCGGACATCGACGGCGGACTCATCGGCGGTGCCAGCCTGAAAGCCCAGGATTTCGCAAAGGTAATTAACTATTAATAAAATGGGCGTTCAAAAGTTATTGCCGGCATTTTTAACTAGCGTAATAGATTAAATTATTAAAGATTGTCAAAAAGGCTGGACCGTAATAGATTATTAAAAATCGTTAGTAAATAATCGGCAAGTTGAAGTTTTAATGACTTGGATTATTGGTATTATACCCAGGCTACGAAGCAAATGCGTTTTTGGAACTTGCATATTAGGAGGGACTTATGGCCAAGAATTTAACTGCCCTGGTGATAATGGATGGGTTTGGACTCAGCGATTCAAAGGAAGCAAACGCAATATACGAGGCGTCTACGCCTAACTTGGATAGATATAGAAACGAATACCCCAGCGGGCAGATACAAGCCAGCGGATTGGACGTCGGGCTTCCTGACGGGCAGATGGGAAATTCCGAGGTGGGGCATCTTAACCTAGGGGCCGGCAGGATAGTTTATCAGGATTATACCCGTGTCAGCAAGGCTATCGAGGACGGGATATTCTTTGATAATCCCGCATTTCTGTCAGCAATAAACAACGCAAAGGACAAGGGCACCAAGCTTCATCTCATGGGGCTTTTATCCGACGGCGGGGTTCACAGCCATATAGAGCACTTATATGCCCTAGTGGAGCTGGCCAAGCAAAAGGGACTTGATAGGGTATATATTCACTGCTTTATGGACGGCAGGGATGTTCCGCCGGCCAGCGGAAAGGGTTATATCTTGGTCCTCGAAGAAAAACTAAAACAATTAGGGGTGGGGAAAATTGCCACCGTCATGGGCAGATATTATGCCATGGACAGGGATAATCGCTGGGAAAGGGTCAAAGTGGCCTACGACGCTATGGTGCTGGGCCAGGGAATAACGGCCGGGAGCGGCGCCGAGGCGATGCAAAAATCCTATGACCAGAAAGAGACCGACGAATTCGTCAGGCCCACCGTTATATTAGAGGATGGACATCCCGTAGCGACCATAGACGAAGATGATTCTATAATCTTCTTTAACTTTAGACCCGATAGGGCCAGGGAAATTACCAGGAGCCTCATCGATGCGGAATTTGATGGCTTTGTCAGGGATAAAGGCTATTTCCCCGTAAGCTATGTATCTATGACCCAATATGATGAGACCTTTAAGGGTATAGGGGTAGCTTATTCTCCTGAGGAGCTTACCAGTACCTTTGGGGAGTATATAAGCGGGCACGAGAAAACCCAGCTTCGAATAGCTGAAACGGAAAAGTATGCCCATGTGACCTTCTTCTTTAACGGCGGTGTTGAAGTGCCCAACAAAGGGGAGGACCGAGCCCTTATACCATCTCCCAAGGTACCTACCTACGACCAAAAGCCCTCCATGAGCGCCTTTGAAGTAACGGAGGAGGCGGAAAGGCGTATAGCATCCGGCAAATACGATTGTATCATCCTAAACTTTGCCAACTGCGATATGGTGGGTCATACCGGCGTAATGGAGGCTGCCGTCGAGGCGGTGGAGACTGTAGATACATGCGTTGGCAGGGTAGTCGAGGCTATAAGAGGCGTAGGGGGCAGAGTAATTGTGACTGCGGATCATGGTAACGCTGAAAAGATGCTGGATCATGATACCGGAGAACCCCATACGGCCCATACAAATAACCCGGTACCGTTAATCTTCATAGACGATAATCGCAGGAATGTTACCGTAAGAGAAGGCGGGCGGCTCTCCGATATCGCTCCCACCCTTTTAGAGCTCATGGGGCTACCCAAACCCCCCGATATGACAGGGGAGAGTCTCTTAAGGTAGTTTTAAACGGAGGATAAATTTAGTTACGATATTGTTAATCTATAGACAAACGAAAGGAGATAAATTTTATGATCATTATTGATGTACTAGCCAGAGAGATTGTTGACTCCAGGGGTAACCCTACCGTAGAGGTAGAGGTAGCCCTAGAGAGCGGAGCCGTCGGCAGGGCCGCAGTCCCGTCCGGTGCCTCTACGGGGGCCTTTGAAGCCGTTGAATTAAGGGACGACGATAAGGCCAGATACTTAGGCAAAGGGGTCTTAAAAGCGGTAGATAATGTAAACGATATAATTGCACCTGAGGTTTTAGGAATGAGTGCCCTGGACCAGATAGGCGTTGATCAGGTTATGATCGACTTAGACGGAACCCATAACAAGGGAAAATTGGGAGCCAACGCCATTTTAGGGGTATCCCTGGCAGTGGCAAAAGCTGCCGCAAACGGATTGGGATTACCCCTATACCAGTATATCGGCGGGGTTAATGCCAAGGTTCTCCCGGTGCCTATGATGAACATAATAAACGGCGGGGAACATGCGGATAACACCGTGGACATCCAAGAATTTATGGTCATGCCTGTAGGGGCCAAAAGCTTTAGGGAAGCTCTCAGAATGTCTGCAGAGATTTTCCATAACCTAAAGACTGTGCTTGGCGCAAAGGGTTACAGCACCGCAGTAGGTGACGAGGGTGGATTTGCTCCGGATCTTAAGACCAACGAGGAAGCCATAGAGGTTATCCTTGAGGCCGTAGAAAAGGCCGGATACAAGCCTGGAGACGATATCAGAATCGCCATCGATGCTGCAGCAACGGAACTCTATAACGAGGAAGACGGTAAATATCACTTCCCGGGTGAAGGTGTAGTCAGAACCGTTGAGGAACTGGTCGACTACTATTCAGGGCTTGCCGATAAGTATCCGATTATATCCTTAGAAGACGGTATAGCCGAGGAAGATTGGGAAGGCTGGGCGCTGCTGACGGATAAATTGGGAGACAAGATCCAGTTGGTAGGGGACGATCTCTTCGTAACCAATACCGAGCGTCTATCTAGGGGCATCGATTTAAAGGTTGCCAATTCTATCTTAATCAAAGTGAATCAGATCGGTACCCTAACCGAGACTTTAGATTCTATAGAAATGGCAAACCGCGCCGGGTACACAGCCGTGGTATCCCATCGTTCTGGTGAAACCGAGGATACGACCATTGCCGATCTGGTAGTAGCGGTTAATGCCGGACAGATTAAGACCGGTGCACCTTCCAGATCCGATAGGGTCGCTAAATATAATCAGCTATTGAGGATCGAAGAGGAGTTGGGTGAGCTGGCCCAATATCCCGGTCTCGATGCGTGGTTTAACTTAGAGAACAAATAAGAGCAGAAGAAATTAGGGGGTGAGAGAATCCACCCCCTTTCGTTTTTCTTTTCTTGATTTTAACAACACCCTATGGTACAATATTTTTGTTAGAGCTTTATCCGCAAAGGGAGGGATATAGTATGGGCGCGCTTAAGTTAGCTGCTACCATCGTGCTGGTGTTATTTGAACTATTTTTGATCATCGTAGTGCTGCTTCAAACGGGAAAGTCGGCCGGGCTGTCGGCATCTTTTGGAGGAGGATCTGAAACGTTTTTCGGGAAGAATAAGGCCCGAAGCTTTGAAGGCAGACTCCAAAGGCTTACTACCATTTCAGCCATTGGCTTTATCCTTGTTTCCATCATTTTAGCCATAATGTAGCGGGGACGACGGGAAAGTATTCTTTGCCTGTTAAAATCGGCATATTTTGCCGGGACGGGATAGGCATTGATAAAGAATCCCCCATTCCGTCTTAGTGGTGTGCTATAATTATATGCAGTTGGTTACGATGTTTAAAGGTTTTCAAGAACGACCCCCGGCGGTCGTTTTTTATATTTATGGTAAGAACTGAAGGTATTATGGGGCAGACGGATGAACCCTTTAGGCCCAGCTCCATGGGTTATCCTTTTTATGAAGGGGAGGATATATGGCCCCGGGACTGATTATAATACATAGAAAGTGGAAAAACTAAAGAATCATAAGGAAAATGCTCTGCAGTATTCGAAGTATATTTTAAAATGATTATCGTAAAACATCCAGGAGGTATGATATTGGATATTAAAGAAAAAATAGTTGGACTTTTAAGGGAGAAAAATACGCCTCCCCTATTTCTTGATAAATTGATGGAGGCTTTGGAGTTTTCCCAGAGCGACCGGGGAATCTTTATGGGAATATTAGACGATATGGTAGAGGGCGGTCAGCTGGTAAGGACTAGAAAGAAAAAGTATGCCCTGCCCGAAACCTTAGGGTTTTTGGTAGGACGGCTCCAAGGCAACGCCAGGGGGTTTGCATTTTTCATTCCCGATTCCGAGGAAGAAAAGGACGTATTCATCCCGCCGGAGAATTTAAACGGGGCAATGCATAAGGACAGGGTTATGATTCGCGTATTCGGGGACAAATACAGCACCGCATCCTCTAGGGAAGGCGAAGTCTACAAGGTGCTCTGGCGAGCAAACACGTCCATAGTGGGAACCTTCGAAAGGGATAAAAACTTTGGTTTTGTGGTGCCCGATGATTCAAGGATAAGCGATGACATCTTCGTTTCCAAGGATAGTATGTTAGATGCCAGAACGGGATACAAGGTAGTGGTGGAGGTCTTTAGGTGGCCAGATTCTAGGAGAAATCCCGAGGGGAAAATAGTGGAGATCCTAGGACATAAGGATGAACCCGGGACGGACATATTGTCTATTATTCGTCAGTTCAATCTTCCGGAGGACTTTTCGGAAGAAATTCTCAGCGCCGCCAGAAAGATACCCCAAAAGGTGTCTAATGAGGATATCCAAAGGAGAAGGGATCTGCGCGATCTTAAAACCTTTACCATGGACGGGGCCGATGCCAAGGATTTAGACGATGCCATATCCATAGAAAGAAATAAAAAAGGCAACTTTATACTTGGGGTACATATAGCGGATGTCAACCATTACATCTTTGAAAATAGCCCATTGGACAAGGAGGCGCTGACCAGGGGGACCAGCGTTTATCTGGTGGATAGAGTCATACCGATGCTCCCTAGGGAACTCTCTAACGGGATCTGCAGCCTAAACCCCAATGAGGACCGCTTGGCCATGTCGGTCTTTATGGAGGTGGAACAAGGCGGGAAGGTCGTGGACTATTCCATAGAGGAGACCGTCATAAGAAGCCAAAAAAGGATGGTCTATGAGGATGTAACCATGATCCTGGAAGACGGGGAAAAGGATCAGGCGGTTATGGTAGATTACCACGATTTCTTAGATGAGCTGCGGGATGCCGAAGAGTTATGCAAAATCCTAAATGAGGAGAGAACAAAACGGGGAAGCATCGATTTTAACCTGGATGAGACCCAGATCATACTGGACGAAGACGGAAAGCCCGTTGATATAAGGCCGGCGGTTAGGGGTATATCCAACAGGATCATTGAGGAGTTTATGCTGCTCTGTAATGAGACCATTGCCCAGCACATATTTTGGCAGGAGCTCCCCTTTATGTATAGGGTTCATGAGGATCCGGATATAGAGAAGATGCTGGATTTCAACGAGTTTATCCATAACTTTGGATACAATCTAAAGGGGATAGGCGAGGGTATCCATCCAAAGGTGCTTCAGAGACTTTTAGCTGATATTAAGGACAAGCCTGAGGAAAGGATAATAAGCACAATAATGCTGAGATCCCTCCAAAAGGCTCGATACAGTCATGAAAACCTCGGACATTTTGGTTTGGCTTCCAAGAACTATTGCCACTTTACTGCACCCATTCGCCGCTATCCGGACCTAATGATCCATCGCATAATCAAAGATTCCATTCATGGAAAGCTAACGAAAAAGAAGGCGAAGCAGATGGAGGAGATGCTGCCCGATATGGCAAAGCATTGTTCAAGTCGGGAGCGAACTGCCGACGAAGTGGAGCGAGAAACCGGTGACCTTAAAAAAGTAGAATTCATGGCGGATAAGATAGGCGAAGAGTTCGACGGGATTATTTCCGGGGTGACGGGATATGGCCTATATGTCCAGCTTCCCAATACCATAGAGGGCTTGGTTCGAATAAGCTCCATAGAGGACGATTACTATAACTTTGTTGAAAAGCACTATTGTCTCATAGGCGAAAGGCACAGACGAATCTTTAGGATAGGGGACCCGGCTAGAATAAAGGTATTGAATGTGAATATGGTTATGAGAAATATAGATTTTGTATTGGCTGATTGATGTGGTATAATATGGCTATATATGTTATGAAAAAGATCTTTCAATACAAAATCAGTTAAGTTATCTGATTTCGCGTTAAAGCAATGTATTTTTCGTAACATATGAATTGAGGATAATGTTTTACGACACCCATATACTAATGTAGAATGTTTGTCGTAAAACATATAGTTACACCCGTTAAATATATCGGTAATGGCTATTGAGGGCCATAACACATTAGCATACTATATTGAAGGGAGTGTTGTTACTGTTATGAGGGATATAAAAGGCTTTAATAAGCAGGATATGGGTAACGGTGTTTGGAGGATCAGTGAAGGGAATCCCGAGGCCGGAATTTCCAACTTTGTTGATGCATATCTGGTATGCGGCCAAACAAGGGCCGTACTTGTAGACACCCTTATGGGCGAAGGAAACCTTTATGATATCATCAGGGAAATTACTGCCCTTCCCGTGGATGTAATAATGACCCATGGCCACGGGGATCATGCCGGAAGGGAGCTTAAAAACCTAGCAGATAAAGGACTCAGTCTTTTTATGAAACCGGTGGATTACGAGGTCTATACCAATATGTCCTTTGAACCCGTCAGTAGGGAAAGCTTTCAAGATGTGTCCCATGGTCAAGTTTTTGATTTAGGCGGTCGCCATTTGGAAATTATCGAGGTTCCGGGACATACTCCCGGCAGCATCGTGGTTTTGGACAGGGGGAACCAACTTATGTTTTCCGGCGACTCCATAGGCTCGGGAACCATATGGATGCAGCTTGCCCATTCACTGCCCCTAGAGCAATTCCTTGATGTTCTCAGGCGTCTGGAAAGGGAGGTCGAAGATCTAAATGATCTTGTAATATACCCGGGGCACTTCTATCAGATGAGGGAAAGACTGAGAAAACAATATATAAGTGAGATGAGAGAGCTCACAGAGAACCTCGTCTCGGGGAAAACAAAAGGGGTCCCCATTGAAGATGAAGAAACCACCGTGAGATTTCCTAATGCCCTTCAGGCAAGTCTTGGAGCGATGTACAGCTATTGCTATGATCCGGATAATATTTTCAAGTAGAATATGAAGCATATGATCCGCCCAGAACGATAAATCTGGATTTTGGCGTACTTGACAGAGTTTCGCGGGTATGTTAATATAATAATGCGACTGGAGATTCCCTATTTGCCCCGCACAGCAGATAGGGTTATTTTATCGGGGTGGGTGTAGAAATTGGCTACGGATAGTATCAAGGTTATTGCCCAAAATCGTAAAGCTAGGCATGATTATTTCGTTGAGGAAACCTTTGAGGCCGGCATAGTGCTGGCAGGCACCGAGGTCAAGTCAATACGCCTTGGAAAGGTTAATCTCAGGGATAGTTATGCCGATGTAAGAAATGGCGAAGTCTTCGTCAACAACATGCATATAAGCCCTTACGAAATGGGGAATATAACAAATAAGGACCCAATACGGAGCCGCAAGCTATTGCTCCACAAAAGGGAGATAAATAGGCTTTTAGGTTATGTTCAGCTAAAGGGGTTGACCCTGATTCCCCTTAGGATATATCTCAAAGGGGGACTTGTAAAGCTGGAACTGGCTGTTGCCCGAGGCAAAAGGCAGTTTGACAAGCGCCAAGACATAGCCAGGCGGGATGCCCAAAGGGATATGGACAGAGCTTTTAGGGAGAGCCAAAAGCTTTAGTTAGAAAGATAAGTGCTTTCACAATGTATCCAATCTGATTTTGCCAGTATCCCATATTGCGTTTGCTTATGATCTATTAATATGGGGGCGTATTGGTTTCGACGGGGATAATAGAGGTATGAGAAGCGAGCTGCGGATTCTGGGGCCGCATCAACAACCTGGAACTTAAATTAAAAGCAAACAACGATAATTACGCTTTAGCTGCTGCTTAAAGCAGCTACGTCTTCCCTATAGTACCCGCACTATAGGAAAAGGCGACAAATTAGCGGGGAACGAACCTAACTAAGCTTTGCGTTAGGCCGGAATTTATGAAGCTACTAAAGCCGGAATCCTGTTAGTGGGAGTCCGGTGGAGGGAATGATAAAACACTGACTGCGCTCGGAGATGCTGGTATCTGTATATCTTCGGACAGGGGTTCGATTCCCCTCGCCTCCACCAAATAATAAGGCTTACTAATTGTTAAGACAATTGGTAAGCCTTTTACCTATCTAGAGTGAAATAAAACACTGGTAAAAGTCATCTTTAGCCTTTAATAGTTCTAGGGGATACCTGCCATTTCCGGGGGTAAGTGATTTATATTTGGTGAGGATCAGCCGCACCCTTTGTTTTTTCTGTTGGATTACAAGATATGGTTCGACCTTCGACAACATTACACTAATAAAC
>DASRNX010000218.1:0-8075 GCA_035647175.1 Clostridia bacterium | reverse complement strand
CTTTGCTGTCTCGGCACCCCATTCAATTAAATTGGCAGCCGTTCTATGGGTTTTTGCGGTAGTATTACTAAAAGCAAACCCGCCCGTATCTGACACTATAGCGGTATAGAGGGCCTCGGCTATACCTTTATCAGCTGAATCTATTAGCAATTCTACCAACTCGTATATCATCTCCCCCGTTGCAGAGGCACCCCCGTCCACGATGTTTATATCAGCATAAAAGGTATTGCTTATATGGTGATCTATATTAGCCGAACTAGTTGCCATGTCCATAATAGTTGCGCAGTCCCCCATCCTCCCCCGGTCACTGCAATCCAAAGCGATTGCTAAATCATATCGTTTTATTGGATCAATGGGCCTTGTTATCCTGGCGACGCCGTCTAAGAAATTGAGGGCCCCCGGCACCTCATCCTGACAATAAGCATCTACCGACTTACCCATTTTATCCAAGGCCCGCATTAGGGCAATCAGGCTTCCCACCGCATCCCCATCAGGATTCATATGGGTAATAAGTGCAATGGAATCGCTCCTGTCTATTGGTTGGATGATATCAATCATCCCCATTGGACTGCTCCTGTTGTTTTTTAATCTCCATTATTTTCTTGCTGATATCCACGCTATATTCAATAGAAGTATCCAGGATAAAATTTAGTTCTGGTATATATCTAATAGTAAGAACCCGGCCCAATCCCTTTCTTATGAAACCGGCCGCTCTGGATAGACCTGCTATGGTGGATGCCCTTTCCCTTTCATCGCCTAAAACGCTCACATATACCTTAGCATGGCGCAGGTCCCCTGATACATCCACGCGAAGAATAGAAGCCATCTGTCCTATACGTGGGTCCTTTACATCCTCCCGGATAATTCTGCTTATTTCCTTTTTTATCTCTTCAGAAATCCTATCGATCCTTTGGTGTTTCATGATACCCACCTGCCCTTTGTATTGATATTACCTCTTAATTTCTTCTTGAATGGAAACCTCAATTACATCATCTTCTTTGATATCATTGAAATTTACCAAGCTTATACCGCATTCGTACCCGGCGGTTACCTCCCTTACATCGTCTTTAAATCTCCTGAGAGAACTGATCTTACCCTCGTAGATTACGATCCCGTTTCGGACTATGCGGGCATCTGCATTTCTTAGAATCTTACCATCGGTGACATAAGAGCCGGCAACAATCCCTGCACCGGGGACCTTAAATGTCTCCCTAACCTGGGCATGACCTAAAATGACCTCCTTGTATTCGGGATCTAGCATACCCCTCATAGCAGCCTCTATATCTTCAATTGCGTTATAAATAACCCTGTAAAGGCGAATATCAATTTCTTCCTTGCTTGCTAACTCGGATGCCCCCGGGGAAGGTCGAACGTTAAACCCTATTATAATGGCATTGGAGGCGGTGGCCAGCATGACATCTGATTCAGTGATGGCACCAACTCCCCCGTGTATAGTGCGGATTCGTACATCCTCATTGGTTAACCTTTCCAAAGATTGCTTCACAGCCTCAGCAGATCCTTGCACATCAGCCTTGATAATGAGGTTTAGATCCTTTACTTCGCCCTCTTTTATCTTGTTAAACAACTCGTCTAAGGATACCTTCGATGAGGCCCTGATCTGCAGTTCTCTAACCTTTTCTTTGCGCTCTTCCGAGACCTGTTTTGCAAGCTTGTCGCCCTCGACACAATACATAGTATCCCCGGCTTCCGGAACCTCCGTGAGCCCTAGAACTTGAACGGGAGTAGAGGGACCTGCTTTTTCTAACCTTTTCCCTGTATGGTCCATCATAGCCCGAACCCTTCCATAAGCGGTACCCGCCACCATGGAATCTCCCACTCTCAAAGTCCCCTTTTGAACTAGGACCGTAGCGACAGGACCCCTACCCTTGTCCAGTTCTGCCTCTATTATTGTTCCTTTCGCAAGACGATTGGGATTGGCCTTTAGTTCCTGCATTTCCGCAACCAATAATACCATCTCTAACAAGGAATCAATACCCTCATTACGAAGTGCAGAAACGGGAACTGCTATGGTATCGCCCCCCCATTCCTCCACCAAGAGTTCATGCTCAGTGAGCTCCTGCTTTACTCTTTCGGGGTTCGCACCCGTAACATCGATCTTGTTTATCGCTACAATAATCGGAACCCCCGCCTCCTTAGCATGATTGATAGCTTCTACTGTTTGGGGCATAACGCCGTCGTTGGCAGCTACCACTAAAATTGCGATATCGGTAACCTGGGCTCCCCGCGCTCTCATGGAGGTAAAGGCCTCGTGCCCTGGTGTATCTAAAAAAGTTATAAGCCTATTATCCACGTTTACGGTATACGCACCTATGTGTTGCGTAATCCCGCCCGCTTCTTGGGCCGTAACCCTGGAACTTCTGATAGCATCCAATAATGATGTTTTCCCATGGTCAACATGCCCCATAACCGTTACTATAGGCGAACGGGGTTTTAAAGAATCGGGATCATCCTCCAGATCTTCATCCTCTAATATTTCCTCGAAGCTTTTAATAACCCTTTTGTCCAGTTGGATTCCAAACTCAGCCGATATTATCGCTGCGGTGTCGTAATCCAAGTCTTGATTTATTGTAGCCAGGATTCCTAGACCCATTAGCTTTTTCATTATTTCGGGTACGGAAACCCCTATTTTTTCTGATAAATCTTTTACCGTTATAAGTTCTCCCATTATGATGGCTTTTTTCCTTTCTGGTACCTTTCCGGATTTTTCTTGTCTTTTCTGACTAGTAGTCTTGGTCTCCCGTAACTTTTTGATTCTGGAATATGATTCGCCTTCTTGCCAAAAATCTTTTTTGCTCCTACGCTCCCTGCGTTTTTGCGTATTCTCATATCCCTTGGACGGAACAACCTTGTCCTGCCCGGGCTTTCCTCCCGTTGAATCTATTACCCGGATACTCTCACCGGATTTTTCTTTTAATCGATTTTGCAAATCCCTCGTACCGGGCCCCATTGGCCTCTTTTCCCCTGTTCGTCCCGGGGCCGCCGGGCCGGATTCCCTCTTTGCCCTTTCTTCTGCTCTTATTTGCTGTTCTTTTTTTCTGCGGGATTCTTCTTCCAGCCGTTGTTCCTTCCTTTTTTCTTCCAGTTCTCTCTCTATAGTTTCCCGATTTAGTCTTTCCCTAAGCTTCAGAATTGTATTTTTATATCCGGCAATACCCTTTTCTGTCTCTCCCACCATATCCATTAGTTCCCTGGCGCCTTCGGTTACTTTCTTTGCTGTTGAATACACATTAATTTTTGACATCAATCGATCACCCCCGTATTTGTTATAGGCGATGGTAATACCTCTACTATCATGTCCCTAAAAGCCACATCCGTTATGGCTACAAGGGTACGATCTGTCTTACCAATACATTCTCCTAAGTCCTTTTTGCTGCCGATTTTGATTATATTCACATTTCTAAATTCACACATATCAAAGAATTTTTTAACCGTATTAGCCGAGGCCTCTTCGCTCACAATAACTAATTGCGCTTTTCCAGACTTGATTGCATTTTCTACGGCATGGGAACCTGAAACCAATTTCCCGGCTCTTTTCGAAAGACCAACTAACTGATAAACTTTGTCGTTAATTATTCTCACCTTCACCCATTTCGATACTCAACCTTTGATATATTTCCTGGTCGATTTTTTGTCCAAAAGCCCGTTCCAACTTCCTGCTCTTAAGGGCATTTTCCAAGCAATCAAGGTTCTTGCATATATAGGCCCCTCTGCCCGGCCTTTTACCTACCTGATCTATATAGATATCACCTTGGGGGCTCCGAACCACCCTGATGAGTTCCCCTTTGGGCCGTATTTCATTACAACCGACACACATCCTCAGCGGGATCTTCCTTTTTTTCAAAGCATGTCATCCCCTTAATCCAAATTCCCTTCTTGGGTAGAATCAATACTTTCCATTTGTGATATGCTTCTTATATCAATCTTCCAGCCCGTTAGCTTAGCGGCCAACCTCACGTTTTGACCTTCCTTACCAATCGCAAGGGAAAGTTGATTGTCCGGAACTATTACCCTCGCCGATTTTTCAACCTCATGTATTTGTACATTCACGATCCTCGCGGGGCTTAAGGCGCTACCAATATACTCCCTAGGATCATCACTCCATTTAATAATATCGATCTTTTCGCCTCTTAATTCGTCCACAATGTGCTGAACCCTTATACCATGTTGACCTACGCATGCCCCTATGGGATCAATACTGGGGTGATGAGTAAAAACAGCTATTTTTGTCCTGGATCCAGCCTCACGTGCTATGTCCTTTATGATAACCTCGCCCCTAATAATTTCGGGGACCTCCCTCTCAAAGAGTCTCTTTACCAAACTGGGGTGGGTCCTGGATACTGTTATTTGAGGCCCTTTATTGGTCATCTTAACTTCTGTAATATACACCATCAATCGGTCATTAACCCGATAACTCTCATTGGAAATTTGCTCGTTGGGGGGCATAGTACCCTCGGCCCCGTCTATATCGACGAATACATTTCTGCGCTCTGCCCGCTGAACTACACAGGTCATTATCTCGTTCTCTTTTTCAATAAACTTTTCATATATTAGGGCCCTTTCGGCCTCTCGTATACGCTGCACTACCACCTGCTTGGCATTTTGGGCTGCTATGCGACCAAAGTTTTTGGGAGTCACCTCTACCTCTACGATATCCCCAAGGCTAAAAACTGGATCAATTCTTTGGGCATCTTCTAAAAAGATTTGCTGGGATTCATCCATAACCTCTTCTACAATGGTTTTCATTGCATATACCTTGACTACACCCGTTAATTTATCGACATTGACCTTCACATTTTGACTGGTGCCAAAGTTTTTCTTATAGGCGGATTGTAGTGCCGCTTCAATGGCATCTACCAGTATTTCCTTATCAATCCCTTTTTCGCTGGCGATCTGGTCTAGAGCACCAAGAAATTCCCCATTCATTTCATTAACTCCTCCTCAAAGAGTACTGATTTCAATCTAAAATCATCAATTAAATACCGATCTTTAAAATTCCACCGATAATTTGATAATAGCGACTTGATCCCTTTCAAAATCAATCGCTTTTTCGCCAACTTGCACCCGTATGGCACCTTCGACTAATCCGATCAAATCGCCGGTAAAGCTTTTCGATCCATCAATCGCCCTATATAGCCTTATATCAACTTTATGGCCCTTGAATCTAACAAAGTCCTCTTCCTTTTTTAATGGACGGTCTAACCCGACGGACGAAACCTCAAGAAAGTAATTATGGGGAATCGGGTCCTTTAAATCAAGGGCATCGCTTACCCTTTTGCTAGCTTCCTGGCAATCATCAATAGTGATTCCGCCGGGCTTATCTATGTATAATCTTAGGCACCAGTGGGGACCCTCTTTCTTATATTCCAAATCGACCAATTCATAATCCAATTCTTCAATTATTGGTAACGCGATCTCCCGGGCAATTTCCTCAACGCTTTTCTTAGACAAATTTCATACCTCCATATCTATCCCTTAAGACAGCATGCAATATAAATGAGCACTGTTGGTGTATATGACAGCAGTTCAAATCCCTACTCTGATAAACCCATACAATCCATCCCCACACTTAGTTTTGCTCAATACTGTTCAATCATTCTCTAAAATAATATGAAAGAGTGGGTTATTCCCCACTCTGTCTTAAACCGATACTATTTGGCCTAAAACCAATTATAGCATCAAATATATAGTAGTGCAAGACTTAAAACAGGGAAAGTTGGCTTGTCTCCGGAATGCCGTCTAATGCCCCGTGTTTCCTTAGGATTTCTACGGCAGTTTTGGTAATCTTAGTCCTTTCCCTCAGGTCCTCCAATGATATAAATTCCCCCTCCGTTCTTGCCTGCTCAATACTCAACGCTGCATTTGCACCAACTCCCTGCAGCGTATTTAAAGGCGGCCTAATGCCATCTTCGGCAATTAGAAATTTTATGGGATGGGACCTGTACAGATCCACAGGCAAGAAGAAAATGTTCCTTAAATACATCTCCAATATGACTTCTAAAATGATCAATAGGCTTCTTTCTTTTGCCGTTCCGCTGTTGCCCTTGGATTCCAATTCCCTAATCTTTTCCCTAATAATATCCTCGCTACCCAAAGCGAAATCGGCATCAAAGTCAGTAGCTTTAATGGTAAAATATGCCGCATAAAAGGCGCTTGGGTAATGGACTTTGAAGTAAGCAATCCTAAAGGCCATTATCACATAAGCAGAGGCATGGGCCTTCGGGAACATGTACTTTATCTTTTTACAGGATGATATAAACCAATTGGGTACGTTCTTTGCCACCATTGCATTTTCGAATTCATCGGTCAGACCCCTTCCCCTTCGAACGTTTTCCATAATCTGGAACGCCATAGTCGGCTCAAGGCCTTTATATATCAAGTATATCATTATATCGTCCCTTGTAGATATAACCTCTGATAGCTGCGCCACCCCGTCCCTTATTAAGCCTTGTGCATTATTGAGCCATACATCCGTTCCATGGGATAGCCCGCTTATACGTATAAGCTCGCTAAAGGTGGTCGGCTTAGTATCCACCAGCATCTGTCTGACGAATCGGGTCCCAAATTCCGGTATTCCAAATGTACCAACTTGGCTCCCTAACTCCCTCGGTTTTATGCCAAGGATTGCAGTTCCGGAAAAAATCGCCATGGTCCCTTCATCATCAAGTGAGATCTGCGTTGAATCTATCCCCGTAATATCCTCCAGCATCCTAATCATGGTGGGGTCATCATGGCCTAATATATCTAGTTTCACCAAATTATCGTGGATAAAATTATAATCAAAATGGGTGGTGATGACACCGGAGTCCTTTGCGTCTGCTGGGTACTGTATGGGCGTAAACTCATAAATTTCACGCCCTTTAGGGACCACCATAATGCCCCCCGGATGCTGTCCTGTTGTTCGTTTCACACCGGTGCACCCCGCAACCAGCCTTTTTATCTCCGCGTTGCTGACCACCTTGCTCCTCTCATCCAAATACTTTTTTACGAAACCAAAGGCTGTCTTTTCTGCTATGGTTCCGATAGTTCCTGCCCTGAAGACATGTCCTTCCCCAAATAATTCCTCTGTATATTTGTGTGCTTTTGGTTGATATTCACCGGAGAAATTCAAGTCGATATCGGGAACCTTATCGCCGTCAAAGCCAAGAAATACCTCAAAGGGTATATCAAATCCATCCCTTCTATATGCCGTGCCACAATTTGGACAGCCTTTATCGGGGAGATCTATACCCACACCATATCGTGCTTTATCAATATGAAAATCGCTATGTTTACATTGGCTGCAAATATAATGGGGGGAAAGAGGATTGACCTCCGTTATATTCGTCAAATATGCTACAAAGGATGAACCCACAGAACCCCTAGAGCCAACAAGATACCCATCTGTTAAAGATTTTTGCACGAGCTTATGCGCAATCAAATATAGAACCGCAAAACCATGTTCAATGATGGATTTTAGCTCCTTTTCCAATCGAGACCCTACAATCTCTGGTAGTGGATTGCCATAAATTTTTAGTGCATTATCAATCGCCATCTCCCTAATCTGATCTTCGGCACCGGGTATCTCAGGTGTGGATAGACCCTGGGGCACAGGTTCTATACTTTCAATTGAGGTCGAAATACGCCTAGGTGCCTCAATTACAACTTCTTTGGCTATCTCCTCGCCCAAGTATTTAAAATCCTCTAACATTTCGGCTGTTGTCTTTAGGTATAGGGGTGGCTGAAAATCGGCATCATTAAACCCCTGTCCATTCATCAATATTCTCCTAAAATATTCATCCTGGGGATCTAAAAAATGCACATCTCCTGTTGCCACCACAGGTTTTCCTATCTTCTCTCCCAGCTTTACGATATTTTTGTTTATATCCTCTAGGTCCTTATGACTACTTAGATGCTTATCCCGTACTAAATACTCGTTATTTCCCATAGGTTGAATCTCTAGGAAGTCATAAAAGTTGGCTATTTCCAAGATTTCATTATAAGGACTACCATTCACCATGGCCCTAAACAATTCACCTGCTTCACACCCGGACCCTATTATTAAGCCTTCCCTATAC
>DASRNX010000217.1:0-4246 GCA_035647175.1 Clostridia bacterium | reverse complement strand
TGTGTAGATTCTTCGACTACTAGAATAATATAACGCTTGATGTGTAGATTCTTCGACTACTAGAATAATATAACGCTTGATGTGTGGATTCTTCTATTCGGGAAGAGGAGAGATGATGGTGAACCAGATCGTTACCAGGAAGGGAGATGCCCCACCCGCAAGGGGATTTATAGGTTCTTTAAGAAGTGCGAAGGTTTTAGGGGCTTTGTTAGCCGTTGTTAATTATATATTTATCTTCATTGTGCTCATGACTTCAGTTTTACCCAAGCAATATTCTTTGAAGGTGGGGGACATAGTGCAAACCCCCATAGGCGCACCATGGGATGTTGAGGATATACACGCTACTGAAGAGCTCCGACAGACTGCAAAGGACAGTGTGTCCCCTATATATAGGTTTGATGAACGCATAACCGAAAGCGTTATGGAAGAAATTGAGGATATATTTGTAAAAATAGATGGGGCAAGGATATTAGCAGAAGAGAAGTTTATAGAATATAAACTGGAATTACAAGCTCAGCAGACGAATAATGACCAAATTGAGGAGGGCCAGGAAGAAGAAGCCCATGAAACTGGGGAAGATATAGCCGAACCGAGTCCTGATGAGATTCTAACAGATCAGTTCATAAGCGAAATAAGAAATGATTTTCCTATTATGCTCTCCAAAGATGAAATTTTAACCTGTCTCAATGCCGATATTGATGAGCTCCATCAACTACGTGAGCATCTACTGACAACATTAAACGGACTGTTGGAACTGCATATCAAGCAGGACAATTTATTGGAAGCAAAAAATGCCCTGAGGGAAGAGATGATGTCCCTGCCTATCTCTAATGAGATTAGGATCTTGGGCACCAGCATAGGCGTATCAGCCCTCAGATCCAATATGCTCCCCGATGAAACTGCGACGGAAGAGGAGAGGGTCCGAGCGGCTGAAAACGTTGAACCCGTTATGTACAAAAAAGGTCAATATATAGTCCAAGCGGGACAACCCATCAGCCATCAGCAATATGCGATGCTACAGAAATTGGGCCTGTTAAAGGAAGAGAAGATGAATGTCCCCATTCTGTTGGGCATAGGTATAATAATTCTATTGATAGAACTAATGGTAATCCTATTTCTGGCGGCCTTTGAAAAGCGACTCCTAGATAATCCCGCTCATCTTTTGATGATGAGTCTTATAGTGTGGATGGTTATGGGTCTTGCAATAGCAACCAGCCAGCTTCACCAGTATCTTATTCCCACTGCATTGGGGGCCATGTTGCTGACTATTCTAACAGGTCCATTTGCTGCCGGGATCATCAATGTTGCACTGTCCCTACTATTTGGCGTAATGTTTGAAAATTCACTAAGCATTATTATTATGACCCTAGTTGGGGGCATTGTGGGCATTTATATATGCAACAATGCCAAGCAACGCAATGGACTTATATGGGCCGGGATAGCGGCTAGCATCGTAAACCTGGCAAGTATTTTTGCCTTAGAGATGATGTCCTCCGGTGGCTGGTTCACTTCCCTTAAAACATCCCTTTGGGGTATAGGCGGAGGATTATTGTCCGGAATTTTTTTAGTGGGGACATTGCCTATTTGGGAAAATTTGTTTGGGATCGTGACCCCCATAAAGCTGGTAGAATTGGCAAATCCCAACCACCCCATATTAAAACGCATGCTGATGGAGGCACCGGGAACGTATCATCATAGTGTTATTGTGGCCAACCTTGCCGAAAATGCGGCAGAGGCTATAGGTGCCGATGGGCTCCTTGCCCGGGTAGGTGCCTATTATCATGATACAGGTAAATTAAAAAGACCCTTTTATTTTAAGGAAAACCAGATAGCTATGGGAAATCCCCATGATAAATTGAGTCCGACTCTAAGCACCCATATTATCACCTCCCATGTAAAGGATGGCATAGATCTGGCCAAAAAGCATAAGGTTCCCAAGGTAATCCAAGACTTTATTTTACAGCACCATGGCACAACCGCTGTGGCCTATTTTTATCATAAGGCCAAGGAACAGGACGAGGATGGGAGTGTCCATATGGACGATTTCAGGTACGCAGGCCCTAAGCCTAGGAAGAGGGAGACGGCCATAGTTATGATGGCGGATACGGTTGAGGCTGCTGTAAGGTCTATTTCCGACCCGACACCTGAGAAGGTAGAAGCCTTGATACACAGGCTTGTCAAGAGCAAGCTGGACGATGGACAATTAGACGATTGTCATCTGACCCTCAAGGATCTCAATACTATTTCAAACGCCTTTACCGGTGTGATGACCGGATTTTTTCATGAAAGAGTAGAGTATCCAAAAACATCAGAAAAACAAGAGTCAATAGGTGGCGAAACAGACAATGGATATGCATGACGGAATAACCGTGGAGATCGATAATGATCAGGATGTAATTGAACTTACAGACGGTATGGAAGATATCATCGTAGGCTGTATTCACAGGACGTTAGATGCTGGGGGCTTCGGCTTTGACGCCACGGTGGGCATTACCCTTGTGGACAATAGATCCATAGAAGAGATGAATTTACAATTCAGGGGTATAGCCGCGGCTACCGATGTACTTTCCTTTCCCATGCTGGAAATACAGGCCGGCTGTATGGATTTGGACGAGGAAGAATTTATTAACGATGTCCATCCCGAGACCGGCTCCGTAATTCTGGGGGATATTGTTATATCCATGGAAAAGATGCGGGAGCAGGCACTTGAATATGGCCATAGTTTTGAACGGGAGCTGGGTTTTTTAGTAGTACATGGAATGCTGCATCTATTGGGCTATGACCACGTAGAGGAGGCGGACATGAATATAATGCGTTCCAAAGAAGAGGCTATACTAAAATCCCTAAGCCTGGTCAGGTTTTAAGATTGTTAAGTCTCTCGATTATAAAGCAGTAAATCTAAAAAGGAGGATCAGCATTTGCCTTACCTTTTGAATCGGGGGTTTTTATGTCCAAGTTAATTAAGCGTAGAAGCCTAGTAGAAAGTTTCAATGATGCTATTGAGGGTTTGTTCCATGCCTTTAGATCCGAAAGAAACATGAAGATACACCTCATTATAGCCCTCATTGTACTCTCCGTGGCCGTATTTTTTCAGGTATCTAGGATAGAGATCATTTTATTGTTCATATCCATTACCCTTGTGGTGGTGGCTGAAATGATCAATACAGCCATCGAAATCATTGTGGATATGATTAAAGAGGACTACCACCCCATGGCAAAGATTATAAAGAATGTTGCGGCCGGAGGGGTGTTGATCACGGCCATCAACGCCGTAGTGATAGGGTATATATTATTCTACGATAAGATAGATAAACTGTCCCTATCCATTATAAAACAAATTAAGACTATGCCGGTGCATATTACAGCGGCCAGTTTGATAATGGTGGCAATATCCGTAATCATTATCAAGAATATCAATAAAACGGGAACCTTCCTAAAGGGTGGTATGCCCAGCGGACATAGCGCATTAGCTTTCTCATTATTTACCTGTATTACCCTTATAAGTGCTAATGCGTTATTATCTACCTTGGGGATATTGATGGCCTTTATGGTGCTCCATAGTCGTTATGAGACAGGTATACACACCATGTACGAGATTATGGTGGGTGCAATTATAGGGGTAATACTGACGGTTTTGGCGTTTCAAATAGCCAAGTTCTAGGAGGTAGGTATGCATCAAAGGCTTATGAACGAAGCAATAAGGGTTAAAGACATGGCTTATGCGCCCTATTCGGACTTTAGGGTAGGTGCTGCAGTGCTAGCCGGTGATAAAATATATACCGGGTGCAATATAGAGAATATCAGCTACGGGGCCACCTGCTGCGCTGAAAGGGTAGCCATTTTCAAAGCCATTTCTGAAGGGATTAGGGATTTTAAGGCAATTGCGGTGGCATCGGATTCTTCCGGCCCTACCTTTCCCTGCGGTATTTGTCTACAGGTTATGGCTGAATTCAATGTTCCGAAAATTGTCGTAAGTGACGGTGGCGGAGGATATAATGAATATACCTTAGACGATCTTTTGCCTTGGGCCTTTGACGATATAAGCCGATCGTTATAGGGTCGGCCCTTCGCTGTGCAATAGGTTCTAAGCCTTTACACAATGTGATTTTCGTATAATTTTCCAAATAGGGAAAATGCTTTAATTGTTTTTAATACATGCTAAATTTAAAGGATGATAAAATGGATAAGGGATTCAGATCTGGTTTTGTCGCAGTAATAGGGCGGTCCAATGTGGGTAAGTCTACTC
>DASRNX010000216.1:0-11898 GCA_035647175.1 Clostridia bacterium | reverse complement strand
GTTATCCGGCATATAAAACACCCCCTTCCAAACAATATATTCTACATCAATGTCCCAAAATCCTTCTTTTGGTTTGGGTATCATCGAAAAATAAATAATTGATCAATTGAAGGTTCAAAGGATATGTTCGAAGGTTCAAATGATATGTTGCCTGGATGGGGACCTCTGTCCGGCCTTATCGATCAATTTTCCCAGAACCAAATCACCTTCTAAATCCTCTAGGCTTACCAATCCTATGGAGCCTATAAGGGAATCGTCCCCCTGAACGGCAACTCTGATATAGTGACTGGTATAGCCCTCGTACCAACCCATTTTATTCTTGCTGGCCTCTTCGAATAAGACCCATTCTTCCTTGCCTATAAAGGAATTATTAAAATCCCTTTCCATTTCCTTTCCCAGAGCTATCAATTTACGACTCCGGAGCTCTTTTACATTCTTTGAAATCTGACAGTTATATCTTGCTGCAGGTGTTCCCTTTCTGGGGGAATATTTAAAAACATGAATCCGGCTAAAATTTATTCCTTTTACAAACTCCATGGTGCTATCAAATTCTTCCCGGGTTTCACCGGGGAATCCTACCATGATGTCCGTTGTTATGGCTACATCGGCTATGTGTCCCCTGAGCCTGTCAACTATCTCCATAAATTGGGAGGTCGTGTACTTTCGGTTCATCCTCTTCAAGGTAAGGTCATTACCGCTTTGCAAGGACAAGTGATAATGCCCGCAAACCTTGGGCATATTCTTTATCCTTTCCACAAAGGCCTCTGTTAAAAGGGTAGGTTCCAATGAGCCCAATCTGATCCTTTTAACACCCTCTATAGCGTGAATTTCTTCAATCAAGGTTAACAGGTCCATCCCATCCAGATCCTTACCATAGGATGCAACATGGATCCCGGTCAAAACGAATTCCCGAAACCCTGCATCAATAAGGTCTTTTACCTGGTGTATCACATCTTTCGGCTTCCGGCTTCTGACAGGACCCCTAGCGTAGGGTATAATGCAGTATGAGCAATAGCGATCACACCCCTCCTGGATCTTAAGCACGGCCCTAGTCTTATCTTCAAAGGAGGTTATGGCCATCTCCTCGAATTCTTTTGCCTTCATAATATCATGAACACCGTCAATGGGTCTGCCCATATCCCGGGCCTTTTCAACGTACTCGACTATCTGATTTCTATCCCCCGTGCCCAACACCAGATCCACCCCGGGAATATTCAATATCTCCTTCGGTGCGGTCTGGGCATAGCATCCCACCACAGCGATAACGGCGTGGGGATTTAATCGATTGGCCCTACGGATCATTTGTCTTGATTTTCTGTCTCCCAGATTGGTTACAGTACAGGTGTTGATTACATATACATCAGCAATGTCATCGAATTCGGTCAGATCATAACCATTTTGAATAAACTTTTCCTGCATGGCTTGGGTATCGTATTGGTTGACTTTACATCCCAAGGTATGGAAAGCTACTGATCTACCATGCCCTAATTTCATTCCATTTCCCCCATATATAGCATTATTGCCGCCAAGGTCGCCATCCCTGCAGTTTCAGTCCTAAGGATCCTGGGGCCTAAAGTAACGGTTTCCCAGCCAAATTCCTTAGCCAGCCTTATCTCTTCATCACTGATTCCGCCTTCGGGACCAATGATTATTCCTATCCCCGTCCCATTACCCCTATATATTTTATTCCCATACTTATCTAAATAGCCCTTCAGACCAAGATCTGTCTCCCCCTCCCAGGGTATGAGCCGAATCGAATGTGAGGCTGAGGCTACAAGTTCTGAAAATGCCACAGGTTTCCCTATGTTGGGAATTATGCCCCTATGGCTCTGCTTGGCAGCTCCCTCAGCGATCTTTTGCCATCTTTCAATCCTTTTTTGAATCCTTCTCGCTTCGGACAGGTTTACTACGGTTCTCGATGTATTCAGCGGAACGATGCTGTGGATTCCAAGCTCCACGCACTTTTGGACTATAAGGTCCATTTTGGAGCTTTTAGGCATTCCCTGGTATAGGGTGATCCTTGTTAAAGGCTCACCCTTTGACGGGATACCTTCCCCAAGACTTACCGTCAGCTTATCCCTGTCGGTTTCAACAATGACGGCGGGATAATCCAGTCCGGCCCCATCACAAAGCTCAATGGAGTCGCCGGGCCCGTATCTTAAGACCCTAAGAATATGCCCTGCATCCTCACCGGCTATCTCTATATGAGAATCGACTATTTGGGCGGCATCTATGAAGAACCTATTCATTAAAACCCACCACCGATGCCCATTCTCCCATAGTTTTTGTTTCTATGATGGTAAACCCCGCTTCTCTGATTGCCCTTTCAACATCATTTATCCGGTCCAGTATTATCCCCGAGGCTATAAAGATGCCGCCGGCGGTTAAATATCTCTTTACCTCTTTGGATATTTCTATTATTACATCTGCGATGATATTGACGACCACTATCTCGAACTTCCCATGGACCTCATCCATAAGGTTGCCGTGTACTACTTTCATTCTGTCGGCTACCCCATTATTTTTAGCATTTTTTTCGGCTATTCTCACCGAATTTGAATCCGAGTCTACAGCCAAGGCATTTTTTGCACCCAATAGAAGACCGGCTATGGCCAGGATCCCAGTTCCGGTCCCTATGTCCAATAGGTTTCTATTAGGGGCTACCCAATCTTCCAAGGCCTTGACGCATAGAATGGTGGTTTCGTGGGTGCCCGTTCCAAAGGCCATACCCGGGTCCAATTCCAGGATAATCTCCCCTTCCGACGGAGAATATTCTTCCCAGCCGGGCCTCACCACCAGGTATTTCCCGATTTTTTTTGGTTTGAAATATTGTTTCCAATTATTAGCCCAGTCCTCTTCCCGTACATTATTGAGTTCGATGCTGCCCGGTCCTATATCAATGCCGAAGTCTTGCACTATCAACCAATTGAGCCTGTCCTTAATAGCTCGAATGTTTTCGAATAATGTCGGGTCATCGGGTAAATAACCCTTAATAATCACTCCGTCATCGCCATAGACCAGAGCCTCATCAACATAATCCCAATGGGATTTTTGACCCTTAAGCAGTTCGATATCACGGGGATCTTGGATTATAACGCCATTTATCCCCGCATTAGACAGGATCTCTGTGACGGCATCGACACCTTCACCGGTTGTCTTTATTGATAATTCAACCCAATTCATAAATATGGACATAAACTCTTGTGACCGGAATCACGAGATTAAACGCCCGTCCTCCTCCCTTCGAATGCTCCCATTTATACTCCAAAAACATCCTTCATCTTATCAACGAAGGACTTTCTCTGTTCGTGATATTCCCTTCCCCCGGTCTCCTCATCGAATTGTCTCAGGAGCTGTTTCTGCTTTTCTTTAAGCCTTTTAGGGACATCTATATTCACCTTTACAAAAAGGTCACCCCTGGTCGTTGAACGCAGGCGCTGTATTCCTTGGTTTCGGAGTCTGAAAACAGTTCCCGTCTGCGTACCCTCCGGTACCTTATATTTAATCCTGCCTTCCAAGGAGGGAACCTCGATTTCCGCACCTAACGCGGCCTGTGCAAAGGTGATCGGTATATCGCAATGAAGGTCGTATCCTCTCCTTGAGAATAGACTATGGGGTTTTACGGTTGTATACACGTAGAGATCCCCCGCAGGACCCCCTCTCTCTCCCGCCTCGCCTTCGCCGCGGAGGGTAATAGCCTGACCGTCGTCAATCCCCGCAGGAATATTAAGGCTGATCCTCTTCGTCTTTCTAATTCTTTTCCTCCCATTACATTTAGGGCAGGGATCGGATACGATGGTCCCTTCACCGCCGCATTTATCGCATGCCCTGACATTTACAAAACGTCCAAAGGCGGTGTTTTGGGAATACGAAACCTCGCCGGTGCCCTTGCATTGAGGACAGGTTTTAGGCTGAGTTCCCTTAGCAGCCCCACTGCCCTTGCATTCATCACAATTTTCATTTCTGGTTACTTCAATCTCCTTTGTCGTGCCAAATGCTGCCTCTTCAAAGGAAATAGTAAGGTTATATCTCATATCAGAACCCCTTGTAGGCCCCTGTCTCCGATTGCCGCCCCCGCCGCCAAAACCTCCGCCGCCGAAGAACATATCAAATATATCGCCAAAGCCCCCACCGAATCCGCCGAAATCGAATCCGCCAAACCCCTGACCGGTAGGACCCTCATGCCCGAATTGATCGTACTCTGCCCTGGTTTTAGAATCACTTAATACACCATAGGCCTCGTTTATTTCCTTAAATTTATCTTCAGCCTGGGGGTCGTCTTTATTGACATCCGGATGAAACTTTCTTGCAAGCTTTCTGTACGCCCGTTTTAACTCCTCATCCGATGCGTTTTTATCCACACCCAAAACTTCGTAATAATCTCTCTTTGCCAAGTCCCTCATCACCTTGCTTTATTGCTCAGATTTTATTTCTTCTAAAAAGCCAAAGCCTTTATGGCTTTGGCTTTTTGAAACAATTATACCTTATTTTTTATTCATCGTCTACCACTTCATAATCTGCATCAACAACATTATCATCATGGTGATCCCCTGCTTGATCTTGGTGATCCGCTCCCGGCTGCTGGCTATGCTCTTGATATACCTTGCCAAATATCTCCTGAGAAACTTGGGCTAATCTTTCAGATGCAGACCTAATACTTTCTGTATCGTCGGTTTCTAGGGCCTTTTTCACGGCGTCTATTTCACCTTGGATGGTATCCTTATCGGAGGAATCTATATTATCTTCTAAATCCTTGATTGTCTTTTCAGTGGTATAGACAAGAGAATCCGCATTATTTCTTACTTCTATTTCATCCCTACGCTTTTTATCCTCTTCTGCGAATCTTTCGGCTTCTTTCACTGCATTATCTATCTCGTCATCGGACAGATTGGTAGATGCGGTAATAGTAACCTTTTGTTCTTTACCGGTTCCCATATCCTTGGCGGATACGTTAACGATACCATTGGCATCTATATCAAAGGTTACTTCAATCTGCGGTATACCCCTGGGTGCAGGCGGAATGCCGTCCAGTATAAATCTACCTAAGGTTTTATTGCCTGCCGCCATTTCCCGCTCTCCTTGCAGCACATGGATCTCTACGCTGGTCTGTCCATCCGCAGCGGTAGAAAAGATTTGACTTTTTCGAGTCGGTATGGTGGTGTTTCTTTCAATCAATCTGGTTGAAACCCCGCCGAGGGTCTCAATTCCCAAAGATAACGGCGTTACATCCAATAAGAGGACATCCTTTACTTCACCGCCTAAGACTCCGGCTTGGATGGCAGCCCCGATAGCTACGCATTCGTCGGGGTTTATTCCCTTATGGGGATCCTTCCCCGTCACCTTTTTTACAGCCTCCTGGACCGCAGGAATCCTTATGGAGCCCCCTACCAATATAACCCTGTCAATCTCATTGGCTGACAGTCCGGCATCTTTTATTGCCGCCCGAAGGGGGGACAGGCTTTTTTCCACTAGATCGGCGGTCATCTCCTCGAACTTAGCCCTTGTGAGAGTCACATCCAAATGCTTAGGCCCGGACGCGTCTGCCGTAATAAAGGGTAGGTTGACATTGGTTGTGAGAACGCTTGATAGCTCTATCTTAGCCTTTTCGGCAGCCTCTTTGAGACGCTGTAAGGCCATCTTATCCATTCTAAGATCGATACCGTCGGATTTTTTAAACTCATCGGCAAGGTAATCAATTATCCTCTGGTCAAAATCGTCCCCGCCCAATCTATTGTTTCCCCTGGTTGCCAAGACCTCAAAAACACCGTCGCCTATCTCCATAATGGAGACATCAAAAGTGCCGCCGCCCAGGTCATATACTAAGATCTTTTGATTATCTTCCTTGTCCAATCCGTAAGCCAATGCTGCTGCAGTGGGCTCGTTTATTATCCTGAGTACATCCAACCCCGCTATTACTCCTGCATCCTTGGTAGCTTGGCGCTGGCTGTCACTAAAATATGCAGGAACTGTAATAACAGCCTGGGTCACTTTTTCCCCCAAATAGCTCTCGGCATCCTGCTTCATTTTCGTTAAGACCATGGCTGAAATCTCTTGGGGACTATATGTTTTGTCCTCGATTCTAACCTTTCGATCGCTCCCCATATCCCTTTTAATCGACATAATCGTATGTTCCGGATTAGTAATCGCCTGTCTCTTGGCTACCTGCCCTATGAGCCTTTCACCGGTTTTGGAAAAGGCTACTACAGACGGCATGGTTCTGCCCCCTTCAGCGCTGGGGATTACAACTGCTTCCCCGCCTTCCATAACTGCTACGCATGAATTTGTTGTTCCTAAATCAATTCCTATTATCTTCCCCATAATTATTTTCCTCCTAATAATACGGCCTCCCCGAAAAAGGTGATATATCTATCATCCGGTTTATGTCGTGTGCACAATGCAGCCCGAACATACACAAAACTGTACGCGGATTTTATATTCCTTGTCTTCCGGCGGATGCCCAAAGTTGTTAAATATTAATTTAAATGTAGAACGCTTGTCGTAAAGCATGGAGAGCACCTAACGCTCAAATGGCAACTTTAACCATACTATATCTTATTACCCTATCTTTACCCTTGTATCCCTTTAACAGGACTTCGACAACCTTGTTCTTCTGTTCTTCATACTCTGCCTCTACCTGCATGACAGCATTGTGGTATGTAGGATCAAAGGGTTGATCCAGAGCCTCAATCTCTTCTATACCCAATTTTTCCAATATGTCTGTAAACTGTTTGGTGACCATCTCAACACCCTTATATATAGCGTGCACCTGGGTGGATTCATTATTCCCCGGGGATTCAAGGCCCCTTTGCAAGTTATCTAAAATGGGCAAAAAAAGTTCCACAGTCTCATAGACCGAGTCCTGGTGGGCCGCAGAAACAGCCGCCCTATTGCGTTTTCTAAAATTATCAAACTCGGCCTGAAGCCTTTGCGCCATAGAAAGGTACATATCCCTTTCCTCTCCGGCCTTTTGCAGCTGTTCTTCCAGGAGCCACAGCTCTTTGGCTTCTCCCGTACACTCTGACCCCCCATCCGGGGTTATTTCTTCTGCTCTGTCTTCTTGACCATAATCCATCCCTAGAATATCCTCCGTGTTCTTTTCTCTCTTATCTTTCCCCATATAACCTTCTCCATTTCTACACCTTATTCAGCTAAGTTAACATGTCTCAGGGGCATATCCTTATGACAACCATAGATAAAACAGGTCCTATACGGGCCCTTACCTCTAATTTAGACATGCCATTTTTATATTTACTATTCCTTCGAAAATAGTCGGGTTAGATAGTTACTGAGGGTCTTCCCCATAAAATCCATAACGGATATAGTCTTGGAGTACTCCATCCGTGTGGGACCAATAATACCCATAGTGCCCAAAGTCTTACCATTAATATTGTAGGTTGCGGTAATTATACTATACTCGCGGAGTTCTTCGCATTGATTCTCCTCCCCAATGGTAACGGAGACGCCGTTATCCTGGGATCTTGCCAAGAGCCTATACAGAAGCTCCTTTTGCTCCATAAGGTTTAAAAATTCTTTGGCTTTAAAAATATCATGGTACTCAGGGTAGTTGAATATATTGGTCATCCCGCCCAAATAAACTTCACTTATATCGCCTATATCTATACTCTCGGTGAGAGCATCCACTAGGGAATTAAAAAAATCCCTATTTTGGATCATTCCTTCCCGCATTTCTATCAACGGCTCCAGACTGATCTCTCCAAGACTCTGGTCTTTAAATAGGTCATTTAGTATGTTTGATATCCTGGCCAGATAATCCATGCCGACACCTTGAGGTATGCTGATGATAGCATCCTTTACTATTCCAGTATTGGTCACCACCATAAGCAAAGCATAATAGGCATCTATGGGCACCAATTGTATATGTTTAATTAAAACACGGCTCAATTTAGGACCCAATACTACAGCAGTATAGTTAGTAATATCCGATAGAATCTTTGAGGTTTGGAAGATGACCTGCTCAATATGCCTTGTCTTTCTGTCATATATATCTTTAATGTATTTCGCTTCGTTTATACTGAGTCCCTCAGCCTTTATCAGCCGGTCTACATAAAGCCTATATCCCTTATCGGACGGGATTCGACCGGCAGAAGTATGGGGCTGCTCCAGATAGCCCATCTCCTCCAAATCCGCCATTTCATTTCTGATGGTTGCCGAGCTGATGGCGATCCCGGATTTTTTTGCTATTGTCCTGGATCCCACCGGTTCCCCCGAAATAATATAATCGTCAATAATAGCTTGTAATATATGCAATTTTCTTTCACCTAGTTCCACAGATATCACCCCCATCTGTTAGCACTCTCCTCTAATGAGTGCTAATGCTTATTTTAAATTATCATCTCATTAAGACTTTGTCAATAGGTTTCATTAATATTATTCCATAAAATGAAGCAGTACACTGTTTTGCAAATCCATGCCCCTAGCCGTCAGATGAATATTTGAATCGGTTTCTATTAACAATCCCTCGATCTTGAGGGTCTCTATGATGCTGCCGTAATAATACCCCAAATCATGACCGAAGCGTTTTTTAAATACCTTCTTTGATACTCCGCTGTTCAATCGTAATCCCATCATAATGGTTTCAAATCGCTGGTCTGACGGTGATATCACCTCCCATTGTTCTGTCCCGTCACCATTTTTGCGCACCTCGTCGATATATTGGTGTATATCCGCATAATTCCACCGGCGCCTCCCGTGCAAAAAGGAATGCGCGCCGCTCCCCACACCGATATACTCGTTATTGTGCCAGTATATTAAATTATGTTTGCATTCCTTCCCGGATTTCGCAAAATTGGATATTTCATAGTGATTATAACCCAAAGACGTTAAATATTTGGCCCCCCTATGATACATCTCCCTTTCCACATCTTCGGAAGGTGTATTGAGTCCACCCCGGCTTGCCAGTTCAAAAAATGGGGTCCCCTCCTCGACAATTAAGGCATAGGTTGAAATATGCTCCACACCCATTCCCACAGCCCGAACCAAAGACTCCATCCAATGGTCCGTAGTTTGATTGGGAAGCCCGAACATCAGGTCAAGATTTATGTTATGAAAGCCCGCTTTTTTTGCCCAATTCACCCCCCGTTCTACGTCCCCTATGCTATGGGTTCTACCCAACGCCTTAAGCTGTTCATCTTGGCAGGCCTGCATACCTATACTGAGCCTGTTAAAACCCCCCTGCTTCAGCGCCTCCAGCATGTCTGGACTTAATGTTTCCGGGTTCGCCTCTATTGTTATCTCGGCTCCATGACGGATTGTGGAACCTTGCTTTATATAGTCAAGCAGCCAAACAAGCTCTTTCTCATGAAAAAGGGTGGGGGTTCCCCCACCCAAGAATACGGTGTTTATCTGTCTGTGCCCTATCTTGTCCTTTATATTATCTATCTCAACTTTTAAAGCCGTCAGATATTCACCCATCAGATAATCCTTGTGGGCATAGGATGGAAAGTCACAGTACAAACATTTTCTCAAGCAGAAAGGAAAGTGAACATATAAACCTATTGTATCTGCCTGCATACATCATCCCCCTATCCCTAATCGAATTTCAGCACCGACATAAAGGCCTCTTGGGGCACCTCTACCGATCCTACCTGGCGCATCCGCTTTTTGCCTTCCTTTTGCTTTTCCAGGAGCTTTCTCTTTCGGGAAATATCACCGCCATAGCATTTGGCCAGCACGTCCTTTCTCAGGGCCTTTATGGTCTCCCGGGCTATAATCTTGTTACCTATTGCCGCTTGGATAGGTATCTCAAACATTTGTCTCGGAATAAGTTCCTTGAGTTTTTCCGCAATGCCCCTACCCCTGGTATAGGCTTTTTCATTATGGACGATTAAGGATAACGCGTCTACAGGCTCCCCATTTAGTAGAATATCCAATTTAACAAGTTCTGCTTGCTGATACCCTATCAACTCATAATCAAAGGATGCATAACCCCTGGTCCTGGACTTTAAGGCATCGAAAAAATCATATATAATTTCATTCAAAGGAAGCTCGTAGGTAATAAGCACCCGTGTTTCTTCCATGTATTCCATATCCTTGTATATTCCCCGTCTTTCCTGGCACAGTTCCATAATCGCCCCTACGTATTCCGTTGGAGCCATTATCTGGGCATTTACTACGGGTTCTTCCATATGCTCGATATCCGCAGGATCCGGTAGGCTGGTAGGGTTTGATATGTCCTGTTTTGTGCCGTCGTTCATGATCACCTTATAGATAACACTGGGTGCTGTGGTAACCAGGTCAAGGTCGTACTCCCTTTCCAATCTTTCCTGGATTATGTCCATATGGAGCAGCCCCAGATATCCACACCGAAAACCAAAGCCCAAAGCCATAGAGGTTTCAGGCTCAAAGGACAGCGAGGCATCGTTAATCTGAAGCTTATGAAGGGCCTCCCGCAATTCTTCATACCTAGCTCCATCTGCGGGATAAACTCCGCTATAGACCATGGGATTTACCCTTCTGTACCCCGGCAAGGGCTCTGCGGCAGGGTTGTCCGAGTGGGTTATGGTGTCTCCTACTCTGGTATCCCTTACATTTTTAATGCTGGCGGCAACATACCCCACCTCCCCGGCCATAAGTTCCGGGACCGAAGTCGGCGAGGGCCTAAATATCCCCACTTCCGTAACTTCAAATTCCTTTCCGGTTGCCATCATCCTAATCTTATCTCCTACCTTCAGCTTACCTTCTTTGATTCTTATATAGGCGATGACCCCTCTGTAGTTGTCATAAAAGGAATCAAATATAAGAGCCTTTAGTGGCGCATCATCTTCCCCTATTGGAGCAGGAATAGAACTGACGATTTTTTCGACGACGCCTTCTATGCCTATGCCGTTCTTGGCCGAGATCATAGGGGCATCCCCGGCATCCAGGCCTATGACGTCTTCAATTTCCTTTTTGACCCAATCAGGTCTGGCGCTGGGAAGATCAATTTTATTTATAACCGGTACAATCTCCAAATCGTGTTCCAAAGCCAAATATACGTTGGCCAGGGTCTGTGCTTCAATTCCCTGGGAGGCGTCTACCACTAAAATAGCCCCCTCACAGGCGGCCAAGCTCCTTGATACCTCATAGGCAAAATCCACATGCCCGGGCGTATCAATTAGGTTTAGTATATATTCTTCGCCCTCCTCGTCCCTATAGGATAATCGTACGGCTTTGGATTTTATGGTAATACCCCGTTCCCGCTCAAGATCCATATCATCAAGAACCTGTTTTTCCATCTCTCTCTCGGTTAGCATCCCAGTTATCTCTAAAATTCTATCCGCCAGCGTAGATTTTCCGTGATCTATATGCGCTATTATGCAAAAATTCCTTATCTTCTCCTGTCTAGCATTGGACATGCCTATTGTTTCCCCCTTAAAAATCGTAAATGTAACATTATCCTTACCATATGCTTTATGGAAACATCTCGCCTTGGGCATATGCACTATAAAAGATTTTCCTAAATCCATATGCGATATAAAGCGAACTGCTTTTAATCTTCCTTTTCCCAACCCCACAAGCCAATCATCCATATAATAATCAATAACCCACAAAAAAGCAACTATTTTATAGCCTTATAGGCCCTGCCATCTGAATTTCAAAGATTTCATAATATCAATAACCTTCTCGACCATATCTCCGATATTTTGGCCAAATTCATGAACACTGATTTCCCTCAAATTATTAGCAAGGCTGTTGACCTTCTTTGTGATATATGTGCCCATATCTTGGGCTAAAACAGGGCTTTTCTCACGGGTTAAATCTGTCATCCGTACCATAGTATTATTGGTGACAACTAATACTGATATGAAAAGTACAGCAGTTGAAAACAAGGAGAAGAATATCATTCTTCTCCTTGTTTTATTTTTTAAATTATTTTTCAGTCTGCTCATGGCCTGCTCC
>DASRNX010000215.1:0-12475 GCA_035647175.1 Clostridia bacterium | reverse complement strand
TTAATGGATTTAGCTGCCTCCACTGAATAATAAGGTTGTGTAATTTTTAAAACGGGAGAAGATGTATAATGAAAAAGCTAAGTGCCATTATCCTATCGGTAGTGCTATGTGTAGCGGCTTTAGCCGGCTGCGGCGGCAATGCAGGAGAGATTCAGTCCGATCCGTCAAAGGGCAGCGCTAACAATGACATTAAGGATGAGGTAATCGTGGCCATTGAAAGTGAACCGGAGAACGGATTTGATCCGACTACGGGTTGGGGACACGGCACTACGCCGCTGGTTCAAAGCACATTGGTGGAGTATACCCAGGATATGCGCATAGAAAATGATCTGGCTACGGATTATACCATCAGCGAAGACGGAACTACATGGATTTTTGCTATTCGCGACGATGCCTATTTTACCGACGGTAACCCTGTAAAGGCTTCCGATATAGCCTTTACCTTCAATACGGCAAAGAATAGCCAATCTTCCCTTGATTTTACATACCTGGTGGACTGCGAAGCCACGGGTGATTATGAGGTTACCTTTACCCTCAACGCGCCTAATTCTACCTTTATCAATACCATTGCGACTACGGGTATAGTACCGGAGCATGCCTACTCGGATAATTACGCCAATGAACCTATGGGCAGCGGCCCCTGGAAGCTGGTACAGTGGAATAAGGGCGAGCAGGTAATTCTGGAAGCCAATGAGGACTATTATGGGACCATACCGGCTATTAAAAAGGTTGTTCTGGTATTTATGGACGAAGATGCCGCATTTGCCGCTGCCAAGGCGGGAGAGGTAGATGTTGCCCTTACCAGCGCTACCCACGCCACCCGGGATATCGACGGTATGCGTATCGAGGCGGTGACGACCCTTGACAACCGCGGATTTACCCTTCCGACTATTCCGGCAGGCGCAACCAGCGAAAGCGGGCACCCGGCGGGCAACGATGTGACAAGCAACCTGGCTATCCGCAAGGCTATCGCCTATAGTATAGATAGGGAACGGATTGCAAGGGATGCCGTAAATGGCTTTGCCACTCCTGCCTACAGCGAAAATGACGGCATGCCATGGAATAATCCGGATGTAAGGATTGAAACCGATATAGAAAAGGCAAAAAAGCTCCTGGCGGATGACGGCTGGGAGGATTCAGACGGTGACGGTATTTTGGAAAAGGACGGTCTTAGGGCAGAATTTAGCTGTATCTACCCAAGCGGCGATTCTGTGCGCCAGGCCGTAGCAATGGCGGCTGCAGCGCAGGCAGAGGAAATCGGAATAAATATAGTTGTGGAAGGCGTAAGCTGGGACGAAATATCAAGGCGAATGTTCAGCGACGCTGTACTCATGGGCTGGGGTTCTTCCAACCCCTACACCAGTTACCTATTATATCATTCCCAAAACAAGCTTCGGGATGATTACTACAATCCCGGAGGCTTTGACAATGCTGTTGTTGACGGATACTTAGATGCGGCGCTGCATGCCGCCACAACAGAAGAGGCCTATGAAAAATGGAAACTTGCCCAGTGGGACGGTACCACGGGCACCTCCATGCAGGGGGAATGCCCTTGGGTGTGGCTTGTGAATATAAAGCATATCTATTATGTCGCAAAGGGCTTGGATATCGGCGATCAACAGCTCCATGCCCACGGCGCCAGCTGGCCCCTGGTACAAAATCTTCGCGACTGGAGATGGAAATGAAGGGAACAAAGGCAATTAAGGTAGGCAAAATCGCCGGCAAGTACCTCTTTCGGATTCTGACATTGCTCCTTGCCACATCCCTTGTAGCGTTTATCCTTGTCAGCCTTTCACCCATAGACCCGGTACAGCAATATGTAATGGGTGCGGGAAATGTGAGCATGGAGCAAAGGGAGGCAATTTCGGAATATTGGGGGCTTGATGCTCCGCCTACGGAGAGGTATTTTAACTGGTTATCGGCGCTCTTACACGGTGATATGGGAACATCCCTACTGTACCGCCAACCGGTGGCCCGAATTATATCCGAGAGATTTATAAATACGTTTGCCCTGATGATGACCTCCTGGATTATTTCCGGAATCATGGGCTTTGCCCTGGGCTGCATCATGGGAATATGGCGGGGAAAATGGGTTGACAGCATCCTAAAGCGCATATGTCTGGTACTCTGTTCTGTGCCCACCTTCTGGTTGGGGCTGGTATTCCTGTTGATATTTTCGGTATGGCTCGGTTGGTTTCCTATTGGGTTTTCAAGCCCCGTAGGCATGGTGGACGGCGATGTGTCCGTCTGGCAGCGGCTGTATCACCTTGCCCTTCCTGCGCTTACCCTGAGTCTTATCTCCTTTGCCAACGTGGCACTCCATACTCGCCAAAAGCTGGTGGATGTATTGGAGAGCGACTATGTGTTATTCGCGCGGGCCAGGGGCGGGGATACTTGGACAATCATGAAGCGTCACGGCTTCAGAAATATACTGTTGCCTGCCGTTACCTTACAATTCGCTTCCTTTGCGGAGTTGTTTGGGGGCAGCGTACTAGCGGAAAATGTTTTTTCATATCCGGGGCTTGGCTCTGCGGTCTCCGCCGCGGGATTGAATTCGGATGTTCCCCTCTTGCTGGGGATAACCCTATTTAGCGCCTTCTTTGTCTTTTTAGGCAATTTCATTGCCAATATCATCTATGGCGTGGTGGACCCGCGGATAGGAGAGGAGAGACCCTATGAACAATCAACTGGCGGTTAAAGACCCGGGACAGATAATTGGTTTAAACCGCCGGGTTAAAACGGTGATTATCTCAGGTATCCTCCTTGGCATAATCGTAGGCGTTTTTTTGGCGGGTGTCTTAATAGGGGATGCAGCAATGACCGTGGATTTTTCCCGTAAAGGGCTTGGACCCTCCTGGAGATATCCCTTCGGTACCGATTGGCTGGGCAGGGATATGTTGCTTCGCACTGTCAAAGGTCTATCCATCTCAATCATGGTAGGGAGCATCGCATCTGCCGTCAGTGCTGTCCTGGCCACAATCATCGGCATTGCCGCCGCTACGGGAAAAAGGTGGGTGGACAGCTCTATAGGCTGGCTTATCGACCTTGTAATGGGGGTGCCTCACCTTGTGCTGCTAATTCTCGTCTCCTTTGCATGCGGACGAGGCCTTACGGGCCTGTTAGTAGGGATTGCGGTCACCCATTGGACCGGTCTTGCCAGGCTGGTGCGGGCCGAGGTGCTCCAAATTCGAGGCCAACAATACATTACCATCTCCCGTCATCTGGGCCAATCCAAGGGCTGGATTTTGCGTCACCATATCCTACCCCACGTGTTGCCGCAATTCGTTATAGGGCTTATATTGCTGTTCCCCCATGCCATATTGCACGAATCCTCTCTGTCATTTTTAGGCTATGGCTTGCCGCCGGAACAGCCGGCCATTGGGATAATACTTGCCGAAAGCATGAAGTATCTCACCGGGGGTATGTGGTGGTTGGCATTCTTCCCTGGCATCACCTTGGTCTTGGTCGTAATTTTATTTGATAAGCTGGGGGAGAATCTGAAAATGCTCCTTGATCCGTACAGTGCTCAGGAATAGGGGGAAATATTATGTGCGAAAATAATCTGCCGCTCCTTGAGGTGAACAACCTTTCCGTATCTTTTCGAATGTATGACAGGGTATTGGGGCAGAGGGATTTAAAGGTTATACAGGACCTGGCTATAACGGTAAATAGGGGAGAGGTATTGGCTGTCGTAGGCTCATCCGGCAGCGGGAAGAGCCTTTTGGCTCATGCCGTGCTGGGGCTATTGCCAAAAAACGCTGCAGTCAGCGGAACGATGTTCTATAATGGGACGCCACTCTGCGAACGGGTCCAGAAAAGGCTGAGGGGAAATGAGATTGCCTTGATACCCCAGTCCGTCACCTATTTAGATCCGCTGATGCAGATAGGCAAACAGGCCAGAGGTACTTATAAGGGTCCCAAAGGTGTCGGTTTGCAGAGGAAGGTCTTTCAGAGGCTCAATCTGGCAACGGAGACCGAAAGGCTCTACCCCTTTCAGCTCTCGGGGGGTATGGCCCGGCGCCTGCTCTTTTCAACGGCCGTTATCTCGGATGCCCGGCTTATAATCGCAGACGAACCCACTCCCGGTATGCATCTGGATCAGGCCCTCGAGGCATTGTCAATCCTTAGGGAGCTTGCCGATGCGGGCAAGGGAATAGTACTGATCACCCATGACATAGACCTTGCTCTCCGGTTTGCCGACAAAATCGCCGTGTTTTATGCAGGCACAACGCTGGAGGAAACACCTGTAGCCGATTTTATCAAGGGGCCCCATGGGCTCCGCCACCCCTATAGCAAGGCGCTGTGGCATGCGCTTCCGCAGAATGATTTCACGCCCATAGAGGGTTTCCAGCCATATGCGGGGGATCTGCCCTTCGGTTGCCTTTTTGCGCCCAGGTGCCCGCTGAAAACCCCGGAGTGCGAAGCGGAAAACCCGCCAATGAAAAAATTGCGGGACGGGAAGGTGAGGTGCGTGCATGCGACTTGAAGCGAATGATATCTCTTTCAGATACACGATCAAGACCCCATTTATTCTAAAGGACGTGTCCTTCTCAGTGGAGGAGGGGGAACGGGTAGGCGTGGTATCGCCCAGCGGCTACGGCAAAACCACCTTTGTAAAGGTCCTGGCCGGACATGAGAAACCCACAAAAGGACAGGTGCTTTTGGGTGGGGAGCCCCTTGCGCCAAATGGTCCTTCGCCGATACAGCTGATCTGCCAGCATCCGGAAAATGCAATCAATCCCCGCTGGAAGATGAATAAGGTATTGGAGGAGGCGGGGCAGCTTCGGACCGGGGTTTTAGAGGCTATGGGAATCGAACCGGAGTGGCTGAATCGTTATCCACGGGAACTTTCCGGCGGGGAATTGCAGCGATTCTGTGTAGCCCGTGGGCTCTGCACCGATACCAGATTTTTGATCGCCGATGAGATAAGCACCATGTTGGATGTTATTACCCAAGCACATATATGGCGATATTTGCTTTCAGAAGCTGAGGAGCGAGGTATCGGGCTGGTGGTGGTTACCCATAACCCGGCCCTCGCAAAGCGGGTGTGTACCCGTATTGTGGATCTGCGGGACATAAACCATATAGAATCCGTATATTAAATATGAGCAAATCCAATCTTTGCATCGGATATGCTCTTACTTTAAGGATCATATACTTAAACCGAAACCGAATATGAGCTTACCTCAAGGATCGTATTTTAAAGGGGCTTATAATTTTGAAATAATAGGGAGGGACTTAATTTGGACTTAAAAACAAAATTTTCCGCCGTTCCGAGGGCTCTTAGGGAAATACTAGAAGGGATCCCAAAGGCTGCCCTGGGATTTTCCGGCGGCGTGGATTCCAGTTACCTATTGTATGCCGCTAAAGTCTGCAGTGTAGATATACGCGGCTACTACGCAAGTTCCCAGTTTCAACCCCAGTTTGAACTGGATGATGCAAGGAAGGTTGCCCAGCAGGTAGGAGCCGAAATGGAAGTGATTTCCCTTGATGTGCTCTCCAACAACATTGTAAGGGAAAACCCCGCCGATCGTTGCTACCATTGCAAAGGGGTGATTTTTTCTGCGATACTGGATAGGGCTGCGGCAGACGGTTATTCGGTGCTGATGGATGGCAGCAATGCCAGCGATGATGCCGATGACAGGCCGGGGATGCGGGCTCTTTCCGAACTCAAGGTGCTTTCCCCCTTGAGAGAATCGGGACTTACCAAAGATCAGATACGGGAATATTCCAAACAAGCGGGATTGTTTACATGGGATAAGCCTGCCTATGCTTGCCTGGCCACACGAATACCCACCGATACACCCTTAGATGCCGAAACCCTCTGCAAGGTCGAGCAGGCGGAAAATAAGTTGTTTGAGATGGGATTTACTGATTTTCGTGCACGGGTAATGGGCAACGCCGCAAAACTTCAAATGCCCCAAGGGCAAATCCTAAGGGCGGCCCGGCGGCACAGTGAGCTGGTGGAGGCACTGTCACCTTGGTTCGAAGATGTGTTGCTGGACTTAAAACCAAGATAAGGGAAAAGGAGAAATGCTTTAATGGACCAGAGAGAAACGCTTAAAATGCTGGGAGATGTCAGAAAGGGCATCATCACACCTGAGGAGGCCTTGAAACGGCTGAAAACAGCCCCCTTCGATGACTTGGGCTATGCGAAGATCGACAACCATCGGGGCATACGCCAGGGCGTACCGGAGGTGATCTATGGTGGCGGGAAAACTGCCAGCCAGATTTGCGGCATTGTATCAAAGATGCTGGAAAATGGTGCAAACGACATCATCATAAGCCGCCTTGCACCTGAATCCGCTAAAATTTTGGAAAAGCAATGTGACCTTGAATATCATCCTATTCCCAGGTTTGGCATAGTGAACCGCGATATGGGGAGGGAGAGGATAGGCTCCATTGTGGTGGCCAGCGGGGGTACAAGCGATATGGTCGTTTGCGAAGAGGCTGCCCTCACGGCAGAGGTATTGGGGAACGAAGTTATCCGCCTGTACGACATAGGTGTAGCCGGGCTCCATAGATTGCTTTCCCGTTTGGATGTGCTGACAAATGCAAGGGTGATTATTGCCGTTGCCGGCATGGAGGGGGCCCTTCCCAGCGTAATCGGGGGCCTTGTCAGCTGTCCTGTAATTGCCGTGCCTACCAGTGTAGGCTATGGGGCCAATCTTGGAGGCATAGCCGCGTTGCTTTCCATGCTTAATTCATGCGCATCCGGTGTTTCAGTAGTCAATATCGATAATGGCTTTGGGGCGGGGTTTCTCGCCAGCCGAATCAATCAGATGGAGGGTATAAAATGAAAACCATGTATATAGAATGCAATATGGGGGCGGCCGGTGATATGTTGATGGCCGCACTTTTAGAGTTGCATCCGGAACCTGACAGTTTTATAAAAAGGATGAACGGATTGAGTATCCCCGGCGTTACAGTCATAAGGGAGACATCCGTCAAATGCGGAATAACGGGCACCCATATAAGAGTACAGGTTGGCGGACTGGAGGAGGAAAGTCATGATGTCCCGGTGGGACATACACATCACCACCATCATGGGGATGAACATCATCATGGGAACGGGCATGAACATGGTGGCGTTCACCACCACAGTCACGATCACCATAACGAAGACGACCATGATGCTCACGAACACGATCATACTCATGGGCACGGTTATGACCACGAACACCATCATTCCCATGAACACCATCATGCCCATGAACACCATCATGCCCATGAACATGGACATGCCCATGAACACCATCATGCTCATGAAGATGGTCATACGCACGAACACCATCATTCCCAGGGGCACGGTCATGCCGGAATGACAGAAATCGAGGATACCGTAAATTCTCTTCCTTTGTCGGACAAGGTAAAGGCGGATGTAATGGCGGTATATGGACTAATCGCAGAGGCTGAAAGCAGGGCTCACGGCCAACCCGTAGAAGCCGTACATTTTCATGAGGTAGGTGCCATGGACGCAGTGGCTGATATAGTGGGTGTATGTCTCTTAATTGAAGAGCTGGCTCCGGAGCGGGTAATAGTATCGCCCGTACATGTTGGCAGCGGCCAGGTAAAATGTGCCCACGGGATATTGCCGGTACCCGCACCTGCGACAGCTTACATATTAAAGGACGTGCCAAGCTATGGCGGGCGGATTGAGGGCGAACTCTGCACCCCTACCGGCGCAGCCCTTTTAAAACACTTCGCCCATGAATTTGGGGACAGACCTTTAATGACCACGGTTTCCGTCGGATACGGAATGGGCAAAAAGGATTTTCCCGCGGCTAATTGTGTCCGTATTTTCCTTGGGAAGAGTCGGGAGCAAGCCCCTGATATTGTAAAGGTCGAGTGTAACCTAGACGACATGACCGGCGAAGAGCTGGGCTTTGCGTTGGAGATTTTGATGGAAAACGGAGCGCTGGATGCCTACATAATCCCCATACAGATGAAGAAGAGTCGTCCGGGCCATGTATTTGTATGCTTGTGTAGGCCGGAAGATGAGGATAGGATCGCTGGGCTCATGTTAAAGCATACTACTACCTTTGGTGTACGGGTTAGCCGTTGCCGGCGGTATACATTGGAGCGTACTGTAGAGACAATAGAGACGAAATATGGCGGGGTCTCCGTTAAAACCGGTATCGGCTATGGAACAATAAAGAGTAAGGCTGAGTACGAGGATTTGGCAAGGCTGGCAAGGGAAAATGATATGAGTATCTTGGAAATTAAAAAGCATCTCTAGTAGGGTGACCGTGGGGTCGTAATTTAACCGGCGTTTAAACACAGTAGTTTAAACGCCGGGACCTAGAGGATAAAAGGGTTAAAAGTCCTGGGTCATGCACTTAAAGGCCCTTGTACAACCATGGGTGGGGATATCCATGGGAGAGGGATTAGTTGTAAAACAAAGGGATACCCATAAGAGAGATCAGGTATCAAACAGTATATTTCCCCATATGTCACCTTTTGGTAGAAAAATTTCATTTTTCCTATTGACACACACTTTGTTATACGTTATTATATGTGCATAGTCTGTATATTGCATATCGGCCATGCAAAATGGCGTATGAAGCGCCACCGATGCACAGGAAGATCAGATGTTAATGATATAAGATGTACAAATAGTTTATAGGGTTTTAAATTTCTCTATCTTTGAATTTTAAGCTGGAGGGATCGAAAACATTGGCGAAAATTCAGAGGTTTTGTATATTTATCAATACCTTGACTATTTGATATATATACTTTTGTCGGATATATGATTCTTTCTTGCCCGATTTGATAAGGGGCACCTATGATGCCATCATTTACTGTCCTATATCACCGAGAAGCGGTGAAACGAACAGCATTCCGATACAGACTCTATGTAATGCATCATGCTTTGTGGGATATCTCAATATAGTTTTTACATCTGGGTCATGTTGCAATAAAAGCATCAATATTGGTTATATAGGATATAAAGCTTGGCAAAATATGGATATAGTACTTGCTTAAGGATAAATTGTTATTTATTATGGGCTATTTGGAATGATAGCTCTCCCAGGAGGAGATGTGATGAAAGCGACTGCATTGTCTAAAGAGACGAGAAAAGTTGTTAAAAAACGTAGTTGGGGGACCGGTGAAGTTAAGCGCCATTTGGCCTATCTGATTATGTTATTACCGGGAATTATATTTTTATTTGTTTTTAGCTACTTGCCCCTGCCCACTATTATTATGGCCTTTAAAAAATATAAACTGGCCATACCCCCGGCCGGGCACTGGCTGCAAAATAAGTTTTTGTACTCCTTGTTTTTCAAAAGTCCATGGGTGGGACTTGAGAACTTTAAGTTCATATTGAATGCCCCCTTGTTTCCCGTATTTATGAGAAATACCATCGGCTACAACCTTGTATTTATGGCAATAGGCCTGGTGGCCGCCGTTGCCCTGGCTGTTGGGATCAACGAGCTTCGCCAAAGAAAGGCCGCAAAAGTGTATCATACTATACTATTTTTACCTTATTTTCTTTCTTGGATTATTGTAACTTACATTCTATTCGCATTCATAAGTCCTGCAGGTGTTATTCCCCAAGCGTTTACAGCTCTTGGTATGACCCCTCCGCAATTGTACAATAATGCGAAAGCATGGCCTATTATCTATGTGATTTTCAACTTATGGAAATATGCCGGAAACGGTTCGATCATTTACCTTTCCACCATTACAGGATTTTCTCAGGAGCTATATGAGGCGGCTTCAATAGATGGCGCGGGCAAATGGAAACAATTTAGGTATGTTACCTTTCCCCAATTGGTTCCCACCATCATTCTTTTACAGATTCTGGCCGTTGGCCGTATTCTAAACGCCGATTTTGATATGTTCTACAATCTGCGTAACGGTGCCAGCGCCGCTTATCAGAACTCCCTGACCATTGATGTATATGTATATGAGATGATAAAGAGCAATCCGTCCAAACTTTATTACCCTGCAGCGGCTGCTTTTTTCCAATCTCTCATCGGATTTGTTCTTGTTCTTACGACCAATAGTATCGTGCGCAAGGTAGAACCAGAGATGGCGATGTTTTAATCGGAACTGCTTTGTTAAGAAATATATATAGAAAGAAGGAACCCTTATATGACGAGCATGACGAATATAACACCTGCTTTGCCCAAGAAAAAGACATCCAAATATAAAGATATGAACCAGCTTTCAGCAGGGGCCAATCTGGTTTGGAATGTGCTTCTCATCATAGGTTGCCTGTTTTGTATAGTCCCGCTTTGGATTGTTATAGTTGCATCCTTTACAGATAACGCGACCTTAGTTATGAAAGGCTATAAATTCTGGCCTGCCGTATTTTCGGGCTCAGCTTACAAATTCCTACTGTCCTCCGGTGGCGGATCTATGTTGGTAGCTTATAAAAACACCGTGGCAGCCACCTTACTAGGTACAGTTTTATGTGTAATCAGTGTAGGATTATATGCCTACCCACTCTCCAGGACGGACTTTCGATATCGGCGCTTCTTTACCTTCTATTCCTTTTTCTCCATGGTATTTAACGTCGGTACGGTCGCATTTTATATGCTGTGTACCTCGATCCTGCAGATCAACAACACGCTTTATGCCTTATTTTTACCCCAAAGCTTCAGCGCATACTGGGTAATCATAATGCGAACCTTCTATAGATCCAATATTCCCGACTCCGTTATTGAGTCTGCTCGTATAGATGGTGCGGGAGAGTGGAGAACATTATTGCAAATCGTAGCACCCCTGGCTATCCCGGGCTTTGCTACCGTAGCTTTATTCGCTGCCGTCGGCATTTGGAATAACTATTTTAACGCTCTGCTCCTTATAAACAAGAGGGAATTATATAACCTCCAATATACCCTGGCAGAGATTCTAAAGTCCATCCAATTCCTAAAGGAGATGGCAGCATCCAGCGGTGGCGCCGTCGATACCATCAAGAATCTGGGGGACCTTCCTTCAGAATCCTTCAGGATGGCTATGGCAGTTGTTACCATGGGTCCTATAATTCTGGCATATCCCTTCTTCCAAAAATACTTTGTCAAAGGCCTAACTATTGGTGCTGTAAAGGGATGATGGGAATTAACCCAGTACAAATTTAACTAGAGCGATTAAAGGGATTTTCCCTTTAACATATAATCACGAGGAGGAGAAACAAGAATGAAAAAAAGCATTATTTTTCTGGCACTTATTATGGCGTTAGTGTTCGCATTTACTGCCTGCACCGGCGCAAAGCAGCCAGTAAAAGAGCCGGATAAGCCAGCTGATACACCAGCTGATGACACCCCAGAACCGGCAGACGACGAAGAGCCTGCGGACGAGCCCGATACCGCCGATCTTGAACCCTATGAGATCGTGTACTATCTATACTCTACAAAGGCATCCGACCAGGATAAGGTCATTGAAGAAGCAATCAATGAAATTATCGAGCCCAAGTTCAACGCCACCATCGATTTTGTTATGGTAGCCGGCGGTGACTGGGACGAAAAGGCCAAAGTTGCCCTTAACTCCGGTGAGAAGATAGATATCTTCTGGACCCCTGAGTGGATGGGCTATATGGATAACATAAGTGCAGGCGTTCTGCTGCCCTTAGATGATCTGATGGCTGAGTATGCACCCCAGACCGTTGTAGACCTGGGTGACTTCATTCCCGCCAACATCGTTGACGGAGCCCTCTATGGTGTATCCACCAACAAGGAACTATGCGTTCCCGGCGGATTAGTATGGAATGAAGAATTGACCGAAAAGTATGATATCGATGTAACTCAAGTTAATACCGTTGAGGACCTAGAGCCGATTCTTTACGAGTTTAAGAACAGTGAAGAATATGCAGCCGGAACTTATCCGCTGTTATCTACCGGCGGCTGGTCTGCATTTGACCCATTCATCCAGGGCTTTATGTCCGACATGAGCTCCATCACCATGTATATCGGTGAACCTGGTGCTACCGATGGCGAACCTGTAAATCAATGGACCGAAGACGATCCCATGGCAGGAAGAAACCGCCGTGAAATCATGGCCAAGTGGAACAAGGACGGCTTACTACATCCTGACTCCCACTTAACCTCCTTCAGCAACATTGACTATCTGAATAACGGTGCATTCCTGGTATCCACCGACTTCGTATTGAAGGGCGGACAGGTTAAGGCCAAGGAACTTATAGCCCAATCCGGTAACCCCGAACTTAAGTTGGTTGAGCATCAGACCTCCGCATCTGTTAACGTAACCACCCATGCCGGCGGATCCATGCTGGGTATTCCAATCACCTCCGAGGATCCTGCACGTGCTATGATGTATATCAATGAGATGCATCAGAATGAAGAGCTCCTCAATATCATGGCTTGGGGTATTGAAGGCACACATTATGACCTGAACGATGATGGCTATGTAATTCCAAAAGCTGCCAACGGCTGGTCCGACTCCCATGGCGGTATGTGGTCATTGGGTAACCAATTCAAGCAAAAGCTATCTGCTTCCGAGGATCCGTTGA
>DASRNX010000214.1:0-2652 GCA_035647175.1 Clostridia bacterium | reverse complement strand
ATGATATAGGGGACGGGATCTGAGGTATGGGTTCTAAGGGCCAGCGGAGTGGGGTGATCCGGAAGAATCATGATCCTATAATCTTCGTATTGTTCCAGCCCTTCAAGAAGGGTTCCTAAGACCTGCCTATCTATCAGCTCTATGGATTTAACCTTATTTTCGATTTCCCGGCGATGGCCGCACTCGTCGGGGGCCTCTATGTGTATATATACAAAATCCTGGCCGGACTTCAATTCCTCAAGAGCAGCTTCTGCCTTGCCTACAAAATTGGTATCGATATTTCCCGTAGCCCCCTCTACATGGACAGATCTCAGCCCTGCGGATATGCCGATGCCCTTAACTAAATCCACGGCTGATATGACGGAACCTTTTTTCCCATAGGTTTCCTGAAAGCTTGGAAGGGAGGGCTTTTTACCTTCTCCCCATAGCCATATAGAATTGGCTGGGCCAAGACCCTTGGAGATCCTGGCCAGATTGACGGGGTGGTTCTTTAAAATTTCATGACTTTTTTCCATCATCTCTAAAATAATTTTATTCGTGTTCCCCTTGGGTAAAAAATCGCCTATGGGCTTTTCCAATATATCGTGAGGCGGTGTCAGATTTAGATCCACAGGGCCGCCTGACCATACCATGCAATGACGATAGCTAATCCCGGAATAAAAGGAAATGTCAGGCCCATTAAGTTGAGCCCCTATATCGTCTATAAGTATCTTAGCCTCCTCCGACGAAATCTCATCGGAACTATAATCCAGCATCGTTTTATCTTCATAGGCCTTATCCTCGGATAGGGTTACCAGATTGCAGCGCAGGGTTACGTCGGTATCTGCAAGTTCTATGCCCATGCTGACCGCTTCCAACGGGGAGCGTCCGGTGTAGTAGAGGCGGGGGTCAAACCCCATGGTGGACAGGTTGGCAACATCACTCCCGGGAGGCATACCTTCGGGGATGGTATTTACAAGACCCATTTCGCCCCGGCTGGCCAGGCTATCCATATTTGGCTTTTTGGCACATTGGAGGGGGGTCTTATTATTCAGCTCCGGTATAGGCCTATCGGCCATCCCATCCCCCAAAACTACTATATATTTCATTACAATCATTCCCTTACGCTTATATGTTTTGCGGATCAACCAAAATTTACACATTGTGCCAACTCTTTATCCAGGTAATAGACTATTGAAAAGCGGATGACTTCATTGATTGGGCTAAGAAAACTTGGCTTATGGAATGCAGAAAAGCCGTAGTTTAAGGCAGGACGCCTTAAACCGATTCCACCGGCAGGAGGCAGGATTGGAAGCGATAGGCTTTTCAAATGGAATAGGCCTTAGTTTTCTCCAAATCAATGGTGGAAACAGCGTTCAATAGTTATTACCGACATATTTAACTAGGACACCAGATTGAATTTGAAACTCTACATCAAATTTTATATCAAAACCCTCGGGCCTGTCCATAGGCATTATTGGTTATAGAGATATATTAATCAAGTCACCCTTCATTTTAAACTGGATATGGATTAAAATAGCATTATACAAGTAATTATGAAGGGCAGGTAAAAAAATGGCCAGGGGAAATTTCATTTTAACATACGATATAGGTACCACGGGTAATAAATGCACGGTATTTGACGAAGAGGGCAAGACGGTGTGGTCTACAGTTTCGGGGTATGATACCATCTACCCCCAACCCGGGTGGTCCGAACAGCGGCCCGAGGATTTTTGGAAGAGTGTTATAGAAGGTACTGAGGAACTCATTGAAAAATACGGCATGAATCCCATGGATATAGAGGTCATAGGCCTTAGCGGACATATGAACGGTTGTCTGCCCGTAGATAGCCAAGGCCAACCCCTTTTTAACAATATAATTCACTCCGATGTCCGAAGCGAGCCGGAGTGTCAGACCCTTTTAGAGATATTTCAAAGCCGTTATATATATGAAATTACGGGTAACAGAATCGATCCACACTATACCCTACCGAAGATACTGTGGCTTAAGAAGCATTACCCCGACATCTATAATGACACGGCCTATTTTCTAAACACCAAGGATTATATAGCCTATAAGCTTACGGGGAAATTGGGCTTTACGGATTATTCCGATGCCTCTCTAACCTGTATTTTAGATATTAAGGCCAAGAAATGGTCCGAGGATATAGCAGGGGGCGTAGGGATAGATATGGGCAAGCTACCACATATTATGAAGTCCCATGATATATTAGGGAGTCTTAGTAAAGAAGCCGCCCTAATCCTGGGCCTTAAGGAGGGCATACCGGTGGTAGTTGGTGGCGGGGATGGTGCATGCGCTGCCAAAGGCGCCGGGGTAGTAAGGGAGGGCATGGCCTATAACTATATAGGAAGCAGCTCTTGGATATCTACCCCCAGCAAGAACCCCATTTTGGATAAGGAGGCTAGGATTTTTAACATCTGTGACTTGGACGGGATACACTATAACGTAATAGGTACGGTCCAAAGTGCCACCATCTCCTATGATTGGGTAGTCGATAATTTAGGCAGGCATGAGAAGGAATTGGCCGCTAAAAATAATGACAGCATATTCGATATAATCCAAGGCTTAGCCAAGAATTCGCCTGCCGGTTCCAGGGGCGTATTCTTTGTCCCCTATCTCATGGGGGAGCGGACCCCCCATTGGGATGCCGAT
>DASRNX010000213.1:0-7540 GCA_035647175.1 Clostridia bacterium | reverse complement strand
ATATGAGACTGTATATAAAATATATCTCTATACACTTTAAAAGCCAAATGCAATATAAGGCATCATTTTTTCTGACAATCATTGGGCAATTCCTTATGTCCTTCACCGTTCTTTTAGGGTTGTACTTTATGATGGACAGATTTAAAACCGTTGGGGGCTTTACCCTGGAGCAGGTGTTCCTATGCTTTGCGGTTGTGCTTATGGCATTTTCCCTGGCCGAATGCTTCGCCAGGGGCTTTGATCTGTTTCCTCAGATGCTTTCAAACGGTGAATTTGATAGGGTGCTGGTCAGGCCCCGGGGAATCATATTTCAGGTATTAGCAGGAAAGGTTGAGTTTTCGCGGTTGGGGAGACTTATGCAGGCAACCATGGTTTTTTCCTATGCAATTCCTAAAAGCTGTGTAGTTTGGACCTGGGATAAGATATTGACGCTGTTACTCATGGTTGTATGCGGGATGCTCATATTCTTTGGATTGTTCCTCATCTATGCATCATTTACCTTCTTCACCATAGAGGGGTTAGAATTTATGAACGTATTGACCGATGGGGGACGAGAATTTGGCACATACCCTTACTCCATATATGGTGATGGTATCTTAAAATTTGTCACCTATATAATTCCGCTGGCATTATTTCAGTATTACCCCTTATTATACCTTCTTGATATAAAAAAGGACATTTTTTACATGCTTACACCCTTACTTGGGTTATTGTTTCTGGTTCCCTGCTATTTGTTTTTTCTGTTTGGCTTAAGCCGGTATAAATCTACCGGATCATAGTCTTAGGTTCATTTATAACTATATATGTTACGCAAAAGGGAATTTGACTAAGAGAAGTGGCAAAAGGAGTAGAGATTCCCGGGATTGGTGATGGTGACTTGGCCGCGACCGGTCTCAATTATATCCTTTTCACGAAGGAGCCTGTAGATGCGAGCGACTTGTACTCTGGATACATTGACAATGGAGGATACCTCCTCTTGGGTTAGGTAAAGGTGGTTATACCCGTTATCACGGGTACTCAAATAATACATATATAGAAAGTTAGAGACCCTGGCCGTCGCATTGTTAAAGGATTGATTAGCCGTCTCCAAGCACATCAGCCGCAGTACTTTACAATAGTATTCTGCTATCTTAATAGCAAACATCTTATCTTCCAGGATCATATTTTTTATTGAAACATTTGAAAGCTCGTAACAGAGCGTATCTGTTATTGGTGTAAAGGTCACAAGGGTATCCTCGTTTTCAACCAGGGAGTCCAGACCGAAGAGGGTCCCCGGCATATGATAACCTATAGTTTTTTCCAGGCCGTTACTGTTGGTCATGGAGGCTTTTACCAGACCTTCTATAAGATAATAGAGATTATCGGCTTTGTAGCCGGGGCAACGAATAATAGTATTTGGGTCAAACTTTTGGGTAGAAATAGCAAAGTTTTTGAAGAGGTTTTTAAAGGCCTTTAAATCACCCCGAAGCCAAAAGTTTGTTGAATAGAGCATATGATCCCCCCCTATAAATTTCCAAATATCTGTATATTCTTATCATAAGTCAAAGTCGGGACACAGTCAATGTATTGAAGGGATAAAGTGGAGACCTAACAAATGTTAAACTATTAACGGTGTTATTATAGATTCCGACGTATGTATAATTGTAGACCACTGGATAGATCTTTTGTATGTCACATCCGCCCTGGCTAAAGGCTTGCAGGTAGGCAGTTGTTCGAACGTAATGTATACTATGATACATTGGAATACCCATATGTACCCTCAAGCTTTATGATATGTTGATTCATATGGATTAATACCTGTTCAAAAAGTATGTTAATTATGTAACAAGGATGACAGTGTTTTAATTGGATATCCTGTACAATTAGCAGTGAATGTATAAACTAACAAAATAAAGTGTTTGGAGGTAGAAAAATGTCACAAATGTTTCCTCATCTATTCTCAGAAGGAAGTATAGGTAATCTGAAAATCAAAAACCGTGTGCTAAAGGCACCCCAATCCTCCGGAATGAGCAATATAGACGGATCCGTCAGCGACCGATTGATCAGGTATTATACCGAACAGGCAAGGGGCGGGACAGGGCTTGTTGTAGTTGAGTATGCTTATGTTGACGATATAGCCAGCAAATCGGCCCATTGCCATCTTGGCATATCCAGCAATGAACACATTCCCGGACTGGCATGGCTTGCAGAAACCATCATGGATAATGGGGCAAGGGCCGGAATCCAGATTGAACATTGCGGAAGACAAAAGTTTTTAGGTACACCCCCCATTGCTGCACCCTCCGCTATGCCATGGCCGGCACTCTATGATAGGGTTGGATTGGATGCTGTACCCCATGTCCTGAGTATATCCGAAATACAGGATATAGTAGAAGCCTTTGGAGATGCTGCACAGCGGGCTGTATCCGCCGGTTTTGAACTGGTTGAGATCCACGGGGCCCATGGATATTTATTGACTAACTTCTTCTCACCCCACACCAACAAACGAACTGATTGGTACGGAGGTTCCCTGGAAAATCGTATGCGCATATACATAGAGATCACCAGAAACATCCGAAAAAAAATAGGCCCGGACTTTCCGTTGACGATTCGCCTCAGCGGTACGGACTACGAGCCGGACGGTTTTCCCATCGAAGAGACCATTGTTTTATCTAAGGTATTAAGGGACGAAGGTATCGATGCCATTCACGTATCCGGCGGGGATCACCATACAATGATCCACCAGGTAAGCCCCATGTCCATGTCAATCTGCCATAATACCTGGGCAGCCGAGGCAATTAAAAAGGAAGTAGATATTCCTATTATTGCCTCCGGTTCCATAACGTTGCCTGAATATGCAGAGGATATTATCTCAAAGGGCAAGGCCGATTTCGTAGGTCTTGGAAGACCCTTATGGGCAGACCCCTATTGGCCGAAAAAAGCAATGGAGGATAGGCCCGAGGATATCCGTCCCTGTATCAGATGTAACGAAGGATGTCTGGAGAGGACCTTCTTCCGATTTAAGGCCGTTACTTGCGCAGTGAATCCCACTATATCCAGAGAAGGACAGCTGGAGATAACCCCTGCCGAGGAGATTAAGAGGATTGCCGTGGTAGGAGGCGGACCTGCCGGTATGGAAATAGCCAGGGTGGCAAAGCTTCGGGGCCATGATGTTACTTTATTTGAAAAGAATAGGTTGGGCGGTGCCCTTAACGAAGCAGCAGTACCGGAATTTAAGTCGGATATAAGGCCCCTAACCAAGAGCCTGATAACCCAGGTGGAGAAGCTGGGGATTCCCGTTGTCGAAAAAGAAGCCCATGTTGAAGACCTTACTGGCTTTGATGCAGTAGTAGTAGCCGTCGGGGGCGTCGAGATTAAGCTAAATTTACCCGGAGAAGATAAGGAACATGTAGTCTCGGCCTTGGATATTCTCAATAACCATAGAGAAGTCGGAGACAAGACAGTGGTGATAGGCGGTGGATTGGTAGGTGCAGAGACTGCGCTCTATTTGGCTGAGGGCGGGAAAAAGGTAACCGTTGTGGAGATGCAAGATGCTATAATGAAGGATGTGGCCACAACAGATCAACTGGCCTATGGAGAGAGAATAGCCAAGACCCAAATGGAGGTTCTAATCGAACATAGATTAGTAGAGATAAAGGATAAGAGTGTAGTTGTGGAGCATGGGGGCAGACTAAAGGAGATTGAGGCCGATACCGTTATAATGGCCGTAGGCTTTAGACCCCAGTCCCAGCTGGAAGAGGGACTAAAATCAATTGGGGGGCCGGAAGTGCATTCAATCGGTGATTGCGTAGAGCCCGCCAAGATCTTCGATGCTTTCCATGCAGGATATAAACTGGGGTTAAGGATTTAGATGGTACTGGGCGTTCAATAGCTCATTACCGATATATAGATAATTGGCACAAGGAATTAAATTATTATAATTGCCGATTAAGGGTGATAAACCTTTAATCGGCTTTTTATTTGTGTCCCGGACCTTTCGTTTTTGCCAAACAGTCAAAAATAATGTACAATTGTTGCTGTATGCAAAATTTTGGACCTTTGACTGATATTTAGCGGCAGTTTTGGGTATTTACTTTTTGCAGCAATCACATAAGGAGGCAATTCTGCATGATTTTATATGTTATTAGACATGGTGATCCGGATTATACCACGGATACCCTAACTCCAAAAGGAAAACTACAAGCGGATGCACTGGCAAAAAGGCTGGGGGTATATGGAGTCGATGTAATTTATTCGTCACCTTTGGGAAGAGCCAAGGAGACAGCAAAGGCAACCTGCGATCTGTTGGACATGGAATGCAATATTGAACCATGGACCAGCGAATCGGAGGCTTGGGAAAGATTCGCCGGTATAATGCCGGACGGAAACAGGGGCTGGGTTTTTAGCCAACAGACTACGATTTTGAAGAATGATGAAACCGTTAATCTAGGGGAAGCATGGCACGAAGCCGAAGGTTTGCAGATGATCGACGGCAAAAAGGGCTATGATGAATTAATTGATTCTTCGGATAAGTTTTTATACAAACTGGGCTATGAACGTAAGGGCAGTGTATACAAGATTATAAGACCAAATGAGGATAAAGTAGCCTTGTTTTGTCATCAGGGGTTTGGTTTGACCTGGATATCCCATTTATTACAGATACCGCCCCACCTATTTTGGTCGAGCTTTGATATGTCCCATTCAAGCTTTACCGTATTCGAATTTAAGAACAACAGTGACGGCCTTACAACACCTAAATGTCTGTCCTTGTCCGACGCTTCCCACATTTATAAGGAAGGCCTGCCCCTAAAATACAATAATGTGATAGAGTTTTAGTTCTAATGTTATTGTGGAATCCTATTTTTATAACTACACGAGAAAAGACATACCCCCATATGGGGAAATAAATTAGGCCGGGGTATCGGGTCGATGTCCGTGGCGAGTAAAGGCTAATATATCAAGGGGCATCCCTTGAGGGAACAATTTTCTTGGGGAAATAGAAGGATATTGGACATATATGTTGTATATATAATATAGATGAGTAAAGCAAAAGGAATGGGTTTAAAGGGGATAATATGATTATTCGCAAAGAGACGGAAAGATGGGAACAGGACAATTTCTCACCCTATGCGGCCTTGAGCGCCCAATCCAAAGGCCGATTATTTCCCCAAGAGAAATGTGATATTCGCACCGACTTTCAAAGGGACAGGGATAGGATACTCCATTGCAAGTCCTTTCGGCGCTTAAAGCACAAGACTCAGGTATTTATTGCCCCCGAGGGAGATCATTATAGAACCCGGCTTACCCACACTTTGGAGGTCTCCCAGATTAGCCGCACTATAGCAAGGGCTCTAAAGCTCAACGAGGATCTCACAGAGGCAATAGCCTTAGGTCACGACCTCGGTCATACGCCCTTTGGCCATATGGGCGAAAGAACCTTGAGCAGCTTGTCCAAAAATGGATTTAAGCATAACTTACAAAGCCTTAGGGTAGTGGAAGTATTGGAAAATGGATGCGGTCTCAACCTTACTTGGGAGGTTAGGGACGGAATAAAGAATCATACCGAATCCGAAATACCTTCAACTTTGGAGGGAAAAGTTGTAAGACTAAGTGATCGAATTGCCTATATAAATCACGACATAGACGATGCTATAAGGGCCAACGTTATTTCACAGGATAGTTTACCAAGGCCCTGTATTCTTATATTGGGTGAAACCCATGGACAGCGCATCAATAAAATGGTGGAGGATGTCATCTTTAACAGTCTGAATAAAGCCCATATAAGGATGTCAGACGATGTGGAAAATGCCACAAATGAATTAAGAAATTTTATGTTCGAGAAGGTATATATAGGAACGGTATCAAAAAGCCAAGAAAATGAAGCCGATTATGTTTTAAAGAGGCTCTTTTATTATTTCTCAGATAATCCCCATATGCTACCCACAGAATACTTTAAGAATATATCCCAATGGGGGACAGATCAAGTGGTATGCGATTATATAGCGGGAATGACAGATAGATACGCCTTGGGAGTTTTTGAAACATTACAAGACCCTTAGGGAATAATAAAAATAATCATAAATCTTGGGAATAACTAACATAATAAGTAGAGACAGCATGTTGGGGGGGATCCCCCGATAACCTTATCAAAATGTTGTGATTAAAAGAAGGAAATTGGCAAAGCATGTCGAATATAAACCTAGGAGTTTTGTTAGCAAACTTTATGATGCTTTAGAACATCGAGGCTTATTTTGAAATGCTGTGTTGATATATATTGTGAGAATGACAGGTGGTGACAATGTCCAGCTATTTGCCCGAAGATTTTATAGAGGAAGTAAGGATAGCCAACGAGATAACGGATGTATTATCCGAATATTTGGCGCTTAAGCCCAAGGGTAAAAACTATTTTGGTTTGTGCCCGTTTCACAATGAGAAGACGCCCTCCTTTTCCGTGGATCCCGAAAGGCAATTCTACCATTGTTTTGGTTGCGGTGTGGGTGGCAATGTTTTTAATTTTGTTATGGCCCAGGAGGGGCTGGATTTTATAGATTCTGTAAAATTTTTGGCTCAGCGTAAGGGGATTTCTCTGCCGGGTTACGCAGAGAATCCACAGGATGAGGAAACCAGAAAGCATAATGAGAGACTTCATGAACTAAATAGGGAGGCAGCATTATACTACCATGACAGACTCTTGTCCCACCTTGGTAAGCGAGCTCTGGAATACTTAAAGTCCAGGGGAATAGATCAAAGAATAATAAAAACATTTGGCTTAGGATACGCCCCAAATTCTTGGGACTCCACTAAGAACTATTTGCTGGGCAAAGGATATGATACACAGCTATTGACAGAGGTAGGCTTGGTCCTTGAAAAGAATCAAAGTGTATACGATCGATTTCGGGATAGGATCATGTTCCCCATAATTGACCATCGGGATAGGGTAGTGGGATTTGGGGGAAGGGTTTTAGATGATTCCTCTCCCAAGTATTTAAACTCCCCGGAAAGCCCCATTTTCAATAAAGGCGGAGTTTTATTTGGCCTTAACTTAGCAAGAAAAAAGCGGCCTATTGCCAATTTAGTAATAGTCGAAGGATATTTGGATGTTATTTCCCTTTATAGGTTCGGTATTGAAAATGGTGTGGCCTCATTAGGAACTGCCCTTACGCCGGAGCAGGCCAGAATAATGAGGAGGTATACACAAAATATCTACACGGCATATGATGGGGACGCTGCGGGTCAAAGGGCTACAGTTAGGGGCCTGGATATATTAAAAAGTGTCGGATGCAACGTGAAGGTTATTGTATTTCCAAAGGGCATGGACCCTGATGATATTCTGGTAGATCACGGCGTTGAATATTTTAACAAACTTTTGGACAATGCCGTATCTCTAACCGATTTTAAGATAGACCAACTGAAAGCCCAATATGATCTGGATAACCAGGATGATAAGGTAAAGTTCACCACAAAGGCCGTTAGTATATTATCGGATGTTGATAATCTTCTGGAAAGGGATATATACATCCAGAGATTAAATAGTTTAACAGGATTCAGACCGGAACTCCTA
>DASRNX010000212.1:0-2415 GCA_035647175.1 Clostridia bacterium | reverse complement strand
TAACAATATAATATATGCCACGACATTTTTCGATTTTCTATTCTTTGCTATGGGACAGACAAACAACTCCAACTAAAAATTTATCACCATGAAATTGCATAAAACCGTTGCAATTATCGTGCCGATAAATCTAGTTTGCGTAATGATTATCTGCAGTGACTAGCCATTTGCCTTTTCTGTATATAAGGGTAATTGCCCCTTCCCTATCATTTCTAAACACTTGGCTGCCCCGGTCTTCGAACCTTTGTATTACGGCGGGATCGGGATGCCCGAAATTGTTTTTTCCGGATTGGATCACCGCTATATCAGGATCTATTATATCGATCCATCCTTCTGTGGATGAGGTCTTGCTCCCATGATGGGCCACCTTCAACAAGGAAACGCTTTCATCCCATACCTTCGATAGATAGGATTCGACGCCCCCCTCCATATCTCCGGTAAGCAAAATTCCGATGTCCTGACAGCGTATTCTGACCACCAAGGATAGATTATTTTCATTCCTTTCATATAGCCTATTTAATACTTTTGTATCTGTGACAGGATATATAATATCTAAAAACATCTCTTTGCCTATTCTATAGGTTTCCCCGCCCCTGGCTTCTATGCGCCTAATACCCTTTTTGGCCACTAGATCACTTAGGGTCTGATATTGTGCTGATTGTTCCCCCGGGGGATATTCCATAAAAGCATCTACCTTAAGATCCTCTATAACCGGTATCAACCCTCCTATATGATCATCGTGGGCATGGGACATGATCACAGCGTCAAGCCTCTTGATGCCATTTTTCAGCAGAAAGGGAACAACTATTTCAGTGCCTACATCAAAATCACCCGCCTCCGGGGATATCCCGCCACCATCTACCAATATATGCTTTCCATCCGGGGATTTTATATATATACAATCTCCCTGTCCCACATCCACAAAGACGATCCTAAGATCCTTGTCAAAAACCGGCCCCATGACTATGGGTACCAATGCGACGAAGGCTAATACTGCACAGGTAATTGCAGGTCTTTTAATAAAGTCAGGGCGTTCCTGGGATATTATTAAGAGTATAGCGTAGTAGATAAAAAGGGATATAATGCTCGGAGATACGACCCTAAAGGCAGACCACGAAAAGCCTGATAGCCATGCGTTGGTGCCTATGAGAGCGTGGCTTATGGCCCACATCCCACGGCCTAAAAATATGGCCAGGGCGGGAAACAGCGCTGCAACTACCAATAGTATCGGTCCAAGGATAACGATCATACCCGCTATGGGGACCAAGATGAGGTTAGCTACAAAGCCTATGGGCGAAAATGCATTAAAATAGTATGCCAGGAGGGGCCATGTACCCATCTGCGCCGACAGCATAACCGCCAGGGAATCTGCTATCGCCTTGGGCAACAGCCCTAACCTGGTGCCTATGGGTCTTGAATATAATATGATACCTGCCGCCGCACCGAAGGAAAGCTGAAATCCTATCTCCTTTAAGTCCAGCGGATTAATGAGAAGGACAATAAAAGCTGCCAAGAACAAGCTGTTTAAGGGCTCAGCCTTTCTCCCAATCACCCTTCCGCCCAGGATTATTGTCCCCATGATTGAAGCCCTGAGCACCGACGGGCTCCCACCCACCAAAATACAATAAACCCCAAGGACTATCCCCTGAACAAAAAAGGCAGCCTTGGGTGATAACTTTAAGATTCCGGTAAGCCAAGATAATAATAGAATGATAAATCCTATATGCAGTCCTGATATGGCCAGAATATGTGCAATTCCAGTGTTCCTAAACTCCTCTGTAACCCTATATGGCAATGCCCATTTTTCCCCTATGAGCATTGCCTTTATCAGTCCGGATTCTCCGCCCCCTACATATGTATCAAAGACCCGAGCCATATAATCCCTAGCAGATCTTAACCAAGAATTTGGCCATGGGAGTCTCCCAGCCTTTATAGATAAAATATTTCCCCTGGGAACCCCCATGGTATAGTAGATCCCCCTGCGTCCGAGATAGGACCTATAATCAAAACCTTTGGGATTTCTACGGCCTTGGGGTCTTTCTATTTTTCCCCTTACCTCTATCCAATCACCGATATCTATCCCGAGATCTTCCCCATTATCCGAGGAGAAATAGACCGTCATCCTTATTTTACAATTGATCCCGTGTTGAACATTATTATGGGCTATACCCCGGGCCTCCAAGATAAAGGACGCACTAGAATCCCTTTGTTTTACCTGTTCCAGAACCTGTCCATGGGTTACGGGGGCTTGTCCAATAAAATCATCCAAATCCGTATTGGGAATGCTGTGGATATATGTGTTGAGGACACCCCCTAAAGCAAATATGAGCAGGACCAGGGGCAGATATAAACCCCTGCGTCTTAATTTTACAAGCCCCACAAATATAGTTGCTGCCCCAAGGGCTATGTATGGAT
>DASRNX010000211.1:0-9173 GCA_035647175.1 Clostridia bacterium | reverse complement strand
TGTCGCTTAAGACTTGACCCATTAGCTCAGCTGGCAGAGCACTTGACTTTTAATCAAGTGGCCCGGCGTTCGAATCGCCGATGGGTCACCATAGTGGCCCCTTGGTCAAGTGGTTAAGACACCGCCCTTTCACGGCGGTATCAGGGGTTCGAGTCCCCTAGGGGTCACCAATGTTTTTTGTTAGATGGCCCGGTAGTTCAGTTGGTTAGAATGCCAGCCTGTCACGCTGGAGGTCGAGGGTTCGAGCCCCTTCCGGGTCGCCATTATATAAATAAATTGCCTCGGTAGCTCAGTCGGTAGAGCAGTAGACTGAAAATCTGCGTGTCGGTGGTTCGATTCTGCCCCGAGGCACCATAGATAAGCGGGAGTGGCTCAGTGGTAGAGCGTCGCCTTGCCAAGGCGAATGTCGCGGGTTCGAATCCCGTCTTCCGCTCCATATTAGGCGGCATAGCCAAGTGGTAAGGCAGAGGACTGCAAATCCTTTACCCCCAGTTCAAATCTGGGTGCCGCCTCCAATATGCCGGAGTGGCGGAACAGGCAGACGCACAGGACTTAAAATCCTGCGATCCAACAAAGATCGTACCGGTTCGATTCCGGTCTCCGGCACCAATACCAAGGGGTTTGAGAATTTTACTCAAGCTCTTTTTTAGTTATCTCCCGATTATATGCAAACATATGCAAACATTATCCGATCAATGATATTATTTAACTAGGCTGATAAAAGACCATCAAGGGAGAGCTATATAAAAAATGAGGCGGTGGGAGAATGTTTGAACTGGATAGGGATATCCGAAAATTAGAAGATAATATCATCAACCATAGACGGTGGTTCCATCAAAATCCCGAAATCGGATTTGAAGTATTTGGGACTAGGGATTATATTTTAGAGAAACTAGATGGGTATGGCTATAAAGAAATTGAGATTTTAGCCAAAACGGGTATCAAGGTCACCATTAGAGGAAAGATCGGGAAAAGGACTTTAGCTTTTAGGGCAGATATGGATGCCTTGGCTATGGATGAGAAGACCGATTTAGACTTTGAATCGAGGAACAAGGGTTTTATGCATGCCTGCGGACATGATGGGCATATGGCCATTCTATTGGGTCTGGCAGAATGGCTTTCCCAAAATAGAGACGATCTTGCAGATAATGTTGTATTGATATTCCAACCCGATGAGGAAAGGGAGGGTGGGGCCCTACCCATGATAGAAGAGGGTTTACTAGAGGATCCCAAGGTCGATGCCATTTTTGGACTTCATATTTTGCCGGATTTGCCGGAGGGTAAAACTGGAACAAGGGTTGGTCCACTCATGGCCCAAACCAGCGAGGTGAATATAGAGCTGACGGGAAAAAGTGCCCACGGAGCTATGCCGCACAAAGGGGTAGATGCCATTGTAGCGGCGGCCCATTTCATAACGGCTCTTCAGTCCATAATTTCACGGGGCATAGATCCCACGGAAAGCATCATCATTTCTATTGGCAAGATAAGCGGCGGTAGTACCAGGAATATCCTAGCAGAGAAGGTAACGATGGAATGCACCATCAGGACTTTTAGTGACGAAGTCTATAATAAAGTAAGGATAAAAATCCTTGATCTGCTAGAGGGTGTAAAAAAAACCTATGGTGTAGGAGCCAGTTACCAAGAAGGGATTTATTATCCACCTGTTTTTAATGATAAGGAATGGACCGGGAAGGTTGTAGACATACTAGCCCCGGAACAATACATAGAAGCGCACCCGTTGATGATAGCAGAGGACTTTTCTAACTATCAAAAGGTGGTCCCCGGCGTGTTTCTTTTTCTGGGTAGCGGAAATGAAGAAAAAGGGCTTACCCATCCCCTCCACAGTAATTTATTTGATTTTGATGAAAGAATCTTACTCCACGGTGTTCAGCTATATAAAAATATAATAACCCGGATATAAAAACTTAGAAGAATAGCAACCTTGGCAATTTTAATAGCGTGATAATTAATATCACCTATGTTGTTGCTATGTCGTATTGTAGCCCATTGAATCGAAAATTATTGGTATATGTTTCATCTCTGTTGATCTCGGTTATTTATACCTTACGGGTTCCCGGTTATACATCTGGAAATAGACTACATAAACATCTTCTCTGAAGAGATAAACAGGCGTAATAACACTATCCATTTAAAATATCCTATTGTAGCGATCAGGGGGGGGTAAATATATGTCAATCAAATGGCAAAATAGTTGGAATATTGAGGTTGGACAAATTGATAATCAACACAAGGCCTTGGTGGAACAAGTATCCCGTTTGCTGGAGGCCTGCAGAAAAGGGGGTAGCAAACAGGAAGTCGCCAATGCCTTGAATTTCCTTTCTAGGTATGTTAGGGAACATTTTCAATATGAAGAGGAACAACACAGGATTCACAATTATCCAGATAGGGATGCACATGCTAGGCTCCATAATACCTTTACCCATGAAGTGGAAAGATTGTACAGACGCTTCGAAGAGGAAGGGGTCAGCATCCAGTTTACTATTCTGCTGAATAGGAAGTTAGTCGATTGGCTCATTGACCATATCGGAAGGGTGGATCAAAAATTTGGTGCCTTTGTAAATGGGAAGTCCTAATTACCAAAATATCTTTAGTGAATTTTTCTTGATTTGACACATACTATGTGTACGGTAACCACCGAATACATGGTATAAGGAGCTTGAGAGATGCCACCACAAAAGTTTAACCCGGAAGAATACTTAACAAAGCTCCCATTGCGCAGGAGGAACCCTAAAACCAATTCATGGGAGACCCAATTTGCAGATTATTTAGAGATAAAATGGCGGATGGTTTGGTTTCGTGAAAATAATTTCGAAAACACCCAAACAATTGTGTTAGATAAAATAATCGATATCGACAATCGTTTCGCCTATTTTGAACTCCAGGTAACTGATACCAAAGGTAATGTTGAAGTAGGAATAGGATCCGAGACCGGGGAGGATTTTCGGGATTATATAGAAAAGGCCTATACCAAGGCCTATGGACGTGCCCTTGCGGCTTTGGGTTATGGTACCCAATTTGCACCTGATCTGGAGGAGGGTGAGAGGATTGCCGATAGCCCTGTAGCCGGATCTAATCATAGCGACTTCCAGGAACAGGATGATAACATTACCGACCCTCAACGCAGGGCTATATTTGCCATATATACTTCCCTCAATCTAGGGGAAGATGAGATGAAGGATTTAATCTCCAGTAGGTATCAGAAGGTGGACAGCAAAGCACTAACTAAAAGAGAGGCCTCGGATTTAATAGATTATCTAAATAATTTAAAGGAATTACAATGATCATCCACATAATTCCATGGATATTGACGATTCCCCTTAATTCATATAAGATTGTGTAGGTGAAGATAATGTAGCAAAATACATGATGAAAGGGGCGTCAAATAAAATGGCAGAAATCATACCATTTAAGGCTCTACGATATAATGTCGATATTGTGGGTGATGTTTCCGATGTGGTTACTCCCCCTTATGATATTATTAGCAGCGAAGAGCAAGAGGGATTTTATAATGTAAATCCCTACAATTCTATTAGGCTGGAACTCCCTAAGGATTTGCCTGGAGACAGCGAACATGATAATAAGTATACCAGAGCTGGGGAGATTCTAAATAGTTGGCAGGACCAAGGAGTTTTACTTACAGAGGAAAAGGATTGCCTATATATATATCAACAGGAGTTTAAACTGGGGGATCAGATATCCCGCGTTAGAACAGGTCTCATTGGATTGATCAGGTTAGAAGAGTTTGATAAAGGTATAATCCTACCCCATGAGAATACCTTGTCTAAGCCAAAAGCTGACCGTTTGCAGCTGATGCGGGCATGTAACGCAAATTTTAGTCAGGTATTCGGCCTCTATGACGATCATAAGAGGAGGGTCCCTTCCTTAATCGATGCCTATTGTTCAAAGCATAAGCCTGATATCCTAGCCGATGGTGGGCCGATTGAAACTAAAGAAAGAGTATGGGCTGTTGATGATCCTCAATTTATTGGGGATATCAGGGAGGCATTAAAAGGGGAAAAACTATACATAGCCGATGGGCATCATAGGTATGAGACGGCGTTGGCGTATAGAAATGAGCTTAGGGATAAAAATCCCAACCACACCGGGGATGAACTTTATAACTATGTAATGATGACAATGGTAGATATGGAGGATTCGGGATTGGTTATCCTCCCAACACATAGAATAGTCAATGGTATCTGTAATTTTAGTATAGATTCCCTTATAGATAGCTTAGGGGACCAGTTTTATATAGAAGAATACGACGGTGCGGCTTTTGATATTAAGGAAAAGTCCAATATTATTCAAAACATTCTTGATGAGAAAGGCTTACATACCTTCGTTCTTTATGTAGGCAGTGGGCATCCCATTTATGCCCTGTCTTTGAAATCCATGGATATGATGAAAACGCTACATCCAAAGCGCCATAGTTCATACTTGGATCTCGATGTATCCATACTACACTCCCTAATCCTTGACAGAATACTCGGTATTGGTGAAAAGGAATTAGCCAATCAGGAGAATCTAGAATACACCCATAATATTATGGAGGGGATAGAAGAGGTAGAACATGGAAACCATCAGATGACCTTTTTTATATCGTCTACTGCCGTAAGGCAAATTCAAGAGGTCTCTTTAGCTAACGAAAAAATGCCACAAAAATCCACTTATTTTTATCCCAAGCTTATAACGGGATTGGTTTTTAACAAGTTTCGTTAATTTGATACCATCCATATATTATAGTCAACATTAAGACAACAGGTTTAGTAAATGGCCTGTTGTCTTTCCTTTCTATCCCACTGAATAAATGGCCAAAATTTGTGTAACCTAATGATAGGATTTTTGATATATAGATAAACAACTACAGCTATAAAATTTATCACCTATAGATAAATTTAGTTGGACTATTGTTTATCTGTAGCTAAAGTACTGGAGGATGCATGAAGATTACCAAAAAAGATAGAAACCCTAAAAACCGTGAAGTAATGGAAGAAAATGACCCGCCGCAGCTTAAGGCCGAAGAAAAGGTTGATGTCACCCTATCGAACAGTACAGAAGAAAATTTGGAAAAATTCAAAGCATTTCTGGGGGACAGTTCGGATGCGGTATTCAGGGAGTTCAGGCTGGGCTCTCAGGGTATTCCCTGTGCACTGGTTTTTATTGATGGCTTGGTTAATTCCGATGTAATAAATAAAAACATACTCAAGAGTCTTATGTATGAAATAACCGTGCTCGAAAGGGCAAGGAATGAATCCATACAGGTTGAAAGCGCATATGATTTTATAAAACAAAATGCTGTAGCTGTTGGTGAGATAGCAGAGGCCAGCACCTTGGATAAGTGTATGTTGATGGTAATGTCCGGCGAGGTGGCCTTGATAGTGGAAGGATCTGAAAAGATTCTAATAGTGAATGCAAGGGGATGGCCGGCCAGGGATGTGTCAGAGCCCGTTACGGAAGGGTCGGTACGGGGTCCAAAGGATGCATTTACGGAAACACTCCGGGTTAATACTGCGCTTTTGAGAAGAAAATGCAAGGACCCCAATATGGTCATCAAAACAATTCAACTCGGTCGTAGGAGTAAAACCGATGTGAGTTATGTTTATGTTAAAGGTATAACTGATCCGGGGCTCATAGAGGAAGTAGAGAAAAGGCTCAACCAAGTCGATGTCGACGAAATTATGGAAACTGGCCAAATTGAGCAATGGATACAGGACAGTACCCTTTCCCCGTTCCCCCAGGTTCAGCTTACGGAAAGGCCTGATACCACCGTATCCAACCTTCTAGAAGGCAGGGTAGCAATACTCGTTGATAATAGCCCGTTTGCCATTATCGTCCCCGCTGGCTTATACCAATTCTTTCAGGCTCCCGAAGATTACTATGATAGATGGATAATTGGGTCTTTTCTTAGGTTTCTTCGTTGGAGTGCATCATTGTTAGCTGCATTTGTACCGGCATTATATATAGCTGTTATCACGTATCACCCCAGCTTCTTACCCACTCCTCTGGCATTAGCCATAGCGGCAAATAGGGTTAATATACCCTTTCCGGCCTTTGTAGAAGCGTTCCTTATGGAAGTCACCATTGAACTTTTAAGGGAATCCGGTGCCAGGCTTCCCAAGGCTATAGGTCAGACCATTGGCATAGTCGGCGGTATAGTAATTGGGGATGCCGCAGTTAGGGCGGGAATAACGAGTCCTTCTATGGTGCTCTTAGTCGCTATAACCGCCATTGCCTCCTTCGTGATTCCCACCTACAGCGCGGGTATTGCTCTCAGGCTTATTAGATTTCCCTTAATGATTCTGGCTGCTATACTTGGTCTTTATGGGGTAGCATTGGGGTTTATTCTGCTAAACATTCACCTGGTAAGCTTGAAGAGCTTTGGTTTTGACTATATGACCCCCCAAGCACCGGTAGTTCCCCAAGATACAAGGGATTGGATCTTGCGGCTACCCCGCAATCTACTGTGGAGAAGGCCAATAAGTGTTCACCCCGTAGATATAGATAGAATGGATCAAGACCCATATAAGGAGAATGGTAATGGTTAAAAAACACGATAAATTGGGAGGTTTACAATACATATCCCTTATATCCACTACTATATTGGGGGTGATAGTTATATCCCTTCCTAAAATTGCGGCTGAATCGGCCCAGGAGGGGGCACTGTTATCTACATTCTTGGCAGGGGTATTGGTCGCCATATTTGCTGTATCCATGAATATTTTAGGAAGGCGTTTTCAAAAAAAGACTGTAATAGAATACCTAGTATCCTTGTTGGGGAAACCCTTGGGAAAATTTTTAGGGGTTATCCTCATCATATACTTCATGTTCTCTACATCACTGGTTCTTAGGGGATTTTCAGATGCTTTGAAGGGTTTGCTCCTTCATAGCACCCCCCTTGAAGTTATCATGGTTTCTATGCTTTTTACCGCCGTCTATCTCAGCCTTAATGGTATCAATGCCATAGCAAAGATATCAGAGTTATTCTTGCCAATAATAATCCTTTCACTAATCTTGGTGATAGGCTTAAGTATAAACAGTTTTAGTTATGTTCGGTTAAGACCCGTGCTTTTCCCGCCATTATGGCGAACTGTCAAGGGCATGCCTAACGTGATCACCGCTTTCTTGGGATATGAAATCATACTTTTAATAATCCCATTCGTTGAAAGAAAAAAGGCAGATATTCCCCGCACACTAATAGGGATAGCTATACCCACCGTCCTCTATATCCTGCTAGTTATAATGGCCGTAGGGGCATTTGGTTTAAGACCGTCCCAGCAAATAAATTATCCTACCATCGCGTTGGCGAGAATAATAAATTTTCCGGGCGCCTTCGCGGATAGATTTGATATATTCTTTGTAATACTATGGATCCTTGCGGCGTTTACTTCCGTAGCCAACCTCCTTTATATATCTTCTCTGTCTACAGTTCGTCTCTTTGGCTTGAGGAACTATCAAACCTTTATCTATATCTTAACGCCAATAGTCTATATGTTAGCGATTCTCCCCCAGGATCTTCCTGAGATAAGGAAGGTCAATACATACGTCGGATATTTGGGCGCAGGGATATCAATGCTCGTGGTTGGGCTTTTGATATTCGCCTTGGTATTTGGAAAAAAGGAGCATGAGAATGGTTAGAAAAGGGATTCTTACCTCTCTGATAGCATTATCTACTATTTTTGCCGTAGGTTGTTGGGATCGGGTAGAAATTGAAAAGAACGCGTTTATCCTGGGGCTTGGAATAGACTTAGAGGAGGATAATAGCCTTAATATAACCTATCAGGTTGCCCTGTTGGACTCCTTTAAAGGGGAGAAAGGCGAAAAGAGCAAATCTACCCAGCAGATCAGTATAAAGTCCAATAGCCTATCCGAATCCAGAGATGCACTATTGAAACATTTTGGGGATACTCCAAATCTATCCCATTGTAAACTTATAGTTTTTGGTGAGGAATACGCTCGTAATGGAATAAAAAGCAGTCTGGATTACCTCTTTAGGGAACCGGATATACGCAGGATAACCTCAGTATGCGTTGCGAAAGGGCGAGCAAAGGAGGTTCTAGATTCCGAACCTCAAACAGCACCCTCATCAGCAATGGTTATAGACCAGATAGTCACCCAAAATTCAGCTAATAATTCCGGTATTTTCCCATTCCCTGATATTGGATACCTCCATCGCAATTTTATCAGAGAATCCGATGTAGCCTTGGTTGGGATAAATGCCGGCAAAGATACAGTTGAGGTATCAGGCGCTGGGATCTTCAAGGATTACAAATTGGTAGGCTGGTTTAGCGACAGCGAAGTCATCGGACAGCGATTTATCCTGGGAGAGGTTCATAAAGGCCTATTAACCGCCGACTTATCCTATGAGATGGGCGACAGACTAACCCTTAATGCCTACAATATAAACGTGCGTACGATACCAAAGATAAAGGACGGAAAGATCAAAATAGAAACGAAGGTTTTTATAGAGGGGGATATAAATGAGGTAGGAAATCCAACCACGAAATTGGACACCAAAACACTCCTTGAGTTTTGGGGCAAAGCCGTGGAAAATAAAATTAGGGATACAGTGGATGCCGCCTATAAAAAAGGCAGGGATACCTACGGCGTGGACTGTTTTGAAATAGATGAAAAAATAGAGGGTTATTACCCAAAATTTTGGAAAGAGCACGGGAAGGAATGGAATGAACTGTTTAAAACCGCGGACCTAGACCTTGAAATAAAGGTAAAAATAAGGAGGGTGGGTCTCATAGAACCTTAAAGTGTTATCTCAGGAAAGTATTTGCAGGAATATCTTTATCACTGCAATTCCAATACCCGAAATTACATAGATCATCGCCCCATACTTGGCTATAGTTGCCTCTGTCGTGAATTCCTTCCCCGATTTTTCGGCGGAATAGAATAAAAATAGACCTACACCTGAAACCACAAAAATCAATGCTACGAAATAAGTCGCTATGGATTTTAAGTGTTCTGTTATTGTTGTTGTCACCACAATTTCACCAACTATCATCTGTAATCTAAATTATTCTCGGATACTCCGCTTATAATTGGGATTTCACATCGCCCAAAAAAGTCTCCGTTTTAAACAAGGACAACATGAAATCGTTGTCCTTAATAATATTGGACAAATCATGCACTTGCCACTATAATAT
>DASRNX010000210.1:0-5389 GCA_035647175.1 Clostridia bacterium | reverse complement strand
ATCGACTCCCTAGTTGAAGACGATGTTGTTGTCATTGATATGTTTGATAAAGCTATCAAGGAACCTTTGTAGGTGGAAACCTCACAACGGCCATCGCTGCCCGCACCAAGAGGGGTGGAGCCGTAATCTGGGGTGGGGTACGAGATACTGAACAGATGATGGCTATCAAGAACGTCAAAACCTATCATCGCGGTAACGATCCTACAGGTATAGGCGATGTTACCCTGGTCAGCTATAACGGACCTTGCCGCATAGGTAAAGCCATCTGTCTGCCGGGCGATGTTGTCCTTGGTACCCCTGCAGGCGTATTGTTCATCCCCGCCCACTTAGCTGAAGAATGTACTATCGGAGCCGAAAAATCCAATATCAGAGATATTTGGGGATTCCAGATGCTTGACGAGGGGAAATATTCCACAGCTCAAATCGACGCAGGCTGGACAGTGGATATGTGGGAAGACTTCCTCGGCTGGTTTGGAACCGCTCCCAAAGCCAAAGATTATCAGCACCTCACATGGGAGAAGGAATTAGAACATGCCCGTGAGATACAAGGTAAAGAGCCGAAAGCTGACATCAGATTATAACGAGGCGCCAAAATATCTCCCGCTTCTATAAGCGGCGAGTTCCGATTAGTAAAATAGGCGATGGGTATAAATGACTCGCCTCGTTGAAACCTGTGTGTTGCAATTGCTTCCGATGTTATAACGAGGCAGCGGGTTCCCATCAGTAAAACAGGGGCATTGGGTATAAATCACCCGCCTCGTTGAAACTCGTGTGTTGCAATTGCCAATGCAATTGCTTCGGATGTTTCAAAGTATTTTAGGGTATATACAACGTCTATACTGGGCAAACTTTGCTCGGTATAAGGCGTTGTATATATGAACTGATTATGGATAAACAATATGAAAACTAAATTTATCTGTAGTTGATAAGTCTTATAGTTGGAGTAGTTTATCTATAAAATGTTTTCTAGGGTAAAATCCCATAATATCAAAATTGAGAATGAGCTTTATGGAAAATGACAGCTCTCACAGGAGGATACAAGCTATGAAAGACATCCATAACAATTACGAAGAAACCCTTAACCATGTCAATACCTTCTCCAAGCCATCTGAACTTAAGATAACCGATATGAGATTTGCTAATATAGTTGGTGCGCCTTTTGATAGCATCTTAGTGAAACTCTACACCAATCAGGGTTTAGTAGGGTATGGGGAAGTCAGAGATGGCGGAAGTAAAACTTTTGCCGCGATGTTAAAGAGAATGATACTCGGGGAAAATCCCTGCAATATTGATAAGATATTCAGACGCATCAAACAGTTCGGTCATCACGCAAGACAAGGCGGAGGGGTTTGTGCTGTAGAACTTGCTCTTTGGGATTTAGCCGGTAAAGCATACGGTGTTCCCGTATACCAGATGCTGGGCGGTAAATTCCGTGACAAGATAAGATTGTATTGCGACACCGACGTAAGAGGTAAACATACAGGATATGATATGGGTAAGGCCCTAAAGGGAAGAATGGATAGAGGCTATACCTTTTTAAAGATGGATCTCGGTATAAGCGAACTCTTTGGCGAAGAAGGTACCCTATCGGCACCCCTAGGCTTTATGGACGAATTCCAAAATGCCGGTAAACTAGCCAGAGAAGCATCTAAAAATAAAAAAGAAGATCCCTTTGCCTGGTACAATGCCCGCAATCGCCAGTACGATATGTATAACATAGCCCATCCCTTTACCGGAATACATATAACAGAAAAGGGACTGGACAGGCTGGAAGAGTATGTAGCACAGGTTCGTGAGGTCGTAGGCTATGAAATTCCCCTTGCAATAGATCACTTCGGTCATATCGCCGTGGAGGATTGTATTAAGCTTGCAAAGCGGGTTGAGAAGTATAATCTGGCCTGGGCAGAGGATATGGTCCCGTGGCAGTATACCGACCAATATGTCAGGCTAAAGAATTCCACCACTACTCCCATATGTACAGGTGAGGATATATACCTTAAAGAGAACTTTAAGCCCCTATTAGAGCAGGGCGGCGTATCGGTAATTCATCCGGATATTTTGACTTCCGGTGGCATCTTAGAGAACAAAAAGATTGGCGATATGGCTCAAGATTACGGTGTAGCTATGGCTATCCATATGGCAGAGAGCCCAATTGCTTGCATGGCAGCCGTCCATTCTGCAGCGGCAACGGAGAACTTCCTAGCCCTTGAACACCATGCAGTGGATATTCCATGGTGGGAAGATTTGGTGGTTGGACTGCCCAAACCTTTAGTAAAAGATGGATTTATCGAAGTGCCTGATAAACCGGGACTAGGCATTGAAGCCTTAAACGATGAACTTATATCACAGCATATGCATCCTGATAATCCCGGACTATGGGAGCCGACAGATGAATGGGATAATGATTTTTCCAACGATAGGCTGTGGAGCTAATTCTTCCTTCCCTTTCTGTAAAGTAGATCCGGACTAATTGATGTTTGTCATCTTGAGACGGGCCAGATCAGTCTGAGATTATATACTATATCTATACACATACAACATCTATGCTGGGTTTTAGCCCGGTATAGATGTTGTATGTATGATATCGTTACAATTGCCCGGATAAATATATTATACTATAATCAAAAGGATTGATTATCTATGATAACAAAGGTAAACGCTTTAAAGCGGGATTTTGAATCAGAGGTACAGGATTTCCTAGGATTTTGGGAAAAGTATGTTATTCATTTCGGCGAAGATGTATTCTATGGTATAGTTGATTCCAACCTGGTGGCACATCCCAATGCGAGCAAACATCTTGTTTTAGGGGCCCGCCTGGTTTGGACATTTTCTTCTGCTTATCGCATATTCAAAAAAGATTCATATAAGGAGTTATCAAAGCGGCTTTATGATTTTTTTGTAGCCCATTTCATTGATAAAGAGCACGGGGGAGCTTTTTGGGAATTAAAAGCTGACGGTACCCCACTCGATACCAGCAAACGGGTTTATGGCCAATCCTTCGCAATATATGCCCTATCGGAATATTATCGCGCCTTCAGAGATGCTGAGGCTCTTGATCTAGCCGTCTCTGTATATAATTGCCTGGAAACCCACGCCTATGATAAGGACAATAAAGGCTATTTTGAGGCTTTTTCAAGGGATTGGAAGATGGATCAGGTAGAGCAGGTCAGCAATATAAACCCATATGCTTCGGCCTCTAAGACCATGAACACCCATCTACATCTTCTGGAAGCCTACACTTCCCTCTATAGGGTCTGGAAGGACGATGTCCTGGAAGATAAATTAAAAGAACATATTCATGTTATGGTAGAAAGAATCGTAAATCATGAAAATTGGCATTACATGCTGTACTTTGATGCAGGCTGGCAGTCCCAGAGCCCCGATATTTCATATGGACATGATATTGAAGGTAGCTGGCTATTATGGGAAGCAGCCGAGATTATTGGGGATTCCGAACTTGAAGAGTTTGTCAGGCCCGTATCCTTAAAGATGGCAGAAGCCGTTTTTGATAATGGATGGCATCCCGACGGGGGCATTATATATGAAACGGATCCCGAGAAGGGGACTGTACAGGATTTTCGTTCATGGTGGGTACAATCGGAAGCCTTGGTTGGGTTCTATAACGCATGGCAGCTGGGCGGAGAGGATAAATATTTAAAGGCTACCTTGGATGTGTACGAATTTATCGATGAAGAGTTAACGGACCATGAAAACGGTGGGTGGTACCCCAACGCCATATCGGATAATAGACAGGGAAACAGGGCCGACGGATGGATCTGCCCGTATCATAACGCTAGAATGTATTTTGAATTGATTGAAAGAGTATAAGCCTATTGAAAGGGGAAAGCATCTATGGTTAATGGAAATAAGGTAGCTTTGATTACTGATGCCTCGCATCCATCAGCTGCCTCCATAGCAGAAAAACTAGAGAGCAAAGGGATAGTGGTGGTAAAGAATTATCCGAGATTGGATAAAAAGGGACCCATGGAGGGGAAACCCAATTCCTTTGCCTTTGATACTTGGTCATATGATGACATGAACAGGCTTTTGGAGATGATAGTTGAGAAAATTGGGAACGTAAATTACCTTGTCCATAGCGATAACGTAATTTTCCGCTCCACCATCGAAGACATCTCCGAAGACGATTTTAAAAAGGTCTTAGACTATAATGCGAAGAGTGCATTTATGACCACCAAGGTATTTGCAGAGCATATGGCGCAAAACGGGGGTGGGGCGATAGTCTATCTTTCTACCCTGCATGACAGTAAGCCAACAGGGTGTGCCTTTGCATATAGCGTTGGTAAAGGCGCTGTAAAAATGCTGTGCAAGGAAATGGCGCTATTCTACGGTCGTCAGGGCGTGCGAGCAAATGTGGTCCAGATGGATTACATCGAAGAACAGACAGAACTGCTGGACAGTCACATTTCGCCGTTTAATTATGATGCGACTACCAAAATTCCGCTTCGCAGATTAGCAAAGCCCGATGACAGCGCAGGAATCGTTAGTTTCTTGCTCTCCGATGAAGCAGCTTTTATAAACGGTACCGATGTTCGTGTAGATGGCGGCCATCTGCTCTATTACTTAGATCGATAAGGGTGATTAAAATGGATAAATTATTAGAAGGACGCGTTGCAGTAGTTACAGGCGGCGGTAAAGGTATAGGCGGCGGAATCAGCAGAGCCTTAGCGGCTCAGGGCGCTAAAGTAGTACTGAACTACAATTCCAATCCGGATTTCGCAGAGCGGACTGTCAAGGATATAAAACGAAATGGCGGCGAGGCATATACCTGCCTGGTTAACGTAGAAAATCGTGACCAGGTTGATGCCATGATGCAAAAGGCTGTGGAGCTCTACGGCGGAATTGATATCCTGGTCAACAATGCCGCATGGCAACCCAATATGGACATAGACGAATGTACCGGAGAGGTCTACGATGGCGTTATAAATATCAATTTGCGGGGTTATTTCCGTTGCATCCAATCCGCACTCCCTTACCTCAAAAAGAGTACACGTCCGCGAATTATCAATATATCATCGATACACGCCAAACGTCCGACCGACTTTGATGTATGCTATGCCATGTCCAAAGGCGGGATTGAGATGCTGACCAGGGAAGCGGCTATGGAACTCGTACAATACGGTATACTGATAAACGCCCTGTTACCCGGGGGTACCAAAATCGAATTTAAATCCGGTGAGACCCAACCCTTTAAATTCAAGCGAATCCGTAGGAAACGCCAATACGGCTTTCGTTCCATTGGGGTTCCGGAGGATACAGCTAATGCGGTAATATTCCTTGCCTCCGATATGGGTAGCCATATAAACGGTACCAGCATTCGAATTGATAAGGGTGCTATACTCTTTTAATGAGTAAATTCCAAATTTATTTC
>DASRNX010000209.1:0-5156 GCA_035647175.1 Clostridia bacterium | reverse complement strand
AAAGTTCCTCGGTTATTGTAATATTGAACTGAGCCATTGTTCTTCCTCCTCGGTTTGATATTTGGTCGTACTTATATTTTAACCGAGGTAGAGCTTTGGCTCAACTCATTTTTCTATTTACACCATTATACGGACTTAATCGATAAGAGTCTAGCGATTAGCTAGGCTCTCCTTCATATTAAGCATATTAGCCCAAGGAAATTCAAGTGAGCTATAATTTAAGTCTAGAATAATTCTATGAAACTACGGAAAGTATTAGATGTTGAGTTTTGTGTGAAGGATTGTCTATATAGTGCAAATCCTTTCCTATAGTCTTATACCATCTTATCCAATTAGTCTATCGATTGCATATAACGGCATATGAATCGCAAGCTCTAGAATAAGGACCTCAACTACCATTATAAATCCAGACAAGGAGGTGACCATGTACGTCTTCCTGCTTAATCTTTGGAGAGGGACAGGGAATTCTAGTAACTTCACAATTGATATAGGCTTTAAATCGAAAGAAGTTTAGATGCCTACTCTAGAATAGACTTGCCTCCATTGAGCTTTCAAGGATCTTCTATGCCATGACATGGATAAGCCCAGCTGTTACTCGACCTCCTTTTTATCTCATGTACATATTTAAGGCACAACTTTATGGACTCAAAAATTTTTCTAATTTGCTTCTCTTTATCAAATTCCTGAAAAAATAAAAATAATTTTGTATCGTTAAAGTCATATCAAGAAGCAAATAAAGTCATTCCATTTATTATTATGGCTTACAAATCACGAAGAAATCCTCGATTAACCTAACAAGGATACAACTTTATTTTCATTTTGGAACGACTTTAGCACTTTCCCAAAACTTTCATTTTGTTCTTTAATCTTTTTCGCTTAAATACTTGATCCTAACTATGTGTAAACAAAATAAACTCATGCCAAAACGCAAATAAACTCGTTCCGAAAAATCACCTGTAACCCGCTTAAAATCAACCTTTGTTATTTCTTAACTTTTCTAGCCTTTTTCCCCAATTCACTCTTTTTTTCTTATTCCATTCCCATTAAACTCCAAATATGGCAGCGATAAAAGTAAATAAAGTCGTTCCTTCGTTTGGGGGGAAATGGGAGTAGTATAAGAACAAAATCTTCTTTTTTCTTTCCTTTTTCTTTCCCCCTTTGTTCTATCCTAGTTTTCTACCAGCTCTAAACCCTTATATATCCGGCTTTTTGGCTTGTTTATTGGTTCTGTCTTGCTCTGATCTTAAACCTGTCTGGCATCAACCCTAACAAAAAAACCATGGTCAATGGACATTTCAAATCCCTTGACTATGGTTTTTTGACACGACTTTATTTACTTGAGGAACGAGTTTATCTTCTTTGATACGACTTTATTTGATTATCACAGTTAAGGGATGGTTATTTAGTCTAGTAATTCTTCGTTTTTTTCTTCGTCTAATTCTTCGTTTTCTACTTGATCCTTATCCCTTATTTCCTTTTCCCTAAAAGGAGCCTAACAAGACTTTATTTTTTTTGAGTGAAGTTTATTTTGTTTTGATATTTGACAAAAAAAGGGAGAATCACATCTCCCTTCGACCTTCTAATGCCTTGGATATGGTTACCTGATCTGCGTACTCTAAATCACCGCCGACAGGAAGACCATGAGCGATCCGAGTGGTCTTGATTCCCATGGGCTTTAACAACCTAGATATATAGACGGCAGTGGCCTCGCCCTCTATATTCGGGTTTGTCGCCATTATCACTTCTTTTAAACCCTCGTCATTGACCCTATGCAATAATTCTTTAACCCGAATATCATCAGGCCCTATCCCATCCATAGGGGAAATAGTGCCGTTTAGTACATGGTACAGACCCTTAAATTCCCGTGCTCGTTCCATGGCCATAACGTCCCTGACATCCTCTACAACGCATATAATGGATGGGTCCCTCATAGGGCTTCTACATATGGCGCACATATCCTCTTCGCTTATATTTCCACATATCTTGCAGTACTTGATATGTCCCTTTACCTCATCAATAGCCTTTGCGAGACTCTTTACGTGATCTTCCGGCATATTTATTATATGAAAGGCAAGCCTTTGGGCTGTTTTATTACCTACCCCGGGCAATCTCGACAGCTCATTGACAAGGCGGGCAATAGGTTCTATATAATAGCTCATAAACCTAATAAATTAGGGCATAAAAACCCCTGGCATAAGCCCTTTGGGGAAATGCCCTTCCTCCTTTCCACTGAGAGAGCAATTTAAACACCTCTTCTAGAACTATAAAACTGTGTAGTGGGAATGCATATCAATTGATATCTAGAACATCCCCGGGATCCCCATACCCCCGGTAATTTTGCCCATCTCGCCTTGCATCATCTCTTCTGCCATCCTCAGAGCTTCGTTGGCTGCGGCCATGATCAAATCCTGGAGCATCTCCACATCGTCCGGGTCTACCACTGAGGGATCTATAGTAATTTCCATGATTTCCTTTTTGCCATTTGCCATAACGGTTACGACACCGCCGCCGGCGGATGCCTCTACGGTCTTCTCCTCCAGCTCCTCTTGCATCTTCATCATCTGTTCCTGCATCTTCTTCGCTTGTTTCATTAGATTGTTCATGTTGCCCATTCCGGGAAATCCACCTCTTGCCATAATTATAGCCTCCTCTTATCTATATGCTTACGACAGATATTCTATATTGGTATCTGCAGATAAACAATACGGAACTAAATTTATCTATAAGTGATAAATTTTATAGTTTAAGTTGTTTATCTGTAGTCATCGTAAAACTTTATCCACAATTCATATGTTACTAAAAACATTATCTTACACAAAATCAAGTAGTGTAACTGAACTTGTAATAAAAAGTCTAATTTCCGATACTCCTTAATCCTCTATTACCTCTACATACTCGTCGCCAAAGATATCAATAGCCCTCTGTACTATATCATATTCCGTCACTTCGTCCTTGTCTTCCTCAATTACGGGCGGTTCGGGAATAGCAAATTGTCCGGACACAGGCGCATCACCGCTTGTATAGCATTTCAACTTAAAGTGTTGTCCCGCTACCTGGGCGATCAAATCTTCAATATATTTACTGTTGTCTTCCTTTTCTATTGCCGCAACATAGAAGCCTTGATGATCGGGAAAAATTAAGTTCACTACATTTTTATTTCCGCTGCCGGGTTGAAGCTTTGTATCCCTTAACAGGGGAAATATCGCTATCCGATCCTTCCTGACCCTTTTCAGCACATCAGCCCAGACCCCTTCGTAATCCACATTTTCGGGGGATGCTTTTTTGGGCCCAGTATCTATAGTATCCGTTTCTTCCCTTTCTACACTCATAGTCCCTGAGTCTGTTCCATCCTCCACCTTATACCTTCCATCTGCCGATCCCCGGTTCTTATCATTGTTTCCCGCATCTGTAGGATTGGGTTCTATAAACCGGGAGCTTGACGGTTGCGGATATGACGATTTCCCAAGGTCTGGGGATTGTGAAACCGATAACCTGTCAGAGACTGGGCCTTGTGAAGATGACGGCTCAATCGTATTGGATACCTTAACTGCGGGGATTCCCCGGGCTATCTGTCCCTCAAGGACGGCAACCCTATCCATAAGATCCTCTAAAGATTCCCCGTCTTGAGGCCTGCAGATCTTAACTATGGTCATCTCCAGCATAATCCTGGGTCTGGTGCTCCATTTGATGTCCGCATCCAGTTCCGATAATATCTCAATAGACCGGACAAGCCTGGATTGATCCATCCGAGTGGATTGCTGTCTGTACTGCCCCAGGGTGCTTTGGGAAACATCCAGGAGTCCCGTAGAATCATCGCATATCTTAATGATCAACAGATTTCTGAGATGATAAATAAGATCCTTGAGGAATACAGCAACATCCCTACCCTCTTCCATCAAGTTGTCGATCTGTATTAGAAGGGCAGAAATATCACCCACCATAATATTATCCACTACGTCAAAGAGAAATTCCTTGCCGGCGGTTCCCAATATGGCCAGAACATCGTTTTCCGTTATGGATGAACCGGAAAAACTGATACATTGATCCAACAGGCTTATGGAATCTCTCATTCCCCCTTCGGACCAGCGGGCAATCGTTTCCAAAGCCTGGTCATCTACGTTCACCCCGACGCTATTGGCTATTGCCCTTAACCTTTCCATTAAGGTACCAAGGGTTATTCTCCTAAAGTCATGTCTCTGGCATCTGGACAGTATAGTGGAAGGCAGTTTATGGGGCTCTGTCGTAGCCAAGATAAAGACGATATGCTCCGGAGGCTCCTCCAGGGTCTTAAGAAAGGCGTTGAAGGCTGAGGTTGAAAGCATGTGAACCTCATCGATAATGTATACCCTGTATCTTCCTGCAGATGGGGGATATTTCACCTTATCTCGAATTTCCCGGATATTCTCCACTCCCGTATGGGACGCTGCGTCGATTTCAATGACATCTATGTTGTTTTCCGAATCTATGATGTTACAGACTTGGCATTGGCCGCATGGATTCCCATCCTTAGGGTCAGTGCAGTTTATGGCTTTGGCAAAGATCTTTGCGGTACTAGTCTTGCCGGTCCCCCTGGGTCCGCAAAAGAGATAGGCATGGGAAATCCTATGGGTCGTAATCTGATTTTTCAGAATACGCACCACATGGTCCTGACCTACCACTTCGTCAAAGGTACCGGGCCGCCATTCTCGATATAGAGCAGTATATTCCACAGGATCACCGACTTTCGCCATATTGTTCTGCCCAGACGAATTTATCAACCGATAATATCATATCATAAGGTAAGGGCAAGCCCCGATTGGCTTGCTTCGCACCGATGCATTTATTATACCATAAAACTATATTAACTGTAATGAAAAAATCCCAAAAGCAAATATAAGCCATGATTCAAAAAACAATCATGGCTTATAAAAAATTACTGCCGCGCACCTACCTTCGACAAGAAGCTCATAGGCGGTAACCGAGTAGTTAACTCCGGTCAGGCGCCCCTACGGCACACAAAAATGTCCACTTACTGCTGCTTCCTTCCGGATCTGACAGGGTTCATGGGTTTCCGTTGCGTAGGACCAAACCATCCTCATCACTTATTCGAACCATGACCCTACAAGCGCGAGCCTAGGGTTGGACTTCAATCCTGCTATAGCGGGTTGCAGGTTATA
>DASRNX010000208.1:0-6363 GCA_035647175.1 Clostridia bacterium | reverse complement strand
GCTCGGAGGCCTTCGCTACAGACGCCGATATTTGACATGGGCGTGTAACAAAATAAAGGGGCAAAAATTCTGCCCCTTCCCTTACGGGTCCTTCTTTCGGGCCGTTGGAATCTGCCTGTACAAATCCATCCCCCTGGTAACAGTTTCGCAGAACCTAACTCCCAACTTCCAAAATCTAACCTCTAACTTCCAAAATCCAAACTACCAACCAATGAAGTCATGCGCTCTTTAGTAGTTCATCACCTTTATCGCTCAGTAGGTTAATGAGCTGGCACAACGCGTCTAATTTAGATTCTTATAGGTATGTTCAACGGAATATTTCCACTTTACCATGCTCGCATATTAGGTACCTTTGAGATGGATATTTGGCTTCAATATAATCGGAAAACTTATTGACATCCTCGCTGTTAGAGTCAAACATCTCATAATGCGCCGGGATAACACAGCCTGGCCTGATGTAGCCGGACAGGTCTATGGCTTCTTGGAAGGTGAGATTTCCTATGCAATTGGCCCTATATCTGGTCCCGTCCCTACCGTTGATGGGGAGTATAGCAAGATCCAGTACGCCGAATCCCTTCAACTTTTCTATAAGCCCAGGGTACATGCAAGTATCCCCCGAGTGATAGATTTTGAAGTTGTCATATTCTACTATATATCCGAGATATGGGTATTGCTTCGTTTCCTCATCCTGATCTAAAAATTCGTGGGCAGAGGCGATTGGAGAGATAGATATATCACCCAAAACTATCCTTTCGCCCTCATTGGCGGCTATGACCCTTTCAGGTTCGATCCCCAGATCCTCTACCACGCTTTCCCTCAATAATCCCGGGACTATAAACTTAACCGCATGATTGTGTTTAACAATCTCGCGCCAGGCAGGTCTGTCGATATGGTCGATATGGTCGTGGGTTCCGAGAATATAATCCGCTTCGACCTCTTCCGGGCTTATTAGAGGTTTAATGTTTCGCCCTTTTAGATCCGTCAAAAAAGCATCTATATATAGGGTCTTATTTCCCAGCTTAAATACAAACCCCATCTGGCCCAACCACCAACAAGCAACATCCCCCCGGTTAAATTCCCTGATTTCTTTTACAAGATCCTTTGCCATCCTCATCGCTCCTCTTAGAATTATTGTTTATAGTTATTTTTTCGATACCTTTTAAAAAGCTATCCGATTTTATTGCAGCGGACTATTTCTATTAATCAGCGATATCATCTTCCTATCAACTGCCTATTATCCAGGGATGCATAATCTAAATTTTAAGAATAATGATCTAATCACTAAAGCTTTAAGGCCAAGAAAATCGGGCAACCTAGACATTGAACCTGAATAGGATTACATCCCCGTCTTGAACCTCATAGTCCTTTCCTTCCAGCCTTATCAGTCCCTTTTCCCTGGCAGCCGTATTTGATCCGGCCTTTACAAGGTCTTCGTACGCTATGGTTTCAGCCCTTATAAATCCCCTTTCAAAATCCGTATGGATCCTTCCCGCCGCCTCGGGAGCTTTAGTACCCCTTTTTATGGTCCAGGCCCTCACGTCTTGGGGCCGGGTTGTCATAAAACTAATTAGGTTAAGAAGTGAGTACGAGCTTTTAATCAGCTTATCGAGACCGGATTCCTCTATACCAAGTTCCGATAAAAAGCTGGCCTTTTCATCGTCCTCTAATTCCGCTAACTCTTCTTCCAGGCCCGCACAAATCTTTAGGACTTCCGTTTCTTCCCCTTTTACAGATTCTATTAAGTCATCCACAAGGGGTATATTATCGCTGCCGATATCCGCCTCTAAAATGTTGGCAACATAGATAACCGGTTTAGATGTGAGCAAAAATAGTTGGCGGACAAAGGGAACTTGGCTATGGTCAAATTCCATATTCCTGGCGGCTATTCCCTCCTCCAAGTTAGCTTTTATATATTTTAGAAGCCCTAATTCCTCTTTGAGTCTCGGATCCCCGGATTTGGCGGCCTTTTGGGTTCTCTCGATTTGTCTGTCCACGCTATCCATATCTGCAAATATCAGTTCTAAATTAATAGTCTCTATGTCCCTAACAGGATCGATGCTTCCGTCTACATGAACGATATCAGTGCATTCAAAGCACCTGACGATATGGACCATGGCATCCACTTCCCGGATGTTCGCCAAGAACTTATTGCCAAGGCCTTCCCCCCTGCTCGCGCCCTTAACTAGCCCCGCGATATCTACAAATTCTATCGTAGTGGGGATAATCTCTTTAGAGCCATAAATCTTTCTGACTACCTCTAACCTCTCATCCGGTACCGTAACCATCCCGATATTTGGTTCTATGGTACAGAATGGGTAGTTGGCAGCCTGTGCCCCCGCCTTTGTGATTGCATTGAATAACGTGCTCTTTCCTATATTCGGTAATCCTATAATCCCTAACCTCATCTCTTACCTCCAGTGTTCCGTTTCCTACTATGGGCACAAGAATATCCCTAGACAGTTAAATGCCTTCCCCCGCAATATCGATTATCCCGTGGATGGGTATAACTATGCCATCTTCCATGAGGATAATCCGCTCATACTCGTCTATTTTCTTTATTATACCTTTCGTATCAATGTAGGCGCCGCCGTCCTTGGTTTCGTCTGCTTGAAAGTGGGTTATTCTGATTTCCGGTCGTTCCAAAATCCTTTCGTTTAATATTTGCAGCTTATCGTTTAATGCCCTTTTCATATATTCGTCCAATTCTATCTGCTTCTCAGTTATTCTGGCGGTTTCCTCGATGGCATCACCGTGACCGGCTAAAGCGGCGAAAGGGGAAAACTGGGCTGCCCTGTTTGTAATTTCCATCTGGGGTCTTGTATTGGATACATGCCGCAGCAAATGCATAATATCATCGTATTCCCCCGTCATGCCCTATGCCCCCCGATCAATTTGTTCCTATCCGCCCCGGTAGCAACGTCTTCCAGGTTCGTTCCCTTTAGAACTGCGTTTTTACCGTACTTCTTCTTAATATCTAGGATGGTCTCCTGTATTTTTTTCTCCCGCATAAGTTCAGCCTCCTCCTCTTCCTTTATCTTTTCTTCCCCTATATAGTCCGTAAAGAGATCCAGCTGTTCATACCTATCTTGTTTTTGAACAGAGGTTTCATCAACAACACGATTTGCTGATATGTTGACCCTCCTGACCAAAAGGTCCTTGTCCATAATCCTTTCAAACAAATCCAGAGTGGCATCGCATATCAACCTAGCTGAGGAGGTATATTCATCAAGGTTTATTGTGCCATGGCCTGATTTTGGAATAGCCCTTCCATAACTATCGGTGGTTATCTCCCCCTTATACAGCCCTTTCATGTCCGGATTTGTCAGGTTTTCGCTATCATATCCTATAGTCAAAACAATCTGATCTGTTAGAAGCCTTTTATCCACCAAGTCAAGGGCCAATGAATCTGCCATTTCCCAAACTACCACCTTAACCTTGTCAAAGGTATAGGCAGATTGGAGCACCTGCCCCGATCCGACGCTCTTCGCACTTGGCTTATAGGCCTTAATGTCCGCAATGGTACACGGCTCCCATCCCCAGGCATGGTCAATCAGCAGTTCTGCGTTGACACCAAATAGCTTGTACAATAGGTCCTCGTTGTAATATTCATTTTCTTTCCCAACAGAACACCTTGCTATATCCCCCATGGTATAGAGCCCGTGCTTTTCAAGCCTTTTCGCATAGCCCTTTCCAACCCGCCAAAAATCAGTTATAGGCCGGTGTGACCATAGCTGCTTCCGATAGGTCATCTCGTCTAGTTCGGCTATCTGAACCCCGTTTTTATCTATGGGGGTGTGCTTTGCCAGAATATCCATCGCGATTTTAGCAAGATAGAGGTTTGTGCCGATTCCGCAGGATGCCGTAATCCCTGTGGTTTTCAGCACATCCAGGAGGATTCTAGTGGCCAGCTCCCTCGCCGTCAGATTATAAGTGTCGACATAATTCGTGACATCCATAAATACCTCATCTATGGAATAGACATGAATATCTTCGGGTGCGATATATTTTAAATAGATATCATAGATTCTTGTACTGTACTCTATGTAATAGGCCATTCTAGGTGTGGCTACTATGTAATCCAATGAGAGGTCCGATGATGATTTTAATTCCATATCACTACAGGACGAACCGGAAAAAACCCCTCCCGACGCTTTATCCAATCTCAATGCATTAACCTCTTTGACCCTTTGTACGACCTGAAACAATCTCGGTCTGCCGGGGATTCCATATGCTTTGAGGGAAGGGGAAACAGCCAGGCATATGGTTTTTTCTGTACGACTCGCATCTGCGACAACCAAATTTGTAGTAAGCGGGTCAAGGCCGCGCTCTATACACTCAACGGAAGCATAGAAGGATTTTAGATCGATGGCGATATAAGTTCTTTCCTTCATGGTTTTTCCATAATCACCTCCTGCAGACATATTTGCATAATGAACCCCTCCACCATATCCTAACGCTTATAGGATAGAGTCCTTTCACTTTTTGTCCGATGGATCCCGAGTCATGCCCTTTGGCATCTTTATTCTATCACTCATTAAGGCAAAGTTGCAAAGGTATAAAAGGGGCTATCACAAAGTCGTGAAAGTCTTCCGGGATTTTGGAGTTGATATAATCGCACCCCATAATAATTATACTGTTATTTAGCCATATACAAAATATAATAGGAGCGGATATTATTATAACAAGCTCTATGCCCTTAAACTTCATAAGTAGTTTTTACATTCTATTTAACCCTTCTGCTCGCAATTTCGGAAGGATATCCTAAGTGCCCTAAAATTTTAAGCGCATTTCGGGTGGTGGATACTCCTTTTTTTAACTTAAAATCAAATTCCAATCCTGTTTGTCCTACTTTCTCGCTAAAGTGATAGCATCTGTAGGAAGGATTATCAATTTGTGTCAACTCAAGATCATGGGTGGCAACTATGACAGCGGCATTCTGCTTCACCATGTATTCTAACAGGCGCTGCGCGGCGCCTATTCTTTCCTCGGAATTAGTCCCCCTAAAAATTTCATCAATAATACATAAGGTTGGGATCTTATCATTTAATCCTTTAATAATTCTTAGGAGGGACTCGGCCTCAGATAGAAAATAGCTTTTACCCCCAACGATGTTATCTTCCTGACTAATGGATGTCATGATTCTAAAAAACCCTCCCCCATAGCTATCGGCCAGACAGGTATAGATGGTTTGAGCAAAGATCGCATTAACTCCGATGGTCCTCATAAATGTAGATTTACCTGACATATTGGAGCCCGTCACTATTAGTCCACAATTTTTTTCTAGACGGACGGAATTGGGTACTGCGTTCTGAATAAGGGGATGCTCCATCTCTTGTATCTCAATCCAATCTTCGCCGGATGAAAAATTCGGTATACAATATCTAGATAATCCGGCGCGGAATGAAGCTATTGACAGCAGGGCATCTAATTTACCTAATGTTTTATAGATTTTCTGTAGGTGCTCCCTATTTATCCTCAAATCCTCTAATACGGCGAAAAGGGCTCTTATGTCCATGAAACTAAGCATCTTTATGTACTCATTCAGCCCAAAAGGGTCCCGAGATTCTAATTTCTGTAGCTTTCGTGTCTTCTTCATAATACGTCTGCAGTGAATGCAGGCACTTTTTAATCCGGCTATATATTCTTCCAGGATGGGTTCATCCAGTTTCATATTTCCTATTTCATGGGCTATAACCAAAAATGAGCTCAGGGAGCTGATGGAATCTAAATATACCTTCATTTTGGCCTTTGCGCGATAGTATAGGTATATGTTCATCATGAAGTCCGGCATGGTGATGCGGATAAGTGCGATTGCCCCCATAAAAGGTATTAGCACCAAAGTCCCTAACAAAAATACAGGAAAGGTATAATATATCCATTTCCAGCCACTATCGGGGCTAGCCTCCCCCCAAATTAAGTTATACAAGACCCCCCTATCGGAAGAATTCAGCCTATTAAGCCTTAACAGAATATCTTCCCGAATTCCCGTATTTTTCTGAAATAGATTGATGATTTCATGACGTTTCAGTAGCTTCCGCTTCTCTAAAAGCGGAATTCGGAGCATACTATAGAGTATTTGCTGTCCAAATGATGTGGTGGTTCTGTCTATTTTTTTGAATATGCTATCCATATTGAGATCATGCCAGGTTTGATCGTCTATTGTCAATTGTGATTCATCTATGCGGTCCATACCCCTATACAGGCGGCTAATATCTTCAAATTTATGATCCTTCTTTAGTTCCCTGCCCCATTCCCCCCTAATGCGTTCTATAATGAGGAAAATTTGTCGTCTTCTATGTAATTTAAAACCCAAATAGACCAGGGGAAGCAGCATTACCCACCCCATATAGTATAAGGGATTGG
>DASRNX010000207.1:0-17285 GCA_035647175.1 Clostridia bacterium | reverse complement strand
CCTATGAGATATTGGTAGGGTTTTCCCAGATGATAGCCCCCTTCGCTCCCTTTATATCCGAGGAGATATTCACCAATCTAACCGGAGAGGAATCCGTTCACCTCAGCTACTTCCCCAGGATGAATATGGAGTTAATAGACGAAAGGGTAGAAGAAAGGATGGATCTGGTAAGGAGTCTGGTGACTCTGGGCCGTTCTGCCAGGGAATCAGCCCGGATCAAGGTACGTCAGCCCCTTAAGGAGATCTATATCGACGGTAAGTATCATGATCTAATCTCGGATCTGGTGCCCCTGATCAAGGAGGAACTGAATATAAAGGAAGTGGTGTTTGCCGATAACCTGAATCAATATATGGACTTTACCATAAAGCCCAACTTCAGGGTCCTAGGACCGGTCCTTGGGCCTAAGATCAGAGCGTTTCAAAAGGCCTTGTCCACGCTGGATACTGCAGTTGTTGCTCCAATGCTGGATGAGGGTAAGAGCTATACCCTTGACCTTGATGGGGAACCCTTTGAAATAAACAGCGATAACGTATTGATTACCATCGCCGCTAAAGAAGGGTTTAACGTAGTTATGGAGAACAACCTCTTTGTAATCCTAGATACCGCCATCACCCCCCAGCTGAGGGATGAGGGATATGCAAGGGAATTTATCTCCAAAGTTCAGCAGATGAGAAAGAACAACGACTATGAGGTAACGGATAATATCCGCATCTACTTTGACGGGGATGAGGAGATTGCAAGCGCCATTAATCACTATGAGGATTATATCAATAACGAGACCCTGGCCCTAAGCCTTGAAAGGACGGCGGATACGTCCATGGAGAGGTTTGACCTGAACGACCATGATACGGGAATTAGGATAGAGAGAGTACAGTAAAATAGGACAGTTCGAAACCATCCTGTCATAAAACAAAACTAAGGAGACTATTACCCCAAAGGTGGCTTATGTCCCCTTTGGGGTATTTTAAATAAGGGTGTTGCTTTACGGGTGTGTCTTTTGTCAGTGAAACCTACTATTAAGTGAAAACCTACTATTAAAAGTTAAATAACTTCAACTGCCAAGTTTATCTTCATGAAAGTGCATAGGGTCATTGTGATTGCCATACCGATGAATTTAGTTTGTGTATTGTTTATCTTTAACAGCCATACCCGCATAATAGGGTAATGGGAAGAGTATATTTGTAAGATTTGATGATAGCAAAATGGGGCCCGGGACTGGCTGTTCCAGTTTGGTGGTATGCAACCGGGTTATCTGAAGGGGGAACGAAAAAGTGGGAGAAATAATTAATAATGTGCCGGAACTGACACAAAAACAACAGATAGATATCATGAAGACCTTTACCCAGACCTACAAAACCCATCTGGGGGTACACCCGGCTATCCGTGAGGCAATGTGCCTCAAGGTTCAATTCCCGGCTATAATGCTGGATATAAGAGAGGGCGATCTATTCGCCGGGAGGCTGGAAACCCTCCCCATAGGCTTTGCACCCCAAGATGACGGGGGCGGCGTCGGGTACTATATGCGGGAAAATGAGCTTATGGATATGTTAGCCCATAGCAGCATGGATCCTGACAGCAGGACGACGGTGGAAGAGCTGATGAATTATTGGGGCACGGAGACTACGGCGTACAAGGTCCGCCATGCCTATCCCCACGCCATGGAAAAGGCGCTTCCCAGCGATGAGTGGATGACAGAGCCCGGGATAGCATTTCCGCTGTATCGCATGTCAGGTTCCCAATTGGATTATGGGAAACTGCTAAGTAACGGAATACCCGGAATGCTTGGGCTAATAGAGGATAATATAGCCTCATTCCTGGGAGACCGGGACCGATTGGATTTATTTATGGGCATGAAAATGGCCATGGAACTACTGACAGATACCTGCCTCCACTATCGGGATCGAGCCCTAAAGCATCAATCCGAGGCACCAGACGGATCGTGGAAGCGGCAGCTGGGCGTAATGGCAGAGACCTTGGGCAATATTGCAAAGGGCCGACCCGAGACCTTCAGAGAAGCCATACAGCTGGTATTCATTTACTGCCTGTTATCCGGTTCCAATAATTTTGGCCGAATGGATACGTATCTCGCAGATTACTATGTAAATGATGTGGATTCGGGGATAATTACTGAAGATGAGGCCCTGGAACTTCTTGCGGGTATGTGGAAGCTAATGGTGGTAAGGGGTAAAACCTTTGATACCAGGGTTATTGTGGGAGGCAAGGGGAGAGAGAACGAAGCCAACGCAGACCGCTTTGCGTTGCTGGCCATGGAGGCATCGAGAATAGTAAAGGAACCCCTTCCTCAGATGAGCCTGCGATTCTATCAGGGCATGAACCCGGAGCTCATGGAAAAGGCCCTATCCGTTATAGGTGAGGGAAGGACCTACCCAATTCTTTATAACGATGACGTAAACATACCGTCAGTAATGAAGGCATTTGACGTAGAATACCAGGAGGCGGTGGATTATTGCCCCTTCGGGTGCGGGGAATATATCCTGAATCACAAGAGCTTTGGCACCCCCAGCGGCGTGATAAACCTGCTAAAGGCCTTGGAGGTAACCCTTCACAACGGGGTCGATCCCGTAAGCGGAAAGAATATGGGGCTGGCTCTTGGGGATTTCAGCCAATTTACCGACTTCGACGAACTTTTTACGGCCTATAAAAGGCAAGTGGAATATCACGTTGAGGCGCTTGCCAAGCAGGAGGAGTTGGAATACATTATTGCCGGGCAGGAAGCGGCCTATCTTTTCTTTTCAATGCTATTCGATGATTGCATGGACAGGGGTAAGGCTATTTTTTCCGGTGGGGTCAGATATTTAGGCGGGACACTGGAAACCTATGGCAATATCAATACATCTGACAGCCTCGCCGCCATTAAAGAGGTAGTATATGATAAAAAATTCATTACACAGGAACAGTTACTGGAGGCCTTGGATGCTGACTTTGTAGGCTATGAGGATGTGCAGCGGCTACTTTCCGATGTCCCCAAATACGGTAACGATGACGAAATTGCTGATAAAATGGCCGTATGGGTACATGAGCATGTATGCAACGTTACAAGGAATCAAAGGGAAAACACTAACCTGCATAGCTATTTAGTGGTAGTGATCAACAACCATGCCAACACGATCCTGGGAAGGACAACAGCTGCTTCTGCCGATGGGAGAAAGGCCTTTACCTTTATGGCCAATGCTAACAACCCCCACAGCGGGAGGGATACCAAAGGTATCACCGCAATGCTCAATTCCCTGGTCAAACTAGATACCGACATCCATGCCGGAGCTGTACAAAACATGAAATTCTCAGGTGATTTGTTTTTAAAGATGCGGGATAATCTCAAAGCCCTATTAAAGACGTACTTTGAAAACGGGGGAGCCCAAGCGATGATAAGCGTTTTAGACAGGAACGATCTTGAAGATGCCTACCACCACCCCGAAAACCATCCAAACCTTATGGTGCGTGTCGGTGGGTTCAGCGCAAGATTTGTGGAGCTTGACAGGGATGTCCAACTGGAAATACTAGAAAGAACGATCTACTAAAGGAGCCGGAATGGAACAAAAGGGTATGATCTTTGATATACAAAGGTTTTCGATACATGACGGTCCGGGGATAAGGACTACGGTCTTTCTAAAGGGCTGCCCATTAAGGTGCCTCTGGTGCCACAACCCGGAATCCCAATCCCCGCTCCCGGAGACGGGAATCGTTAACGGTTTCGGGGAAACAGGGGCTGCGCCCCGTACCAGGGTAATTGGCAGAGAAGTAACCACCCGGGAGGTTATGGAGGAAGTAAAGAAGGATATCCAATACTACAAAAATTCCGGTGGGGGAATGACCGTTTCAGGCGGTGAACCCCTAAATCAACCGGATTTTACCCTATCCCTTTTGGAGTTGGCAAAGGATGCGGGGATTCATACCTGTGTAGAAACCTGTGGGTATGCGGGAAAAGACAGCATCCAAAGGATTATTCCCTTCACCGACCTATTCCTTTACGATTATAAGGAGACCAACACTGCGAGGCATCTAGAATTTACAGGTGTAGGCAACGAGAGAATCCTGTCCAATCTAAGACTTATCCTGGAAAATGGGACCTCCGTTATATTGAGATGCCCCATTATTCCGGGAATGAACGACACGGAGGAGCATTTTTTGGGTATTGTCCATATGGAGAGAATAAATCCTGAACTATTGGGAATAGAGGTAATGGCCTATCATGATATGGGAAAGAGCAAGGCAGCCCAAATCGGCAAGAGATATGAGCTTGAGGGTATACCCACTGTCAGCGAAGAGCTGCGGGAGGAATGGATAGACAGGCTGAAAGGCTATGGATGTACAAAGGTGTACTGAGACCTTTCCAGATGATTATATGCAAATAACAACCGCATACTAAGGACGGGTACAGCCGGTGTACGGGCCGTCAGATTAAAGTTAGAAGGAGAGTGTTTGTGTTATGGGAAAAGAAAGCATGACACCCAGGGAAAGATGGATAGCTGTCTTAAAGAACCAGAAGCCCGATAGATTGCCATTGGATTATTGGGCGACTCCCGAAGCGGACCATATACTAAAACGGCATCTGAATTGCTCCACAAGCCGCGAATTGTACGACAAATTACATATTGACAGGCCCATTTTTATAGGGCCGGTATATAAAGGGCCGGCCATCCCCAAAGGTCAGGATGTTTACGGTATAGTATACAAGGACGTTGATTATAATTCCGGGACCTACAGCGAATGCGTATATCACCCCCTGGCAGAATTCGAAAGTGTCGATGAGATAGAGGCTAACTATACCTGGCCGGAAATTGAGTGGTACGATTATTCGGTCATCCCCCATCAGATAAAGGGGAAGGAGGCCTATCCAATAGCAGGGGGAGGTTCTGAACCCTTCTTAACATACAAAGCTTTACGCGGCGATGAACAGGCATTTATGGATCTTGTTTTAAATCCCGATATCGTAGATTATTGCCTTGATAAGCTCTTTGGCTTTTGTTATGAGAATACCGCCAGAATCCTTGAGATGGCAAAGGGCGAGGTTACCTACAGCTATGTGGCTGAGGATATGGGAAGCGAAAGGGATCTTATGTTCTCTCCCGCCCATATAAATCGTTTTTTGATCCCAAGGATGAAAAAGATGATAGACCTCATCCATTCGGCGGGGACCTATGTATTCCACCATAACGATGGCGCAATCCGTAAGATACTTCCGGATTTGATTGAGGCGGGGATCGATATCCTAAATCCCATTCAGTGGAGATGCCACGGGATGTCCAGGGAGGATATTAAAAAGGACTTTGGCAATGACGTCGTCTTCCATGGAGGTATGGATAATCAATACACCCTGGCCTTTGGCGGGGTAGATGAGGTTAAGGATGAAGTCATTGACAATATCAAGGTCCTTGGGGCAGACGGCGGATATATATTGGCACCCTGCCATAACATACAAGCAATCAGCCCACCGGAGAATATTGTGGCAATGTATGAGACGGCTTATGAGTTTGGTTGGTATTGATGATCAAACGGCGCTGGTAAGGTTTCGAATCGAAAATCATTTAGGAAGGGTCAGGCATGGGTAAACAAGGTTATAAAAGTGATAAATGTGTCGGAAACCCCGTCCCCTTGACACACAGCAGAGAAAGGAAAACGACATAGATGACAAGCATAAGAACAAATAAAAAAACCAGATTTATAGTAGAAGCCGCGGCTTTGGGCGCTGTCTACGCTGTTATAACCATACTACTGGCACCTATCAGCTACGGACAGATCCAGGTCAGGGTGGCAGAGGCCCTGACGATCTTGCCATATTTTACACCATCGGCTATACCGGGGCTCTTCGTGGGGTGCATAATAGCCAACATATTCCAAGGAAACCTTATGGATATTATATTTGGAAGCCTTGCATCCTTAGCAGCCGGATTCCTATCGCGACATATGCCAAGGTCTTGGCTGGTTCCGCTGCCGCCGGTAATCGTCAATGGGCTGGTCATAGGCTGGGTTCTTCATGTAGTGGAGGGTCTACCGTACTGGCTGACCGTAGGCACCATAACCCTAGGCCAGATCGTAGCCTGTTATGGGCTGGGATATCCCCTATTTCTTGTACTTCAAAAGAATAAGCAAAAGATATTTGGGCGTAATAGCTAGGGTTATATGTGGGAAATTTGGGGTAGCACATTATCATTGACCCCTACTGTAACAATATTGGTTAATTTTCTGGGGTCTCAACAACGCATTTATTCTTTCGGCAAATAATGGTATTATATGAATATGGATATGGATCGAAAGGCGATTAGGCCGGGGAATCATTTTATAATCTATACCCGAGCTGTCGGGCCTTTCATGTCCAAAGATACACGGGTGTTTGGCGATTATCTCTATGGATATTGGGCCAACACAACGTGTGATTGTAGGAGGATGATTGTGGAAAACACTAGGATTGGGGATTTTGAAGTAGGCAAGATGACCCAGGGCTTTTTTATAATAAAATCGTCTACCGTCAGAATGACTACTACCAACAGTGAGTATATGGATTTTATTTTGTCGGATAAGACAGGCGATGTCAATGCAAAGTGGTGGGAATACAAAAAGGAGATGGGAGATAACTTTATTGCCGGGACGCTGGTAAAGGTGAGGGGCATGGTAACGGAATGGCAAAGCAGGCTCCAATTTAGGGTGGATAGAATTCGGGTTGTAGACGAGGGGGACGACGTAAACCCGGAGGATTTTGTATTGACAGCCCCAATGAAGCCCGAGGATATGCTGGGAAAGGTTCTACAATATGTCATAAAGATTGGGAACCGGGACATAAAGGAGATTGTCAGCCGCGCGTTGAACGAAAAAAAGGATAAACTCATGCATTACCCCGCTGCAATGAAAAACCATCACGCGATTCGTTCGGGGCTTCTGTATCATATACTTACCATGCTGTCCCTGGCCGAAAGGATATGTCAGGTTTATCCCCATTTGGACAGGGATCTATTGTATGGCGGAGTCATACTCCATGATTTAGAGAAGATAAACGAAATGGATTCCAACGAATTGGGGATTGTGTCGGGTTACACCATGGAGGGAATGCTTTTAGGGCACATAATCCAGGGCATAAAGACCATAGAGAGGATCGGAATGCAGGTAGACGCAGACCCGGAAATCGTCATTTTGCTCCAGCATATGCTCCTCGCCCACCATTATGAACCGGAATTTGGAAGCCCAAAAAGACCCATGATACCGGAGGGGGAAATCCTACATTACCTGGATATAATCGATGCTAGGATGTATGATATGCAGAAGGAGCTTGACGGAATCGAGGACGGACAGTTTACCAACAGGGTATGGGTTTTACATAACAGACAGCTGTATAGATATGGAAAAGAGGAAGATGAAGGTAAAGAGATTGGGATGAAAGCTGACTAAGTCCTATTAAGGCATACTCGAAGCGGCCTTATATTGTAGGACCCAAGGGGGATTTTCAATCCGCTTTTAAATTGTATTTCCGAGATTTATCCGCCGGGTAAATCCAAAGACGAGAGGAGGGGACATCGGTGAGAGATAGTATGAGGTACTTTAATATATCTCCAAAAATTGTAGCCGAAGGTAGCGAATCCATTATCAAGGTGGAGCCCCTATACGGGCATAAAGGGGCTAGGGAAGATGCCAAATATGAACTGATACATAGCCCAATGGAATCAAGGGGTTTTGATGAAACCGGAGCCCATAAAAGGGTGCGAGAAATTATTCCAAGAGGTGGCCATTTCGAATTCTCTCTTCTATTTGAAGGCGAGCAGGAGCACCGCATAGAAATCCGGGAAATCTTAGACGGGGGGCAAGGTGCGTATTGCGAATTTAGTATATACTCCCTGGGAAGGGACCTTTACCCCTTAAGACCCTATAAGGGGGACCTGCATATGCATAGCAGCTACTCCGATGGGAGAGAATCCCCTGCCTATGTAGCAGGAGCATGCAGAAGGATTGGCCTAGATTTTATGGCCCTTACGGATCATGGACAATACGGGCCATCCCTAAAAGCCCAAGAGGCTTATGAGGATCTGGTGATTGATCTTAAAATATTGCCGGGCGAGGAGATACATCCGCCGGATAATTATATACATATGATAAACTTCGGTGGGAATTTTAGCGTAAATGATCTTATCAACGCCCATGAGGATGACTATTATAAAGAAGTCCAAGAAATAATGGAGAAGGAAGGGGCGGATTTACCAGAGAAGGAGCGGTACATATATGCATCGTGTAAATGGTGCTTTGAAAGGGTACGCCAGGGGGGAGGGCTGGGAATCTATTGTCATCCCTATTGGGTGTACGAGAATATGTACAACGTCTCCAATACCCTGCACGACTACATCTATAATCAAAAGCCCTTCGATGCCTATGAGCTTATAGGTGGTTTCCACCTCCACGAGGCTGAATCCAATCATCTCCAGGTTGCCTACTATCAAGAGGAGAGGGCTAAGGGAGTGAAGATGCCCATAGTCGGAGTCTCGGATGCCCACGGCTGTGATACCGGTGAGTTGTTCGGGTGGTATTACACCGTCGTCCTATCGCCGGATTTAGAGCTTTCAAGCCTTATTGGAGGCATCAAGGACCTGAAAAGCGTAGCCGTGGAGGCCCTTCCGGGAAGCCCGGTCAGGGTATACGGACCCTATAGATTGGTTAAGTATGTCCTGTTTTTGATTAGGGAGGTATTTCCCCTTCATGACGAATTATGCTATGAGGAGGGAAGGCTTATGCTGGAATATATAGCGGGTAACGAAGATGCGGCCAAAATTTTAGAGGCGTATAGGGGTAGGGTGAGGGGAAGGATGGATAGCTTCTGGGCTTAACCATGCGATGGGCTGCGTACCCGATAGGAGGCAAATTAATAATGATTTATTATGATGATTGCATAGAAGGATTAAACGGTGGCGACCAAGGGACAAGGCTTAGCAGTCTGAGAAGGCTAAAGGAAGGAATGGATAGCGGAAAAATACCTCGGCCCAAGGGGATGGGTTACATCAACAATCATATACATACAACTTATTCCTTTTCGCCTTATTCGCCCGGTAAGGCCGTTTGGATGGCGTTTAACTCGGGATTGGCTACGGCGGGAATAATGGATCATGATTCCGTTTCCGGTGCCGGGGAGTTTATAGAGGCGGGGAGGATATTGGGTATAGCTACCACCGTGGGGATAGAGTGTAGGGTAGATTTTTCAAGTACCCCGTTAAGGGGCAGGCGGATAAACAATCCGGATCAGGACAGTATAGCCTACATGGCGATTCACGGAATCCCGCATACCCAGATTCAGAAGGTGACGGACTTCTTTGCCCCCTATACTGCCGAAAGAAATAAGAGGAACAGGGCCATGACCCGAAATATCAATCGCATAATGGAGCCCTTCGATATAGAATTGGACTTCGATAGGGAAATAACGCCCATATCCCAATACGGCGATGGTGGGAGTATAACCGAAAGGCATCTGCTCTTCGCCCTGTCTCTAAAGCTAGTCCAGAAATTTGGCAGGGGACAGGAATTGATCGAATTTTTAACCCGCAGGATAGGCATAAGGATAAAATCGCCCATATTAGATCACCTTACCGACAAGGACAATATCTTCTATGAATACGACCTTTTGGGACTGTTAAAAAGTGATTTGGTTGAAAGGATATACATAGATGCTACTGGCGAATGCCCTGATGTTAGGGAAGTCATCGCGTTTTCCAAGGATATCGGTGCGATCCCCGCCTATGCCTACTTAGGCGATGTAGGGGATTCTGTGACGGGGGATAAGAAGCCCCAGAAATTTGAGGACGATTATCTGGATCTTTTGTTTAAGGTCATAAAGGATTTAGGCTTTGATGCGGTCACATATATGCCCACCAGAAATACCATGGAGCAGCTGAAAAGGGTAAAGGATCTATGCCTCAGTTATGGTTTTTTTGAAATAAGCGGCGAGGATATAAACTCCCCCCGCCAGTCCTTCGTATGTGAGATCCTAAACAACCCGATCTTCGAAAACCTGATAGATTCCACTTGGGCTCTTATCGGCCATGAAGCAGCTGCCACCGATGATCTGTCTGAAGGGATGTTCACCGATGACACCGCCAGCAGATACCCGGATTTGCATAGACGTATAGCTGTTTACAGGGAGATAGGGTTAAACCTTCCATAAAGGGTTTCATGGACTTTCATGTAAATTAAGGAATAGGGGGTAAAAATCCCCCTATTCCTCTCCCAATTCATCCACTACGTGTTCTGCATACTCCGGAATCTTGTGCAGAAGATCGTCTAGGGGGTTATCCTCCCCCACTGTGGTCAGCTTCAGAACATGTAATATGGGACAGAACCTGCTGATACCGGTAGCGATTTTCATAGCTCCCAGGCCTGTCACCAGCATAGAGGATTTAATAATTCCAATTCCCAACAGGGAAAATCCTATAAAAAGCCGAGCATGGGAATCCAAAGTTCCTACGTTTTTTTGCATTAAATTCATCCCCTTAAGAGTTTATTTGAGTATCGTTAAAACAGGGTTCGGCCGGTTAAAATTTCAAAAAACCGGCATTAAGGCGCTATAGCCCAATCCATTCAACAGTGTTTTTTAGGGCTTCTCTTATATGTTTCTACAAAAGCCATCCATTATTCTTCCCCGCAACGTGAAAAACATGTGGTATTATAGAATTTTCTGGGGGTGTCTATTTTCACCATATTCCTTTTAATAATCGACCCTTTGTTGTATAATGTTATAGAGGATCCGTAGGATCCCAATAGAAAACAGGGGTGGGGTATATGGAACCAATCATTAGGACTGACGATCTTTGCAGGGATTTCCCATCGGGCAGGGAAGTAGTACATGCGCTTAAAGAGGTGAATATATCCATACAGCCTGAGGCTCTAACCATCTTAAGGGGGCGCTCCGGTTCGGGGAAGACGACCCTAATTAATTTATTAGGGGCTTTAGACCATCCCACGCGCGGGGATATTTATCTATTGGATAAAAAAATAACGGACCTGTCCGAGAAAAGACGGGACGAGATTCGGCGTACCGGTATGGGTTTTGTATTTCAATCCATTGCCCTTATAGGATTGATGTCCGCATATGAAAATGTAGAATTTGCCCTGAGGGTAGCGGGGTATGATAGGAAAGAACAGAAGGAGCGGACCGAAGAATGCCTTGATTTTGTGGGTTTGGCTAAACGAATGAATCATAGACCCCATGAACTGTCAGGGGGGGAGCAGCAGAGGGTAGCCATTGCCAGGGCCATTGCCCATTATCCAAAGGTATTGTTTGCCGATGAGCCTACCGCTGAATTGGATACCCAAATGGGACTGCAGGTGATGAAGGTGTTTCGTGACCTGGTGACCAAGGAAAAGCTAACCGTCGTAATGACCACCCATGATCCCAATATGATGGAGCTGGCGGATCATGTCTATACCTTAGAGGACGGGGAGATAGTAGACGAAATATAGCCGAGGTAAGGGGAGGGAATATTCACCAATGATCGTATGTGAGAACCTAGTTAAGATATATAAGACCAATGAAATTGAGGTTGTAGCACTTCAGGGTCTGGATTTGCTGGTAGAGCCCGGAGAATTGATTGCAATCATAGGCAATAGCGGCAGTGGAAAGTCCACCCTGCTCAATATGTTAGGCGGTCTGGATAGACCGTCGGCCGGAAATCTTCGGGTGGATGGCAAGGATCTGTTAAAGTTTTCGGACAAAGAGTTGGTAAAATATAAAAGGGAAACCGTGGGTTTCGTATGGCAGAACAATGCCAGAAATCTAATACCCTACCTGACCGCCCAGGAAAACGTGGAGCTTCCTATGATGATGCTCAAAGGACAGCAAAAAAAACATGTCAGGGCGGCAGAATTATTGGATATGGTAGGCCTGGGCCATAGAAGAAAGAATAAATTGGAACAGCTCTCCGGCGGTGAGCAACAGCGGGTAGCTATAGCAATTTCCTTGGCCAATCAACCCAGACTGCTCTTAGCGGACGAGCCTACAGGTGCGGTGGATAGCAGGACCGCAGCACAGATTCTGGACGTATTTCGGGATCTAAACAGCAATATGGGTTTAACGGTAGTTATAGTCACCCACGACCAGCAGATATCCAGAAAGGTAGATCGGGTTATAGCCATTAGGGACGGAAGAACCAGCAGCGAATTCATTCGCAGGCGCTCCTATAGGGAGGAACTGGAGGCTATGGAAAGCCAGAGGGATGCGGATTCCCAAGGGGAAGATACCCATGAGGAATTGGCGGTATTGGACAGGGCCGGGAGATTGCAGATACCCCGGGAATATCTGGAGCGGCTGGGCATGTCGGATGCTAAAAAGGTGAAAGTGGAGCTGGAGGACGGGAAAATTGTCCTGCTGAATCCCAATACGCGCACGGAAGAAAAGGCGGCAAATATCAAATAATAGTATATTTGGCGATAAATGTTCTGTATTACTACCGAAGGTCCGCCTATGCAAAACAGGCAGGATACCTGCCGCAGAACATATGATTCGGTGTTAGTCCTGTTTACTCCGGCATAGTATAATATGACTGACGTAAAACAACACTACAATTTGGGTGGTGAAAATATGGCAGTGAGATATAAAAGGGAGTACAGCCTTATTATAGGGGAGATGGTTAATGCCCTAAAGCAATTGGATGGATACTTTGAGTTTTTGGGCATAGGAAGCCGGGAATGGCATAACCTCGGTGAAGAAGTGCAGGGTGAATGCCTGAAGACCATGTCCCATGATATTATCTACGGATTAGGAACAGAACCTGTAATCTATGTGGGTCAGGGATCTATCAAATATGAGCCCGGATTGGCACAAATTAGGGTTTTCGACGGTGATAAGGCCGTCTATGTCGTCAGGCTAAATTAAGGCATGGTTTAATAGTATGGCCTCACCTTAGGGTGCGATTTATTTGAATTAGAGTGCGATTTAATTGGACTGTATATACAGTTTGCTATATGCTTTACGACAAACATTCTAAATTGGTACACATGTGTCGTAAAACATTATCCTTAATTCGTAACATATATAGCATTGATAGTGTGTTTATCTTGCCTAACAACATCCATAAACCTTGGCAGGGTCATTACTGCATCAATACGACATATTGAGCAACCACCAAAGGGGTGGCTACATAGTGATAGGTCAACCATATAATAACAGTTGATACAGCCCATCTATTATGTTAACATATCTATACATATATACCGATATATATATGAAGTTTTAATCCATTTAAGTAACCGTATTCCACAGCATATGGGTGAAATTAATCCCAAGATATGCTGGGTGTAATTGGGATATGGTTGATGTTGTGGAATTAATATTCCATATACATGGAGTATACCGGTGTAGTATACCGGGTCTATATAACGTGCGTTGAAACTTAAGCCAAAAGAATTTTGGCTATATTTTATTTTAGTCCTTAGATAAGGTATAAAAAGAACCCGTTGTCAAAGGTTTAGACGGGCATCCGGTTTTACCTTCAATCAATGAACTTTTCGAAGCATATAAATTAAAAAAAATTATTTACGATACCTAAGCCGTGATGCGGGATATTTGTCGTAAAGCATTTAGGTGTTTGGGAAAGGGTGTTTTATGTGGATGGGATGAAATTATTAAAATTGGAGTCCAGGCTCTGCTTCAATTTTTTATGGGAACAGGTGAACTCTGACCCCAAGAGCCCGGGCTATGGTTTAATCTTGGACTCTACAAACCAGCCGAAAATTGCCAGCATTGCCTCTGTGGGCTTTGGACTCAGTGCTATCCCCATAGGTATAGAAAGAGGTTGGATAACCTCCGCCGAAGGCTATGAGAGGGTTCTTGGAACTCTTAATACCCTCATAAACAACGTGGATGATCATAAGGGGTTTTACGCCCATTTTGTAGATATAAAAACGGGGGAAAGGTGGAATAACTGTGAATACTCCACCATCGACACCGCTATTTTAATAAACGGTGCTATTTGCGTCGGCGAATATTTTGGCGGGAAGATTAAGGAACTATCCGAGGTCATCTACAAGATGGTGGATTGGGACTTTATAGTGGATAAGGAGAACAATCGATTCTATATGCACTACTGGCCCGAAATCTATCCGGAAGGCCATTCCGGATTGGGGGGCCAATGGGATTATTTTGCGGAACAATTGATGATGTATATTTTAGGGGCGGGTTCACCGACATCAAAGTTGGGTCCCGAATTGTATTATAGAATGGGAAAGCTAACCGGCGAATACAAAGGTGAAATCTATATCCGGGGGTGGTATAATTCGCTATTTATACACCAGTTTTCCCACGCCTGGTTTGATTCAGCGGGCTACGTGGACAGGGACGGCGTCAACTGGTTTAACAACTCCGTCAAGGCTACCCTGGCCAACAGACAATATTGTATAGACAACCCGGAAGGATTCAGGACGTACAATTCCAAAGCCTGGGGTCTTACCGCATGTGCCGGTCCCGGCGGGTATAGCGGGAGGTATGGAACCTTGCCGTCCGGGATTGTGGACGAGGTAAACAATAACGATGGAACCGTACCCATATGCGGGCCGGCAGGATCGGTGCCCTTTACCCCGCAAGAATCCATGGATGCTCTTTTACATGCGTATGAATGTTACCCAAGCCTTTGGGGCAAGTATGGGTTCTACGATTCCTATAATCTGGACCAGGCGGAACCCTGGTTTTCTAAGGAATATATCGGAATCAACAAGGGCATAACCCTTTTGATGATAGAGAACCACTTAAGCGGCCTCGTTTGGGATCTCTATATGAAAAATCAATTCATTAAGGACGGATTAAAGACGCTCATGTTTAGCGAAGTTAAAAAGGATATGGGGTGGCCTGACCGCCCCATGGATTCACCGCTCAAAACCGCATAACTTTTGGCACATTTTTCCCTAGAGTTCACCATGACCCAATGAATAGGGCGGATCCCATCATAGTATCCTCGGCTGTAGGGGTGGACGGTTGTGTGCGCCCCTAAAAATCATAATAAGCCCATTTTTTAGTAGCACACCCCCCTTAACTTACGCCTCTGGCATCAGATTCCCCTAATCACTAATCCTGAAAATCTCTATTTCAAAATTTAAACGGACACTTTATTGAATTTTATGGGTTATGGACATATAATCGGTTTATAGATATGATAAAATAGTGGAAACAGGCAAATATAATTGTTAAGATATAATTCTTGTAAGGAGCGGATTATGAAAAGGGCCATAGTTATTGTAATGGATAGCGTAGGTATGGGTGCATTGCCCGATGCAGAAAAATACGGTGATGAGGGAAGCAACACCCTAGGGAATATAGCTATGCAAATTAAAAATTTCAGACTCCCGAATTTAGAAAAGCTGGGGCTTGGCAATATCGACGGTATGGTCGGGCTTGAAGCTTATAAAGACCCCGTGGGCTGTTTTGGACGGATGGGAGAAAAGTCGGCGGGGAAGGATACCACTACAGGACATTGGGAGCTGATGGGTATCATATTGCAAGAGCCGTTTCCTACATATCCCAATGGCTTTCCCGAAGGAGTAATCAGGGATTTTGAAAGGGCCATTGGTTCCCCCATACTAGGCAATATTCCCGCATCCGGGACCCAAATCATCGAAAAATTAGGGGCAGAGCATCTTGAGACGGGGTATCCGATAGTCTATACATCTGCGGACAGCGTATTTCAAATAGCCGCCCATGAGAAGATAATTTCCGTAGAGAGGCTCTACGAGATCTGTACCATAGCCAGGCAAATATTGACCCACGGACACGCTGTAGGCAGGGTTATCGCGAGGCCCTTTGAGGGCGAGCTGGGCCGATTTAAGCGCACCGACAGGAGACGGGACTTTTCTTTGGATCCAATACATGATACGGTATTGGACAACGCCAAAAAGGATGGGCTCAAGGTCAAGACCGTGGGAAAGATTATCGATATATTCAATGGACGGGGGATAACTCATTCCGTACACACCCATGATAATATGGATGGGATAGACAAGACCATTGACTATATTAAGGAGGACTTCTCGGGTATTATATTTACAAACCTCATAGATTTTGATATGTTATATGGACATAGAAACGATGTTACAGGATATGCCCGAGCCTTATCCATGCTGGACGCCAGGATTCCGGAAATTATTGGCGCCCTAAAGGAAGACGACATCCTTATAATTACTGCAGATCATGGCTGTGATCCTACTTTTCCGGGTACGGATCATACAAGGGAATATGTTCCCCTTCTGTTATACGGTAAAACCCTAAAACAGGGCATAAATCTCGGTACCAGGGATACATTTGCGGATGTCGGCGCCAGTATCGCGGAGTACCTGGAGATAGAGGGGTCCAAAGAGGGCACAAGTCTTATGAATGATGTCAGAGTGGATTAGGGCCTAATTTAAGGGATTTTCGATGAAAAGCTGATAGAGTGATACCTGTAACTGCTAAGACAATAATATCGGGAAGAGGGGAAAATGTGAAAAGAACACCGCTTTATGAGATCCACACAGCATTAGGGGGCAAAATCATCGATTTTGGCGGATGGGCATTACCGGTCCAATATTCCGGTATCATAAAGGAACATAATGGAGTCAGGACTCGCGCGGGCTTGTTCGATGTCTCCCATATGGGGGAGATCCTAGTAACGGGTGATGGTGCCGGTGAATACATACAAAGAATGGTTACAAATGATATCTCCAATATGACAGCGGGCAGGGTAATATACTCGCCGATGTGCTACGAAAACGGAGGAACAGCGGATGACCTTCTCATCTATAAGCTGGGCGAGGAGAGGTATCTTCTGGTGATAAATGCTTCAAACACAGAGACAGATTTTAAATGGTTAAAGGATAACTGCCGCAACGATATTCTTTCAATTGAGGATGTATCGGAGGATTATGGGTTGCTGGCAATTCAAGGCCCATTGAGCCAGGATATATTGCAGAGGCTCACAGCGCAACCCTTAGGTGATATACGTTTTTTTAGGTTCATGCAGGATATAGAGATAGGTGGGGTCAAGGCTCTGGTCTCTCGCACAGGATATTCCGGCGAGGACGGCTTTGAGATATATGTCCCTTCCCATGAGGCGGCCGGGCTCTGGGACAAGGTGTTGGATGCCGGCAGTCGTGAGGGCTTGATTCCTGCAGGTCTTGGGGCCAGGGATACCCTGCGGCTTGAGGCGGCTTTACCCCTCTATGGGCACGAGCTGACATCGGAGATCACCCCCATAGAAGCCGGACTCACGAGATTTGTAAAGCTTAAAAAGGGGAATTTTATGGGCAGGGATGCTTTGATAGAGCAGGCGGAGGA
>DASRNX010000206.1:0-4040 GCA_035647175.1 Clostridia bacterium | reverse complement strand
ATATATTATATTGTTATGATAGAATGGATTTTGTATCTGGCGATTTAGAAAAACGTATTTTCTACAAAACGCAGATTTTGTTAAAGATATAGTTCATACAGAAAAATCACAGTATAATTTTGGGAAGGGGTTTATTGAAGTGAAAAGGTTTCAGGATAAAAACTGGAAAGAGGAAATGAGGATAACCTTTGATTATAATCATATGATGTCCGAGTTCGTGGGCCAGGAGGGAATAGAGTGGGACGAGATCCAGGCCTTAGAAGCCGATCTTAAGAAGGCATCATTGGCCATGATTGAAAAAAGGGAAGCAGGCCAGATGAAATGGAGGGAACTCCCCTATAATCAGGAGGAAATTGTTCAGGATATTTTAGAAACCGCCGCCGGTATTAAGGACAGGTTCGATAACTTCGTAATCCTAGGTATTGGGGGCTCCGCACTGGGTCCCATCGCAGTGCAACAGGCTTTAAACCATATGTACTATAACGAGCTTTCAAAAGAGCAAAGAGGGGGACGTCCCAGGCTATATATAATCGACAATGTCGACCCCCAGCGCATGGAAGAGCTGTTTGATATAATCGATGTAGAGAAAACCGTATTTAACGTGATTACGAAATCCGGCAGCACATCGGAGACTATGGCCCAATTTCTCATTGTAACGGGCATGTTGAAGGCTAAGGTAGGAAGCGATTATAGAGAACATATAATAGCCACCACGGACCGTGAGAACGGGAGCCTAATACAGATAGCGAAAGATGCGGGATTTAAGACCTACTACATTCCGGAAGGGGTGGGCGGCAGGTTTTCCGAGCTATCCCCTGTGGGACTGCTGGCGGCTGCGGTATGCGGTATCGATATCGAGGAGATGTTAGCCGGGGCTACATACATGGACGAGATTGCCAGTCAACCCGACACCTATAAAAACCCCGCTTATATGGCGGCTACTCTTCAGTATCTGGCGATGAAGGCGGGCAAGAATATCTCGGTTATGATGCCCTATGTGGATTCTCTAAAGTATATGGCTGATTGGTACTCACAGCTCTGGGCAGAAAGTCTGGGTAAAAGGTATGACTTAGAGGGTAACGAGGTCTTTGTAGGACAAACACCCGTCAAGGCATTGGGTGTTACAGACCAGCATTCCCAGGTACAGCTATATACCGAAGGTCCCTTTGACAAGGTAATTACCTTTTTGGGGGTTAAGGAATATAAGGGCGAAGTAAAGATACCCAACGGGTACAAGGATCACCCCGCCGTATTTTTTCTAACAGGGCATACTCTAAATGAGCTGATCCATGCCGAGCAAACGGCTACCGAGTATGCATTGCTCAAGGCAAAACGACTTAACAGGACCATTACCCTGCCGGAGGTTAATCCCTTTACCATAGGACAGCTGTTGTACTTTTTGGAGATAGAAACAGCTTTTGCCGGTGAGCTGCTTGGGATTGATGCCTTTGATCAACCCGGAGTAGAGGAAGGGAAAAATGCTACCTATGCGCTGCTAGGCAGATCCGGATACGAGGAAAAGAAGGCAGAATTGGATTCAAGACCGAAGAAAAAGGGTAAGTATATAATATGATTATCACCCAGAGAGCGCTATGGCGCTTTCTGGGTAATAACCAATACATATGGATAAGCAATAGGTGCAATAGGTCAACTAAACTTATGGGCTTGATAATCGCAATGGGCCCGTACAATTTCATGGTGATAAATTTTATAGTTTGAGTTGTTTATCCCTAGTACAGGAGGAGATAGGAATTGAAGGAAATTGGGATAGGTATAATTGGGTACGGTTTCATGGGCAAGGCCCATACCTATGCCTATAGGACTATGCCCCTTTATTATGAGGATTTGCCTTTTCGTATTCGGTTGGTGGGGATATGTAACCGGACCTTGGAAAAAGCCCAAAGGGCTAAAGAGGATCTGGGCTTCGAATTTGCTACAGACGACCCCAACGAACTATTTGCTGCCGACAATATCGATATTATAAATATATGCACGCCAAATAACCTGCACAAGGAGCACGTTATCGGTGCGCTGAAGGCAGGCAAGCATGTATATTGTGATAAGCCCTTATCTGCAACCTACCAGGAGACAGAGGAGATATTAAACGTGCTGGCCTCTTCCAAGGCAATTACCCAGATGGCATTTCAGAATAGATTCTTTCCCGCAACCATGCGGGCAAAGGGGCTTATAGAGGCGGGCTTTTTAGGAAAGGTTCTTTCCTTTAGGGCTTCCTATCTGCATTCGGGATCCGTGGACCCCGAAAGGCCCATGGGCTGGAAACTGGAAAAATCCGCAGGGGGCGGGGTCTTGGCGGATTTAGGGTCCCATATACTGGACCTTATCTACTTCCTTTTAGGCAAATATACGGAAGTTTTTGCGTATAATAGGGTATTATACCCCAAACGTCCACATCCATCGGGTGAGACGGTGGAAGTAGAAGCCGAGGATCTATCCCTGCTAATAGCAAAGATGGAAGACGGCAGCGTCGGCACCATAGAGTCGTCTAAGATAGCTACTGGGACCAATGATGAGCTGGTGTTTGAAATCCATGGGGATAAGGGAGCCATGAGGTTTAATATGATGGATCCAAATTGGCTTGAGGTCTATGACAATACTCTGCCTGAAACGGATTTGGGCGGTGACAGGGGATTTAAAAAGATAGAATGCGTCCAACGCTACAATAGTCCGGGAGGAAAGTTTGTCGCACCTAAAGCGCCTATAGGTTGGATACGCTCCCATGTGCACTCTCTGTATAACTTTTTAGATAATGTGTATAACCTAAAACCTTCCGTTCCGTCCATTGAGGATGGTGCTTATATCCAATATGTCATGGACATGGCGCAAAAATCCCATAGGACAAAGCAATGGGTATCTCTGGACTGAGGGACTGAATAATCGATTTCTAGATCAATTGAATATATTACCCCGGGCGTCGTTTCGCCCGGGGTAATATCGTATTTGCATCCATAAACAATTCATCCCATCTGATTTAAACCAAAGTTTTGGTATTACGGGGAATAGACCTTCATATATATCTAATAGCACCATTACATATGCTGGGACTAATAATTACATGGGGTGAATGGATATGGAAATCTATCAAGTAGCGATTATTCCCCTTATTATAGGCGTTGTGGAATTATTTAAAAGTCTGGGCCTACCCAATAAATTCAGTGCCCTTACAGCATCGCTTTTGGGTATATTGATAGGGGTATTCTATGTATATCCCAGGGATGTCCCCAGGGGCATCATTGTAGGCCTATCCTTTGGATTGGCGGCGTCGGGGCTGTATTCGGGAACAAAGAATACGGTTCAAGGCGTTAAGGAGATGGGAATACCCAGAAAAAAATAGTAAAGTACAAAAGGTCCCCCTGTGAGAGGGGACCTTTTGTATTTCCTTCTAATGCATCAATATGTTTCTTTAAACAATTGGAAATGGGGTTGTTTATGGAGACATGTAGGACAAACTTCCGGAGCCTTTTCCCCCGTATGTATGTATCCACATTTTCTGCAAATCCACTGTGTGGGCTCATCTTTTTTAAAGACCTTTCCGTCCTTTACATTATCGGCTAGTTTGTTGAATCTGGCTTCATGGCTAACTTCGGCCTTTGCAATCATGGTAAAGGCTGTGGCTACCTCCGGAAAGCCCTCTTCCTTGGCCACCTGGGCAAATGCCGGATAAAGATCCGACCATTCTTCATGCTCGCCGGCTGCAGCCGCTTTTAAATTCTCCAGGGTATTTCCCAGGGCAACGGGATAATCGGCGTTTATCTCTACGGTTGTGGGAAGTTCATCCCCAAAACCTTCCACCAGAAACTTAAAGAACCTATTGGCGTGGATTCTTTCGTTATCTGCTGTTTCGAGGAAAATTTCTTCGATCTGCTTGTATCCCTCTTTCCCTGCAACGCTTGCATACATAAAGTAGCGATTGCGGGCCTGGGATTCCCCGGCAAAGGCCTTCATTAGATTTTCTGCGGTTTTTGTACCCTTTAAGTTTTTCACATCTATCTTCCTCCATCTATATTAATACTACTATAAAT
>DASRNX010000205.1:0-4263 GCA_035647175.1 Clostridia bacterium | reverse complement strand
ATTTGGAAGAGTTTTTCCCTTTTAGAGGGGGAAAGCTTCTTTGAATCATTTACACCGTCTATATATGTATCCGGATCAAAGACTACACAGGCTGCTACCACCGGCCCGGCCAACGGTCCCCTTCCCGCCTCGTCCAAGCCCCCAATGTTCTTATATCCCATAGCCCATAACCTTCGTTCCTCTTTCAATAACATGCTCCGTCTTTGAAACCTGTCCTCTTCGTCCTTGAACCTCTTAAGGATCGTTCGGTTCAAGGATCTGACGCCTTTCCTATCATCCAGTTTAATTAACTCCAGCAAAACCCTTAAATCCTCCAAGGAACCGGATCGGACCAGCTCCTTAATCTTGTGGATGCTCAGACTGTCGATACTCAAATTATTCATCATGTGTCCCTATATCTCAGCTGGCATTTCCAGGGTAATTCTCCCCAACCTACCCTGCTGAAAATCATCCAACACGTGGCTTGCGCCCCTCATAAGGTCTGCTATTCCCCCTGCTTGAATCCAGGCTTTTTGTATACATATCTCGGATAATATCTCATATCCCCTCAAGCCCATATCCAATTCTCCATATCTGGATACCAACGCTTTCGGAAATTTCAATTTGGCTGTCTCAAGAAAATTATGGGCAATCTCCTCTATATCCAAAATTTCTTCCTTGATGGTACGGGTATATGCTAAATTTAAGGCTGTAATCCTTTGATCAAGTCTCGGCCATAACAGACCCGGGGTATCCAGCAGCTCCAGATACGGATTAATTCTGATCCATTGTTTAATTCTTGTAACCCCCGGTTTGTTCCCTGTCTTAGCCTTCTTTCCGCCGGCGATGCCGTTTATAAAAGCTGATTTTCCTACGTTTGGTATCCCGACCGCCATACCCCTGATAGTCTTTTTTATGCCCCTTTTCTCGAGTATTTCCTTATGAAATGCCTCGGCAGCGGATAGAATGGCCTTCCTTGCCCTACCGGTATCTTTTGGGTCAAGGGAATTGACCGGAACGGCCTTTATCCCTTTCTCACTAAACCATTTAATCCAATCCCCTGTATGGGATGGATCAGCTAAGTCACTTTTGTTGAGAAAGACTATTCTGGATTTGTTTAAAAAGAGGTCTTCGAAATCCGGATTAGCGCTGCTTGTGGGAACCCGTGCATCCCTTATTTCCAATACTATATCTATTAGCCTTAAATCCTCGGATATAAGCCTTTTTGCTTTGACCATATGTCCGGGATACCAGTTAACATTCAATAAAAAGACTCCTTTCCCTCACCTGAAGAAAGTAAAATCGGCTATGGGCCAGATCCGTAATTGGGCTTTTCCAATGATATTTTCCATTGGTATCGGACCTATAAACCTACTGTCCTGACTATGATTGCGGTTATCACCCATAACGAATATGGTGTCTTGGGGAACCAACAATTTGGGAAAATCACTTTTAGTAACCTCTGTCAAATAGGGTTCATCCAAAAGCTCATCGTTTATATATACCTCTTGGTCCCCTATCTCGATAGTATCACCTGCAATACCTATAATTCGCTTGACATAGTTCTCCTTATTGTTATCGGGGTTTTTAAACACCACAATATCACCCCTGGACGGTGTGTATAGATGGTATACAATCTTGTTTATTATTACCCTGTCCTTGTTTTTCAAGGTGGATTCCATTGAATTTCCGTACACCAATGTGGTCTCAAAGAAAAATAAGCGCACCACCGCTGATACAACAACAGCGATCAATATAGCCTGGACCCATTCCCTAATATCGTTTTTTACATCTTTCATATACAGCCTTCTCCCAAATCAAATAAGGACATTAAAACATCGGAAGCAATTGCATTGGCAATTGCAACACACAGGTTTCAACGAGGCGGGGGATTTATACCCACTGCCTGTTTTACTAATCGGAACTCGCCGCTTATAGAAGCGGGAGACATCTTACCGACTCGTTACAAAATATGGGACTGCCCCCAGTCCCACATTCTCACAGATTTCTTTCTTTAACCCTCGCGGCTCTTCCTATTCTATCCCTTAGGTAATACAACTTAGCCCTGCGTACCTTACCCCTTCGAATTACATCAATACGGTCAATCTTGGGAGAATGTACCGGGAAGACCCTTTCAACGCCTACACCGTAGGATAATCTTCGTACGGTAAATGTTTCGCGCAGGCCGCCATGCCTCTTCTGTATAACTATGCCTTCAAAGGCTTGTAATCTTTCCCTTGTTCCCTCAACAACCTTTACATAAACTCTAACGGTATCTCCTATATTAAACTTGGGGAGATCCTTTTTCATCTGCTCTTTTTCAATAGTTCGAATTATTTCCATATCTACAGCTACCTCCTTCCATCCAAAACGTTCCTAATCTACTCTATCACACGGAACGTCCATAATCATAAAATTAATTATAGCATACCGCCATTTCCATGGCAATAAATAATTGGTCCGTCATTTCCCGTCATCTTTTAACCTTTTCACTGTCTCAATGTCCTCGGGCGTCAAATCGGCATTCTCTAACAGATCCGGTCTCTTATTCAGGGTATTTCGAAGGCTTTCATCCCTTCTCCATCGGTCTATCTTAGCATGATGACCCGATAAGAGCACTTCGGGTACGCCTAGCCCCTCGTAAATCTGTGGGCGAGTGTAGTGGGGATATTCCAACAGTCCGTCGCTAAAGGATTCATCCTGGGCTGATAAGGCACTGCCCAATACACCGGGAATTAGCCGGCTTATACAATCGATGAATACCATGGCAGGCAACTCCCCGCCAGTGAGGACATAATCCCCTATTGATATCTCGTCATCTACGAATCGGTCTACCACCCTTTGGTCTATACCCTCATAATGTCCGCAAAGCAGAATTAGGTGTGAACGCTTCGCATATCCCTCTGCCATCTTCTGTTTCAGAGTTTTACCTTGGGGCGTAAAATATACTACCCTTGCATCCGGTGAATCTTCCAGTACATGATATAGGGCATCAAAAAGAGGTTGTGGGGACATAACCATCCCCGGACCTCCGCCATAGGGATAATCATCAGCCTGTCTATGTTTGTTTTTGGCAAACTCTCTTATATTTACGGGATTTATCGTTAGAATACCTTTATCCCTGGCTCTCCCCAAAATGCTGGTGTCCATTATACCCTCAAACATTTCCGGAAACAGGGTAAGGATATCAATCCGCATCAGGCAATAACCCCTCCAATTCCTGCGCTGCTACTACCATTTTTTTAGCTGTAATGTCTATATCTAATATTACCTTTTTAAGACCGGGTATTAAGATCTCTCCCGCAGAACCCTTGAGCAGATAGACATCATTGCTGCCGGTGTGAATGATCCTATCAACTTGACCCAGCACCGCACCTTCCTGTGTGTAAACAGTACACCCAAGGATATCGGTGATATAAAAAGTGTCCTCAGGTAATTCTTCCATCTCGTCTCTGGGTATCCACAGGTATTTTCCTCTGAGTTTTTCTGCCATATTCATATCATCATAGCCTTCGAAGTGCAAGAATAAATTATCTCCGGTATTTCTTTTGGCATTAATCTTCAGTGGATAGTATTTGTTCCCATCTTTAATGTATAGGGTGTCCCATTTATGGAACTCATCTACGCTATCCGTAAGGGGCTCAACCTTGACTTCCCCCTTGATTCCCCTAGGCCTTAAAACATATCCAACGGTAAGATGCTTTAACAATTTTTCATACTTCCCATGCTTAAATAATCTCTACAACAACCCTTTTCTTCTCCTTAGTTGCCGCAGCTTTCACCACTGTGCGTATAGCCTTCGCTATTCGTCCTTGCTTACCAATTACCTTGCCCATATCGTCGGGGGCTACCCTTAGTTCTATGATAACCGTCTGTTCCCCTTCGACTTCCCTGACATCAACTTCATCTGGATTATCTACTAGGGATTTGGCAATAAACTTAACTAATTCTCCCATTTAAAATACCCCCGTATGTTTATTTTTCCGTCGTTAATTCTATAAGCGGACCATTCTGGCATTTAGGCTTCAATGATACCATTCTTCTTTAGAAGTGCTCGGACTGTGTCCGTGGGCTGGGCACCATTTTGTAGCCATTGTTTTGCCTTTTCAGCATCTATCTTAACTACCGAAGGGTTGGCTAATGGGTGATAATACCCAATTTCCTCAATAAAGCGACCGTCACGCGGTGATCTGGAATCTGCAACTACAACCCTATAGTAGGGAGCTTTTTTTGCACCAATCCTTTTAAGTCTAATCTTAACTGCCATTATATCACCTCTTTTCC
>DASRNX010000204.1:0-11338 GCA_035647175.1 Clostridia bacterium | reverse complement strand
ATTCTATTCAGGAATGCCTATATACCAAAAAAGGAAGTGTTTATGTGTCCAATCATGACTCTTACTATCAAAAAGAACTCCAATATAATACTAAAAGGCTTCGGAACCTAATAAGAGACTTACCTAGCCTTTGCGGTGAGTATTTTCGTGGTATCGAACATACTACTTCCATTCTTACCAGGATTAATTATGCATACGATCTTAGAATATTCTTTGATTTTTTGATCACGGAAATCGATGCTTTTACCGACCTCTCCCCCCGGGAGCTATCAGTGGAGCACTTGGATGAGATACAGATCCTACACATAGAAAAATATTTGGAATACACTACATACTATAGTAATCCCAATAATTTGGAGCAGGAACGACAAAATGGTGAAATGGGCAAAGCAAGGAAATTGGCCTCCCTCCGCTCCCTATTGTCGTATTTTTATAAAAAGGAGAAAATCCAAAGAAATGTTGCACAGCTGGTAGATCTCCCCAAACTTAATGAGAAGCCCATAATAAGGTTGGATGTTGACGAAGTTGCGAGGCTATTGGATATCGTAGAATCCGGAAAGAAGCTAACCCCCACCCAGCAGAGATACCATCAATATACCGGATCCAGGGATTTGGCTATCCTAACCCTTCTTTTAGGCACAGGAATACGTATCAGCGAATGTGTTGGATTGAATATATTAGATTTCGATTTCAGAAATAACGGCTTTAGTGTGACTAGAAAAGGCGGAGATCAGGTGATATTATACTATGGGGATGAAGTAAAGACCGCAATACTGGATTATATTGAGGAGAGAAAAAAAATTGAAACCCTACCGGGACACGAAGACGCCTTATTCCTTTCTATACAGAGAAGACGAATCAGCCATAGAGCATTGCAAAACTTAGTAAAGAAGTATGCCAAGATTGTGGCTCCTTTAAAGAGGATTACTCCACATAAATTGCGGAGCACCTATGGTACTACCCTATACCAAGAGACCGGTGATATCTATCTGGTGGCGGATGTTTTAGGACATAGGGATGTAAATACCACAAGAAAGCATTATGCTGCCATCGGTGATGAGCAAAGAAGGATCGCTGCCAGGGTAGTTAAGTTAAGGGGGGATTAATCCCCCTATTTTTATGGATTAAAAGGTACCAATAGCGAATCCCCTTCCACAATAAGAGCCGAATCCAATTCATTAATCGATTTAATTTCGTGGATAAAATCCCTGATATCGGTTTTAGGCGGCAAATTAGCCTTTGCTATATCCCACAAGGTATCCCCGGGTTCGATATAAACATTGATAAAGGACGGAGCTATTTTATTATGGGGCTTGTCAATAGCGAACATCATTGCAGGATATAGAACAACCAGGAGAATGGATATAAATATACTTAATCGGGCTTTATTGGTCACCTTGATTTTCTTTTTTTGATTCCTATGTAGTGGGCTCATGATTTTCCCCCTTAGAACATACGTTCAGTTTATGAGTATATTATAGATGAACATGTGTTCTGTGTCAAGGGATTATTTGCTAAACCTATGTCCAATTTATGATATTTGTCTATTATGACGGATATTCGCTGCACCTTCCTGCCCTATCAAATGTCAAAACGTATAAAATTGTAAAGATATAACCGACGGTGCGAACATCTGTTTGAAATGATGTCTTGTCTATGTTATAATGTCTGTAACCTATAAAGAGAGGTGCAGATGAATGTCTAATTATATAAATGACAATCAGGAGATGGTCCTGAATTTTATAAAGCAGATGGTCACAGAAAAGGGGTATCCCCCCTCCGTCCGCGAAATATGTCAGGGAGTGGGCATTAAATCCACCTCCACTGTGCATGGCCATTTAGAAAAATTGGAAAAGGCAGGCTTGATACGAAAAGATCCTACTAAACCCCGGGCTATAGAAATTCTTGATGAAACGACTCACCTTTCAAAAAAAGAATTGATTAATGTCCCTATCGTGGGGAAAGTTACAGCCGGTCAACCTATTCTGGCGGTGGAAAATATCGAAGATACCTTTCCCCTGCCGGCGGAGTATCTGCACAACGGAGATGTTTTTATGCTAACTGTAGTAGGTGAAAGTATGATAGAGGCCGGGATTATGGATGGAGATTATGTCATTGTTAGACAACAAAACTATGCGGAAAACGGAGATGCTGTGGTTGCCTTGATAGAAGACGAGGCTACAGTCAAGACCTTCTATAAAGAAAATGATTATATTAGATTACAGCCTGAAAATACCGCTATGGAACCGATAATAGTAAAGGATATTCTTGTTCTAGGGAAGGTTATTGGCGTGATTCGTCTATTCCCGTAATCTAATAATCAAATCTTATATATAGCGCTACCTTGTCGATTCAGTTCATGTGACAATTAAAACATCGGAAGCAATTGCATTGGCAATTGCAACACACACGTTTCAACGAGGCGGGAGATTTATACTCACCGCCTGTTTACTAATGGGAACTCGCCGCTTATAGAAGCGGGAGACATCTTGCATACTCGTTATAATACAACAACTATATAGAATCCTTTCCAAAGGGCAATGAGCTCTGGGAAGGATTTTCAATACAAAATTTAATCCTTTATGGATACAAATCCCCCTTCATAAAGCCTGGATATAACGGATGATAACGCCAGCTTTACATGTGCATAGGTGAGACCGCCTTGCAGATAAGCAATATAAGGTGGTGTAATAGGCGCATCAGCGCTTAATTCAATAGACGCCCCTTGAATAAAGGTTCCTGCCGCCATAATGACTTCATGTGTATATCCCGGCATTTCCCAGGGTACGGGGGTAACATGCCCATCAACTGGAGAAGCCTGTTGAATGGCTTGGCAAAAGGCTATTAACTCCTCGTCTGAGCCAAATTTGATGCACTGGATTATGTCTCCCCTTTCGTCCTCCCAATGGGGTAACACCTCATATCCCAAGGCTTTGAAAAGGTGTGAAGCTAAAATTGCTCCTTTTAATGCTTGACCTACTACATGAGGAGCCATAAAAAGACCCTGGAAAAAAGGAAGATAAGATGCAGCATAAGAGCCCACCTCCCGGCCAATTGCAGGCGAAGTTAAACGATAGGATAGTAGTTCAATAGCCTCTTTTGTTCCCACCGCATAAGCACCTGTGGGTGTAAGTCCGCCACCAGGATTTTTAATCAATGAACCCACAGTCAAATCAGCGCCAATATGACTTGGTTCTATACCCTGAGTAAATTCCCCATAGCAATTATCCACTATAATAAAAACGTTTGGAGACTTTTCTTTTATTTTACTTATGGCTTGTTCCATATCGTAAACAGATATGGAAGATCGCCACTGGTATCCCCTGGACCTCTGTATTAAAATGGCCTTGATGCTATCGTAATTGTCCAGCATATTTAGTACCTTTGGAGTGTCTATTTCCCCTGTGGCATCCAACTCTATCTGATTATATGAAATACCCCAATCCATTAAGGAACCCTGGGGTGGCTCATCTTGGTCCAGACCTATGGTTTTTTCTAAGGTATCATAGGGTTTTCCGGTGATAGACACTAAGACATCTCCGGGCCGCAGAACAGCATACAAGGCATCGCTTATTACATGGGTGCCCGAACCCCATTGGGGTCTGACCAACGCATCCTGGCTACCAAACACCAACGCATATAATTCTTCCAAACGGGTACGACCTTCATCGCCGTAGCCGTAACCTGTCGTGGGGGCAAAGTGTGTGTCGCTGATCCTACACTCTTGCATGCCCTTAAGGACCCTAAGCTGATTATATTCTGCCAGCTCATCAACGCCTTCGAATCTAGGCGTTACGGCCTTTTGCGATCTCTGTATGATACCTTCTGATTTCATGTTAATACCAAATTCCCGCTTCAATCTTGTATAGAATAAGTTATTAGTTCCCACCATGCTCTCCTTACTGTATTCGTCATAAAATATCTATTAAAACAATATGTTTTCGTGAAACCCCAATCATTATAGCGAGTTCATTATAGTTGCTTTTCCATATAAGATCTCTAGAACAAATAGTTTTTATAGTGCATATAACGAGTCGGCAAGATGTCTCTCGCTTCTATAAGCGGCAAGTTCCGATTAGTAAAACAGTCGGTGGGTACAAATCCTCCGCCTCGTTGAAACCTGTGTGTTGCAATTGCCAATGCAATTGCTTCCGATGTTATAACCAAAAGGAACCCTATGGTCCCTTCTGTACAATACTATAAGATTTATATGTAGAAATACTACTGATTTCCTTCATTGTTTTCACCGGTTAATGGGACTGGTCTGGAGGGGGTTATTGTGGAAATAGCCTGCTTATACAGCATCATTTGTTTTCCCTCGCTCTCCACTATTATTACATAGTTATCAAATCCCTTAATAAAACCGCGGATCTGAAACCCATTAACCAGATGAATAGTTACCGGTATATGATCCTTTCGCACCAAATTTAAAAATATATCTTGAAAAACAATTACTCCTTTATTAGTCATTTTAGTACCACCCTTCTAATCTTATTATTTGCGTACAATTCTATTATATACCAATTACCATGGTAATAAAAGTGGATTTTCTTACACGCCCTTATTTGTGAGATCTTTTTCAATGAGAGCGACTAAATGCCCTTTTAGTTCGTTTCTACTGGAAAACCTTCCTACATCCACCCAATTTACATTGGGCAATCGTCTAAACCAGGTAAACTGCCGCTTGGCGAATCTACGGGTATCGCGCTTTAAAATATGGATAGACTCTGCTAAAGTACGTCTTCCAATCAGATACTGTGCTATTTCCTTGTAACCTAGCCCCTGCATTGAATTGAGGTGGATCCCATATCCCATTTCTATAAGCTGTCTCACTTCGTCCAATAGACCATTTAGAAGCATTTCTTCAACGCGGCTATCAATACGTTCATATAGCATGTTACGTTCCATCGTCAGACCTATCAGAGTAGCGGAATATTCGCATGTAGTTAAACAATCGGGCCTATTGTGACTAGATATTGGTCGGCCGGTAATATGATGAACTTCCAAGGCTCTGATTATACGACGCGTATCATTGGGATGGAGGCGATTAGCAGATTCGGGGTCTGCTAAAAGCAGCTCGTTATGCAACCAGTCCTTACCCTTCGCTTCCATTAGTTTCGTTAGGTGGTTACGATATTCACTATTTCCTTTTACTTCAGTAAAGTCCATGGAATAGAGAAGGGAGTTTATATATAGTCCCGTCCCGCCGGCAACCAAGGGAAGTTTTCCATCGCTATGAATTTTCTTGATCCTTTCATCAGCCAGCTGCTTATACAAGGAAACGTTGAATTCTTCGTGTGGATAAACCACGTCTACCAAATAGTGGGGAATGCCCCGCCTTTCTTCCTCCGAGGGTTTAGCCGTGCCAATATCCATGTATCTGTAGACCTGCATCGAATCGGCAGATATAATCTCCCCATCGAGTTTTTCCGCTATTTCAATGGAGATCCCGGTCTTACCTACTGCAGTGGGTCCTAATATTATAACTAATGGTATTTTACCCATAAAAACCTCTTTTCTAATGATTGATCTATTGTATCCGCCTGAACATTTTTTCTAATTCCATCTGTGTTAGTGAAATCATTATAGGCCTTCCGTGCGGGCAGGTCATGGGCATTTTTTTCTCCATTAAATCCTTCAATAGGGCTAAAATCTCTATATTGGAAAGCGAATCCCCGGCTTTTACCGCCTTCTTACAGGACATTCGAATAACATCCTCTATTCTCAGCTCATAGTTGGCTCCCTGTCCGAGTTCCTTTATGCCATAGAGCAATTCCCCAAACAATTCTCTAAGATTGCTGGAGCCCAAAATAACGGGTACACCGCGAATAGCAAAGGATCTGCCACCAAAATCCTCTATTTCAAAACCCAAGGAATGAAGAATATCCATGGACTCATTGATTATTATATATTCGGAATGGGTTACTTCGATAACTGCGGGGGGAAGCAATTGTTGGGTAGCCACGTCCTGCTTTGCTAGCATTTCCTTATACCTTTCAAAAACTAAGCGCTCATGCGCCGCATGCTGATCGATTAAGAAGCATTGTCTGCTGCCCTCCACGAGTATATAGGTGGCAAAAATTTTGCCTACCACTTTAAAAGGCATAGATGCATTAGCAAATACATTATCCTTTTCTATATCCCAATCGATATCGTAATCTTCGTTCCCGGTCTCTAACAGTTTAGATGGGGGAACATTTGTAGTGTGTTCATCTTTATCGGCTTTATCCCCACCCCAAGGCAGCGAGACATCTGGGAATACCTCTAACTGTTGGCTTTTGTCTGTGCTTTCATCGGTCGTATCAAAGGATATAAACGAGCCTTCTTTTATTATAGGTATATATGGATTCTCCTCAAGTATAGCTCCAATATGCCGTTGTATTATGTTATCCACCTTTTCCTCATCCCTAAACCGAATTTCGGTCTTTGCGGGATGAACGTTCACATCAATTCTAGCGGGATCAATTTCAACATGAAGAACAATCCACGGAAATTGGTTTATGGTAAGATAGGGCTTATAAGCGGCCTCTACGCCCTCTTCCAACAGTTTGCTTTTAACATAGCGTTTATTGACAAAGAAGGATTGATGGCTGCGCGTTTTTCTGGCAAGAGGCGGTTCCCCCAGAAGGCCCCATAATTTTATGCCTATTTCGGTGTCTATGGGCTCTACCGTAAGTACTTGAGCAACCGCATCCCTGCCATAGACACTCAAAGCAGCATGCTTAAGATCGTTATCGCCGGGTGAATAATAGATCATTTTCCCATTATTTATATACTTAAAGGATATATCCGGCCGTGCGAGGATGAATCTATTTACTATATCGCTAATATATGCCGTTTCCGTTCTGGGGCTCTTAAGAAACTTAAATCTGGCCGGAGTATTATAAAATAGATTCTGTACAATTATGGTCGTACCTTCCGGGCACCCTATTTCTTTTTCTGCTATAATACGCCCACCGTGATTTATTATCTGCGTTCCTGATATACTATGCTGCTCCCGTGTTATCATCTCCGTTTGGGTTACTGCCGCAATACTTGCCAGAGCCTCACCCCTAAAACCCAAAGTGATAACGTTATATAGGTCAGTGGAGGACCCAATCTTACTCGTTGCATGCCTTTGAAAGGACACCCTAGCATCCGTTGGGTTCATGCCCCGACCATTATCGGTAATTCTAATAAAGGACGTACCCCCATCACGAATCTCTATGGTTACGGCAGAAGCCTCAGCGTCAATGGAGTTTTCCACCAATTCCTTTATTATGGAGGCCGGCCGCTCAATAACCTCCCCGGCTGCAATTTGGTTTATTGTCATATCATCTAAAATAAGAATCCGATCCATTCTACACATCCTCGCTTCCCCTAGTCATTTCCACTAATTTATTCAGTATATTCAACGCCTCAATCGGGGTTATATTGAGAATATCAATACCCCTTACCTCCTCCTCGATTTCGGAGGGTCTCTGATCAAAGAAGGACAGTTGGGGGGTATCTTCCTTTAAGGGGCTCTTATCTTCAGCTCTGTTGACATCTAATTTTTCTAATCTGTTCAATATCTTAGAGGCCCGGTTAATAACTGGCAGTGGGAGGCCCGCCAATCTAGCTACTTGAATACCCAGGCTCTTTTCAGCTCCCCCCCGTACAACCTTTCTTAAAAATATTATATCATTACCTTGTTCCTTTACTGTAATACAAAAGTTCTTAACCCCCCGGAGCTTACCTTCAAGCTCTGTAAGCTCATGATAATGGGTGGCAAAGAGAGTCTTCGACCCCAATCTCTTGTGATTGCATATATATTCAACTATTGCCCAAGCAATGCTGAGACCGTCGTAGGTACTGGTGCCCCTTCCGATCTCATCAAGTATCAACAAGCTTTTAGGGGTAGCATTATGTAATATATTTGCCATCTCATTCATTTCGACCATGAACGTGCTCTGACCTGCAGAGAGATCGTCTGAGGCCCCTACCCTTGTAAAAATTCTGTCCACCACCCCAATGCGAGATTTGCTGGCAGGTACAAAACTCCCAATTTGGGCCATGAGTACAATGACTGCGACCTGTCTCATATATGTGCTCTTACCGGCCATATTGGGACCTGTTATAATGGCAATTTGATTTTCAGAGCTGTCGAGATAGGTATGGTTAGGCACAAACAGAGCATTAGGCAGGGTTTTTTCTACTACAGGATGCCTTCCGTCTTGGATATCTATAACATCCCCATCATCAACTTGAGGCCTAATGTACCGATTTTCAAGGCTTACCCGGGCCAAGGACCATAAGCCGTCCAGGATTGATATAATCCGAGCAGTCTCTTGTACCCTTTTTACTTGAGCTGCAATTTTTTCCCGTATATCCACAAAGAGTTTATGCTCAAGAATAACACTCTTTTCCTCCGCCCCTAGAATGGAATCCTCCACTTCTTTCAATTCGGGGGTTATATACCTTTCAGAATTAACTAAGGTTTGCTTCCTAATATAGTTGTCAGGGACCAGATCAAAATATGATTTGGTAACCTCCAGGTAGTACCCAAAAACCTTATTAAAACCGACCCTCAGAGTATTTATCCCCGTACGCTTTCTCTCGTCCTTTTCTAGGTCGGCCAGCCAATCTTTGCCTTTAGTCATGGCCTCACGATATAGGTCCAGTTGCCCATTGTATCCATCCTTAATAAGGGATCCCTCCCTGATGGTTATGGGGGGATTATTATCTATGGAATCTTCTATAAGAATATGGATATCCTGAAGGAGATCAAAGCCTTCATGAAAGCCCTTAAATATATCAGATTGAAACCCCTTAACTATATCTTCTATCATCGGGAGTACAGCTACAGATTGCTTCAATGATATTAGGTCCCTAGCATTAGCGCTGCCATAGGATACCCTACCCATAAGCCTTTCCAGATCGTAGATCATCCTAAGATGATGCCTGAGATCTTCCATAGACACAGGATCGGCACATAGTTCTCCAACGGCATCCAACCTTTGATTAATTAGATGGGAATCGGTAAGGGGTTGCTGAATCCATTGTCTTATCAGCCTTCCGCCCATGGCGGTAATGGTCTTGTCCAACAACCAAAGCAGGGATCCCTTTTTAGTCTTAGATCGTATCGTCTCCGTAAGCTCCAGATTAATTCGGGTAGCCGAATCTAAAACCATCGCAGAACCCGTATGATGGGGTCTTAGGGAAGTGATTTGCTTCAAGGCGTTTTTCTGGGTTTGGCTTAAATATTCCAGTAATGCACCGGCAGCGCTGATCCCCTTTGGCATATGCTCACATCCAAACCCATTTAGGGAATGGACATCAAAATGAACAATGAGTTTCTGGTAAGCCGTGTTATATTCAAATGCCCATTGGCTCAGGGGCGTTACAATGAAGGGATATCGGGTTTGGATGATCTCCAGGGGCAGCGCGTCTGACTCTAGACCCTCTTGAACGATCACTTCACTGGGCACTATACCCGATATCAAATCGATCATATTGCCTAACTCCTTTTGATGGGGCATCTGGGTTAGATAAAATTCGCCGGTAGAAATATCCGCCCAAGACAGCCCGAAACCACTTTTCCCCCTGTAGATTGACAGGATGTAATTATTATTTCTTTCATCCAGCATAGATGCTTCTAATAGGGTCCCTGGAGTAATAATGCGAACTACGTCTCGCTTAACGATGCCCTTAGCCTCAGCCGGATCCTCCAATTGCTCGCAAATGGCTACTTTGTATCCCCTTTCAATTAGCCTGGCTATATAACCCTCTGCGGCATGGTAGGGAACCCCACACATAGGGGCCCTCTCAGGCAGACCGCAATCCCTTGCAGTCAGGGCGATATCCAATTCCCTTGACGCTACCTCTGCATCGTGGAAAAACATTTCATAGAAATCACCTAATCTAAAAAAAAGAAGAGCATCCTTGTTTTGCTCTTTGATTTTCATATACTGTTGCATCATCGGGGTTAACTTGGACATAAAAACCCTCCCATAAGTGAACTGTTCGTAGCCTATTATACCATTATTCCCTCCAGGGTCCAAGTCTTGGGTTGGGTAATTCTTACTTTTACGATCTTGCCCACTACATCCTCCGGGGCGGCGAAGTTTACCAATTTGTTTTCCCGGGTTCTGCCGGTATACATGTCATTCCTATTTTTACTCAATCCCTCCACTAAGACCTCGTATGTTTTACCAAGGGTGGCATCATTAATTTCCCTACTTATTCTACCCTGGACATCCATCAATCTTCGGAGGCGTTCCTTTTTTATTCTACTGTCTATCTGTCCCGGCATTTTTGACGCTGGAGTTCCGGTTCTTGGCGAATATATAAATGTATACGCAGAATCATACCTGACCCTCTCCATTATATCCAGGGTATCAGCAAAATCTTCATCGGTTTCACCGGGGAACCCGACAATTATATCCGTAGTGATGGATATGTGGGGAAGCTGCTGGCGAACCCGCTCAATTAGTCCAAGATACGTCTCCCTATTATAGCGACGATTCATAGCTCTGAGAATTCTATCGCTACCGGATTGTATGGGCAGATGTAAATGTTCGCATACCTTGTTGGACTCCGCCATGGCGCGAATGAGATCCCCTGACAAATCCTTTGGATGAGATGTCATAAACCTAATCCGTTCTATACCTTGAACCTTATCTATATCCATTAATAAGTTTGGAAAATGGTATGGGTTATCTAGATCCTTTCCGTATGAATTAACGTTTTGACCCAGAAGGGTAACTTCCTTATATCCTTCTTGACCCAATCGGCTAATCTCGTCCAATATATCAGAAGATTGCCTGCTTCGTTCTCTGCCTCGGACATAGGGAACAATACAATAACTGCAGAAATTATTACAGCCATACATTATAGTAGTCCATGCCGAGACCCCGGTATTCCTCCTAATGGGTACATCCTCTACTATCCGTCCTTCTTCATCTAGTATCTCAATAATAGTTTCTTTAGAACTAATTGCGTTAAACAATAGCTCGGGAAAACGATGTAAGTTATGGGTACCGAAGATTAAATCCACGAATGGAAACTTTCGGGTTATATCTGCGGCTACCTCACTCTGTTGCATCATACACCCACATATCCCAATTATTAGGTTAGGGTTCTGTTGCTTATAGGGGTACAAGGAACCAACATTACCGTAGACCCTGTTCTCGGCATTTTCTCTCACGCAGCAGGTATTAAATAGAATAAGATCTGCCTCCTCCTGCCCAGAAGTTTCAGTATATCCCATGGAATTCAGCATACCGGCCAATTTTTCAGAATCATGGACGTTCATCTGACACCCGTAGGTTATGATGTGATATTTGAACCCATTATTTTTAATCAATTTATTTATATC
>DASRNX010000203.1:0-3455 GCA_035647175.1 Clostridia bacterium | reverse complement strand
TCAAGAATTTGCCTTAAAGGTGCTCCATCACCATGTCTGATGATTGCAGGCCCTATCCAGTCTAAAAACCGCCTTGCCCTCATGGTTTCGTATCCGGGAAGTTTAAGGTCCTCAATAGACAAGGCATCTGCCCATTTGCTAATCTCTCTTTTAAGATCCTTAACCGCGCCGGTTATGATGAGCCTTTCCCTTGCCCTGGTAAGAGCGACATATAATATCCGCATCTCCTCCGACAAGGTCTCTAGTGTAATCCTGTATTTGAGGCTTTCCTTGGCCAGGGTGGAATAGATGATCCTCCTATCGTAGTCTACATAATCCGGCCCCAATCCCAAGTCGTGGTGAAATAGTATGTTTCGGGTGGTGTCGGTTAGATTAAACTGCTTACCGCATCCGGCCACAAACACTATGGGAAATTCCAGGCCCTTGCTCTTGTGAATGCTCATTATCCTGACCACATTTTCGTTTTCCCCCAGGATCTTGGCGCTGCCCATGTCCCCCTGACTGGTTTTAAGCCTGTCAATAAAATGAACAAAGTTAAACAGCCCCTTGTAGCTGGTCTCTTCATATTGCCGGGCCCTTTCAAACAGAATCCGAAGGTTCGCCTGCCTTTGCACTCCCCCCGGAAGCGCTCCGACGCAGCTGTAGTATCCCGTCTCGCCGTACAGATGCCAGATAAGCTCGTCGGTGGACAGGTATTGGGATATATCCCTCCAACCGTTTAATTTTTCAATAAAGGTCCGGGCCTTTTGGGCCAGCCTACTATCCCCTTCCCGGGATTTCTTCACAAGGGCCTCGTAAAAGGTGGATTCCCGGTCCGTGAGCCTGATGTCGATAAGCTCTTCCGGGCTCCATGTTTCAATGGGGGATCTTAAAACCGCCAATAACGGGATGTCCTGCATGGGGTTGTCGATTATCTGAAGCAGCGACAGCATGGTCTGTACCTCAATGGTCTTAAAATATCCCGTTCCGCTGTCGGAGTATACAGGTATCCCCTGTATGGATAATTCCTCCTGAAAGGTATCGGCCCAATTGGCAGTAGTTCTAAGGAGTATTACTATGTCCCTGAATTCTGCATTTCGGTAGTCACCCTTGGCCTTGTCAAAGACCCTTACGGGTGCGCCCTCTCCTTTTGGCGAAACCATCTCCAATATCCTTCGGGCAATTATCCTGGCCTCCGTTTGGATAATATCTAGGGGTTCTCCTGCTGATAACCCTTCACCGTCTTCTTCATCGTCACCATAGTACCCATCCCCATAATCACCACCATCTTCCCCATAGTCATATTCCATGGCTTGGTAGTATTCGCCGCCTTCAATAGGGGTATCGCCCTTCATATCGACTATATGAAATTCTATGGGCTCGCCTTCCGCCGGTTCCCCGTGTTCACCTTCCCTAAAGACGGCTCCGGGATTTAACGCCTCCTCATCGTCATAATCCAGTTCCCCTACGTCTTGGGACATTATCTGCCGGAATATGAAGTTGACCCCATCTATGATGGTTTTTCTGCTCCTAAAGTTTTTAAAGAGCTGGATCTTTCGATCCCTAGACCCCTGCTCCAGCGAATACGAGGCATACTTTTCCAAAAACAGCTCCGGCCTTGCCTGGCGAAAGCGATAGATGCTCTGCTTTACGTCCCCCACCATAAACATGTTAGGGGTTTGGCTATCCTTTCTGGATACGGTGGTAAGGATCACCTCTTGCACCAGATTGCTGTCCTGGTATTCGTCCACTAAGACCTCGTGGAATCTTTCCCGAAGCTTAAGGGCAATTTCGGAAGGGATTCTGTCCCCGTCCTCGTTTTCTTCAAGTAAAACCTCTAGGCACATATGCTCTAAATCATTAAAGTCAACCAGCCCTCTGTCCCTCTTCTTTGCTTGGTACCTCTCCCCCAATTCCAAAACAAGGCCTGTAAGGCACTTCATCTTGGGATAAAGGCTCCTCAAATCCCTTATAACCTGGTCGGGCTCTATCCCAAACAATCTGTCTTGTATCCTCTTAATTCCGGCCTTGGCGTTGTCTCTTATCTTCTTAACCTGCTCCTGCTTATCCTTATCCGCATCCTTGCCGCATCTGGACAGCCTTTTAAAATCCACCTCTTTTATGCAGTTGTAGATGCCTTCCCAGCCATCATGAAAGCCCTTTAAAACATCTTCTATGGCTGAATGCTCCTCTGTAAAGTTTTTAAGGTATGGCTGCAGACCGGGGTCACCTTTTATTATATCGATAGCCCGGGACATGGATTCTGATAGTCCCATAACCTCTGCCCTTGTGCTTTCAATGAGCTCCCTGCCCCATGGAGTATCGCCAAGGTCTGTCCCATCGGGGATATTAAAATCCTGGCTATGCCTATGGAGCCACTCCTTTGGCCAGGGATGGCTTTGAACAAAGTCATAGAGCCCCAGCACCATATCCTGAAGCCTTTTATCGTCCCGGTTGCTGCTGTAACTCTCTACCAGGTCCAAAAAATCCCCGTCCATATCATCCCTTAGATACCTGTCCTCGAATAGTTCCTCCAAGGCCTCCAGCTTTAAAAGCAGGCCCTCGGTCTGATTTGCTATCCGAAAGTTGGGGTCAATATCCAACTGATGAAAATTGTTCTTTATAACCTCCAGACAGAAAGAGTGTATGGTGGTGATACTGGACCTGTTCAAAAGGGCCAGCTGACGCTGCAGAACTTCCGATTCAGGATCATCCTCCAAAGCGTCGGAGAGGGCATCCCCTATTCTTTCCTTCATCTCCGTAGCAGCGGCGTTGGTAAATGTAACCACCAACAACCGGTCTATGTCCGCCGGATCCTTTGGGTCCGTAACCCTTTGTATGATTCTCTCCACCAGGACCGCCGTCTTGCCTGCCCCTGCCGCAGCCGCCACTAAAAGGTTGCTGTCCTTTACCCTTATGGCATCTGACTGCTCCCTTGTCCATCTTATTTTACTGCCCACTGTCATCCCTCCCGTCACCCATATTGCTCCAGACCTCTTCCTCTTTCATATCCTTTATGAGCCGATAACGATTGTCCTGAAACGAGGGGTCGAACTGGCAAACCGATGAATAGGGACAATACCTGCAGGCCGTCATCTTCTTGTATCTATAGGGGTTTATGTAGGCGTTGCCTTCCATTATCTCTTGGCCCATACGAATTAACAGATCCCTGCTGTAGCTGCATAGGCTGTCAAACTGATCCATGCTGGCCGCCGAAGACTTCCCCAGCTTACCGTTTTTGTTGATCCGTGCCGGAACTATATGGGATGCGCCGTCGATATCCCGGTCCATTTCCCTTACAAGGTTTACATCAGCCAAGACCAGTCCGTCCATCTTCAGCTTTTTCATGATGGCCCTTTCTATATCCTCCTCGTCTGCCTCACCGGTCAACCGAATCAGGGGATCGTCTATCTTAAAATACAGCATCCCGCCGGGCAACAGCTTATCCCCCAATATTCCCTTGCCGCTGTCCAAAA
>DASRNX010000202.1:0-7821 GCA_035647175.1 Clostridia bacterium | reverse complement strand
CTCCGATTCAGTTCTCACTATGTAGCAAATAGCGCACCAAAAAAAAAGGAGACTCAGGAAACAGTCAATATTAAGAAGGAGAACCCCGAACCTATGACAGAAGATATCTATGACGACGCCAGCTCGGAAAAGAAAAAAGGCGGTTTTTATTCTCTTTTTAAGAGATAGCATTTATCCTATCACCCTGATAGATACGGATGTTGACGGAGGCATAATTCACTGTGGTGAACCTAATATTGGCCCATGTGACCCACGGCATGACGATGTATATTGCGAAGAAGATCCCTAGAACAGTTTTATTATAGGAAGGCCGTGATCTTTCCTTACAGCCCTACGGCCTTTCCTTATCTCTGCTAATGGCTATTTCATAGCCCCGGTCACCTTAATCCTGGTTTCTACCTTTAGATTAATCCTGGCATTTGGGAATATCTCATCCCAATTTTCCTTTATTTCTTCCCAATAAGCAGGCTTTTGGGTACGCAATATCTTATTGAATTGAAAGACATCCACGTTATATTCCCTTTGCATTTTTTTTATGGTCTTTTTGCATTGCTCCTCTATCACCCTGGAGAATTCTTTCTCACACTTTTCTATAAAGATGTTGTCTGCCTGTTTATCTGTGGCAAATCCTACCTGTCCACCATATTCCCCCTGTATTTTGAAGGATATATCGAAATTCAATTCATTTCCAATAATCATAGGCTTTATCTTCGCCTTGGATTTTGTCACTTCCAAGGTGATAATCCCCGGTTCATCACTGGGTCTGTTTCCTACAACCACGCCCCTGCGATATAGATTTCTGATAAAATTTATGGATTCTATATCAATTTCATCCACCCAACCTACCATCTTTGCCCTTTTAAACAGCGCACCCCCCTTTACCTTTATCTCCTCTTTGGTAGCCTCTACCTTGGGCAAAACAAAGTCATTCCCTGAGCGAATACAATTCATTGTCTCCCCCAAATCCGATCTATAGACTATCCTGGAGTTTCTATCCGAGTTGATGGGGAGTTGTTTTAGATGGGTGGCAGCATGGTCTTCGACCTTTGGGTTTACATCTAATATTTTTTTTGCGGAATCCTCCGCAATATACACATCTACCTTTGGCCGCATCTCCCTATGCCTCAGAAAAAAGTCCGATATCTTGTCAAGCCCTGCCTCGGCTACGCTATCGGATATAACCAATACCTGTAGATGCCCATAGAATAGGGTTAAGCTGGTCCTGGATTCCATCTCCCTTTCCATACTGAGAAAGGTGTCTCCGGTTTGGGTTACCTGCCAGCTTTTGGACGGGCCGCCGCTTTCGGCGCTCCCGCCACCGCCTGATGCCGCCAAAGACGGGGATTCCTTAATTATTGGAATCTGTATGGTCATATCGTATAAGGGCTTATCCACGGACAAATCCATCTGGCGAAACTGGGCCTGTTTTGCGGTATCCCCTTCCTCCGTTCCCGCTCGGTTTTTGGGATGCTATTGTTCCCGGCCTCCCCTTGGACCCGGTTGTCTTCCTGCTCCGATCCTGCCTGCTGTATCCGTTTCCCTCCGCTTGCTCCCTTTTTGGAGAATCTCCACACCTTTCTTTTCACCCCTGTATAGTCGTAATACCTCTTATTGTTTCCAACTCGTCCAAAAATAATAAAGGGGCGGTCCGCCCGCCCTTGCCACTAAATTAAGCCTAAGCCTGATATATCTTATCTATGGGAACCCGAAATGTGCCATAACTGTAACAAAGAAATTTCTTTTTAATAATATATAGTATATCGATATTAGAAAGGATGAAGATGCGTGAGCAATGATTCTAATAAGCAACCAAAATATAGAGCCCATGTTCCGCCATGCCCCGGCGGTACTCTCTACACCATCAGGGCAGGCGATACGCTATTTACTTTAGCCGGGCGCTTTAATACCACCGTAGACGCCATAATGATGGCAAATCCCGGTCTGGATCCTATGAATCTTCAGGTAGGCAGAGTAATATGTATTCCCACGGCGCCCCAGCCGGGACAATGCCCCGGGGGATTTCATTATCAGATAGTAGCAGGTGATACCTTCTTTAATCTGGCAAGACGATTTAATACAACTGTTGAGGCGCTTATGGCAGCCAATCCCGGAGTAGATCCCAACAGGCTGATGATCGGCCAGGTTATCTGTATCCCCGTTACTCCTACTCCCCCCTGTCCCGGAGGCACCTACCAGATAAGGCCCGGGGACACATTCTTTAACATTGCAATGAGGTTCAATACCACGGTAGAGGCTTTGATGGCCGCAAATCCTGGGGTAGACCCCAATAGGCTGATGATCGGTCAGGTTATCTGCTTGCCCCCCGGAACCCCCGGCCCGATACCCTGCCCCGGCGGCACCATCTACAGGGTGCAACAGGGGGACTCCCTCTATTTGATAGGTCTGAGATTCGGCATTCCCCTAGATAGGCTTATCGCTGCCAACCCTCAGCTTCAGGATCCAAGTCGCTTAACCATAGGCCAGCCTATTTGTATACCGCCCAGAATGTAAGCCATGATTGTCCAAGACAAGGGGTCCCTACATGCCCCTTGTTTTTGCTTGCTTTCATTACCGAAATCATGCTATTATAGGTCCTAGATAGAACCTATTATTTTTCTTGAAAATAATTTCTTCAGATTTTTGTAGGGGGTAACATTTTGAAGATAGTTATTATTGACGGACAGGGCGGAAGAATGGGTAAGATGGTTGTCGAGCAGATCAAGGAAGCCCTGCCGGGCTATGAGCTCATAGCCATTGGTACCAACAGCATAGCCACTGCCGCCATGTTAAGGGCAGGTGCAGATTTTGGCGCCACAGGTGAAAACCCTGTCGTATTTAACTGTGCCGATGCCGATATCATCATCGGTCCCTTAGGCATCGTGGTAGCCAATGCGCTCCTCGGGGAAGTGACCCCCGCTATGGCACTGGCTGTCGGCCAGAGCGGCGCGTATAAGATATTGATCCCCATTAACAAATGCAATAATGTAGTGGTGGGTATAAAGGAGCTTGCCTACAGCGAATATGTCAGCCTGGCCATAGACGAGGTAAAAAGAATTGTTGAGAAATAATCTGCGGCACAACGGATAAGCCCGTGACAATAAGTGAACCCACTAAAACAGATAAATTCACCAAAACAGATTAACCCGCTATACCGGTGAAAATCCAATACCGGCATAGCGGGTTAAATTATACCTCAAAGATTAAATCACACTCTTGTCTAATCCCCATCTTATGAAAGTACTCATCCTCCATGGGAATCCACTCGTCTGTAAATCTTTTGTGCATCATGGCCCCGTTCCTCTCCAAAATCCTCCGGCTTTGCTCCTCGGAATCTACAGAAAGAAATATCTTAAGATCATAACTTTCCGTAAGGGTAGGATGCATGCTATACACGCCCTCTATAATATTGAGCTGCCTGGGGACAACGGCTACATCCCCTTCCAGGGCCATGGTCTGACAGTTGTATGGGCGGTATTTGAATCCCTGCCCGGTTTTGAGCCCCTCTATAATTTCCTCCCTAAACCGAAGGTAGTCAACATTGCCGCCGACCTCTCTTAATCTCTCTTCCGTCCTCAGCGTTGGGGTAAGAAAGAAATCGTCCATATGGAAGATATTGGCGTCATATATCCCCCCAAGCTCTTCAGCCAAGGTACTCTTTCCCGCCCCGCTATTGCCGTCTATGGCAATGTTTATGGGTTTTCCGGATCCCATCAGCGAGTCTATCCTATCCATGAGCCCCGGATATCGCACCTGTATTGTATTTCTGCAATTTTCCCCTTCCTTCACCCGGACTTTATCGACCATCTTGAACAACGCCCGCCCTTTTTAAAGCTATAATTATTATAGGTATAATGACTATCTGAATGATGATGCCGGGAATGGCGTTTAAGAAAGCTCCTGCAATAAACATTTGCATGGTATAACTGCCCCCGCTAAGACCCATCATGATGATATTAGCTACAGCCAGTACAACCCTGCCCACCAGCATGGATATGAGCAAGGCGGGATATACGTATATATCCTTTTTAGGGAACAGTTTATACAATAGTCCCGTCATAAGGCCATAAGCGGCCAGTTCAAACGTCATTGTAGTAGCCATGGGTATAGCCGGCATTCCCGTTGTAAAGCTGCTGAGAAAGGGCGTAACCAAACCTACCACCAAACCATAGGGCCACCCGCAGACAAAGCCCGCTATCAATACCGGAATATGCATAGGCAATAGCGCCCGTCCCAACTCACCAACTTTCCCCGTGAAAAATGGCAGTATAATACCTAGAGCGATGAACAGACCGGCCAAGACCATGTTTTTCGTAGAATTTCTTCTCATATACTTCCCTCCAGTTTTTGATTAAAATAAAAAAACCATAAGATAAGCCCCTCTGCAAAGGACCGCTACCTTCATGGTATATATACAAAAATTCTTAAATTAAGGCCTATATTGATTCTCTCGCAAAACTGTTTTTGCATTAAACCCCTATGCCAATTATGCCGTTTTGACCGGCTTCTGCCGGCTCTTATAGACAAACAGCTTCAACTATAAAATTCATCACGTCGATAAGTTTAGTTCCCGTATTGTTTATCTATATAACTTTGGAAGCAATTGTATCAGCAATTATAGCACATGGGTTCCAGCAAGGCGGAGGATATATCCCCGACACCTGTTTTAACTGGTCGGGACCCGCCACTTTTGGAAGTGGGGGCATGTTTCCGGCCCCTTATAATAATTTTAGCACATATTCTATTAATGTCAATTTCATTTATAGGACAAGGGTGCATAATATAAATTTGAAGAATAATATTCCAATCACTTAAGTTCCGAGGCTAAGAACCTGTAAATTTGCTCCGGGGCCTTCTCAAACTCGCTACGCTCAAACAGTGATTCGGCCTATCCTCCGCTTTATTAACAGGTTCTAAGCCTCTTCACAATGTGATTTCCATAGAATTCTTCAAATATAAAATACACGCCCATAGGACAATCCTACACAACCGGTTAAGCTCCTTCATCTCTACTTGTTTTATTGTATTGGGTGTATATTTCTGATATCATGTATATCAGAATCAAGTAGCTATATATGTTACGAAAAAGACCTTTCATTGTAAAATCGGCTAAATTATCCGATTTTACGTTAAAATAATGTATTTTTGTAACATACGAATTAAGGATAATGTTTTACGACACCTGTGTTCCAATGTAGAATGTTTGGCGTAAAACATATAGACAGCGGTATAAATCGTCGGTTTCACCAGAACCTGCGAGTCGCATTATAGCCGCATTGACAATTATTTGTGATGTTATAGAAGAGGGAAGACTTAGGGTTTAGATATGTTTGGATATATACTTCCGGACAAGCCGGAACTAAAAATAAAGGAATACGAACTGTTCAAGGCCTATTATTGCGGCTTATGTAAATCCATATCAATCCATTATGGGCAGATACCGCGTTTTGCCTTGAGCTATGATTGTGCTTTTTTGGGTTTGTTTTTATCTTCAATCCATTCTTCCCGTGGGGATGTAGGGCCGGCTAAATGCATTACCAAGCCCTTTAGGAAAATTCCGGTTATATTGGATAACCCAATTTTAGAATATGCAGCAGCTGCCAATGTAATCTTTTCCTATCATAAGATTGAAGATGACATCAGGGACGATAGGAGCTATAAGTATCTGCCTTTGATTTTATTACTGCGCTCACCATATAAAAGAGCCCGAAATAGGGTGCCTGCTCTGGGTGCCCATGCAAAATTCTATCTTTCTGAGCTGGCGAATCTGGAAGGCAATAATTGCGCATCCATAGATGCCGCTGCCCGGCCCTTTGCAAACCTGCTGGCTAAAACCTTTTCGGGCAGTGGCCTATTCCACGACACGAAAATCCTAGAGGCCTTAGAGGATTTCGGGTATAATATCGGCAAATGGCTCTATACCATAGATGCATTGGATGATATGGCCTCGGATACTAAAAGCGGAAACTACAACCCGATAATAGAACAATTTCTAAAAGTAGGTAAAGATCCCGATAGTTCGAAACAATATATTGAGGATGTGGAATTCATCTTAAAGTATTCCCTCAAGAGGGCCTGTATAGCCTACGAATCCTTGGAGATTAAAAGCAACAAAGAGATCCTGGATAATATAATATATGGCGGGATGTACAAGAAAACCGATGAGACTTTAAACAAGGAGTTGGAACCATGAGAGATCCATATGAGGTCCTGGGCATACGAGCGGGAGCTTCGGAAGCCGAGATAAAAAGGGCGTACAAGGATTTAGTAAGAAAGTACCATCCGGATCAATATGCGGGTAACCCGCTTTCGTCCCTGGCGGAGGAAAAGCTAAAAGAGATCAACGAGGCATACGATTCACTTATGAAGAATAAGGGGGGCTATACCCGAGGAAGCGACGGGGACACCGGCCGGGATTATAACCCTTACTTTGCTCAGGTCAGGCAATATATACTCTCCGGTAATATCCATGAAGCCGAGAGAATATTAAATACTATAGGCACCAGATCTGCCGAGTGGTATTTTCTTAAGGGACATTTGGAACTGAAAAAAGGCAACTACCATCAAGGCTACGAAAACATTAAGACGGCGGTACAGATGGATCCCGGAAATATGGAATACCAGCAGACCTTAAGGAATCTGATGAATCAGAATACCAGAGCCGGCCAGGTTTACAGGACCAACAACCCATCCAGCGCTGCTGATGATATTTGCAAGATCTGCACCTGCCTTTACGCCGCAGATTGTTGCTGCGAATGTATGGGCAGCGACCTTATCGCCTGCTGTTAGGAGGGAAACCCCTTGAAAAAGAGAAGTAAAATGGTCGCCCTCGGAGGCATATTATCCGCCCTTTGTGTCATATGTCTGTATCTGGCCGTTTATCTTCCCACCAACAGGTTGTTTTTCTACTCATTGGCCTCCATATTTGTTTCCTTTATAGTAATGGAATCCGGTATAAAGAGCGGCTGGCTCTTTTATATAGCCACATCCATCCTGTCCATGCTCATCATACCTAACAAGATAGGAATTATACCATACTTAGTATTCTTCGGGATATACGGTATTATAAAATACTATATAGAATCCGTGAATATCATACCTATAGAGATCGTATTAAAGGGAACCTACTTCATAGCCGGCGAGGGTATTTTATACATCCTTTATTCTCGGATACTTAAAATAGATATAACCACAAGGCTGCCCATATACGTCGTATTCGGGATCTTTTTGGTCATCTTCTACCTCTATGACTACGTCTATTCGAGATTAATAGCCTTCTACAGGAAGCGTTTTATGGCATAAACAGGATACGGATACCCTATTTATATATCCTTGCCGTTTCGTTATATATCTTGGTTATATTCTGTAATATATCAGTATGATTAAAATCCTTATGATATAGTATGCTGGTCTCCCTGACCATACTGAGGTTTTCTATGGGAAGTACGGTGATCTTACCCTTATTGAGTTCATCCAGACATGCACTTCGGGCCAGGATAGATGCCCCAAAATCCCTTCGGACCAGATCCTTTATAGTAGCGATATTGTCGACTTCCAAAATGATATTGAATTCGTCGATGGACATGTTTATGCTCTCGAGGTGGGCAATAAAAAGATTTCTTGTTCCGGATCCCGGGAGTCTCAGGATCATCTTTTCCTTCTTTAGATCGTTTAAGGTCACCATGTTTTTCTTTGAAATCGGATTATTATTGGAGACTACCAATACCAGATAATCCGTACCCAACAATAGTGAATTGATACTTGTGTCATTGACCACTCCCTCTACGATAGCTAAATCTATTTCATAATCCATCAACATATCAT
>DASRNX010000201.1:0-9025 GCA_035647175.1 Clostridia bacterium | reverse complement strand
CAGGGTGAAATTCCCTACCGGCGGTACAGCCCGCGAATCCTTCAATAGAGGATTGACCCAGCGCAATTCTGGGGCCGACAGTCATAGTCTGGATGAGAGAAGGTGGTGTCACCATGTTTATTTCATGCGACATTGAATAATCCCCCCGAGGTTTCGGGGGGATTTTGTTGTGGAAAATCATTTGACCACACTGTATTAGTCCAACCCTGTAGGGCATAAGCCCGTCACGGGAATGGATGTCATTGAGGATTATATTTTAATCAAGAGGAGGATTAAGATGGTTGAACAGAAATCCATAAAGAAACAGATGCTATCTAAGAAGGTATTTTCATTAAACGGTATAGTAAAGGTCGGATTATTATCGGCTATAGCCTTTGTATTGATGTTATTGGAATTTCCCATGCCCTTATTCCCGGCGTTTTTGAAGATGGATATAAGCGATCTGCCCGCGTTAATCGGGGGATTTGCCTTAGGGCCCATGGCGGCTGTAATAATCGAGTTTATTAAGAATGTGTTCCACATTATATTTAAAAATGACGGAACCGGCGGGGTAGGTAATCTGGCCAACTTTATAGTCGGAATCAGCTTTGCCGTACCTGCCGCAATCGTGTATATAAGGAATAAGACCCGAAAAAACGCCGTCATAGGGATGGCCCTTGGCACCTTATTATTGGTTATATTCTCTGCACTGGCAAATTATTATGTTCTGATTCCCTTCTATACCAAGCTATACTTCGAAGGCAATTTGGAAAATCTATTGGCTGTCATGGCTATGGCGAATAAAAACATTACGGATGTCGCCCTCTATGTCCTGTACGCCGTTATGCCCTTCAACTTAATTAAGGCCTTTGTTATCTCCCTTATTACGCTGCTGATATATAAAAGGGTGTCGCCAATCCTGCAAAAGTAGGTAAATGCGAATAAAAACACCGGGATCTGCAATATGACCCCGGTGTTTTTTTAGCGGACTCCACAGCGAGTTTATAGGTTCCTGGCCTTGGAATTTAAGTGGTTGGAATATTATTCCCCAAATTCGGATTATGCGCCCATTTTTAATGAATCCCTTGTTAGAGAGTATAAATAAGGATATAATGGTTATGATTTTTGTTTGACGGGGACAAACCATATAGATGGGGCTATGGAGAAAATGATAGAGATAATTACTTTTTCAGAGAAGGATACGCTAGAGTTAGGTAAGAAAATAGGGACATCGGCCCGGTCGGGCATGATAATTCTGCTAAAAGGGGATCTGGGAACGGGCAAAACCGTATTGACCAGGGGACTGGCCAGGGGGCTTGGCATAGAGGGGCCCATTACCAGCCCTACATATACATTGATCCATGAATATCAGGGCAGATTGCCCTTATATCACTTCGATATTTATAGGCTGAATGATTCCGATGAGATGTACGATTTAGGGTACGATGAGTTTTTCTATGGCCGGGGGGTTACGGTAGTGGAATGGCCCGAAAGGATGGGAGACCTTCTTCCCCATGAATACTTAGGGATTACAATAGAAAAATCCCCCGGCGATGATGCGGACAAGCGTATCATTAGGATAATCCCTGTGGGCAAGGTATACGAAGAGTTTAAAGAGGGATGGATAGATATATGATGGTATTGGCAGTTGAGTCTTCCGGAACGGTTGCTGCTGTAGCCGTAGCCAAAGGTGAAAAGCTGATGGGCGAGTTTTTTCTGGATCATAGGCGGACCCATTCCCAGCAGTTGATGCCCTTGATTGAGGGGCTTTTAAATAGTCTGGACATTGGGCTTCGGGATATGGATGTTTTCGCCGTTTCCAAGGGACCTGGCTCATTTACGGGGCTGAGGATTGGGATAGCCACGGTTAAGGCCTTAGCCCAGGCCCATGATAGACCCGTGATAGGCGTCCCCACCTTGGACGGGCTGGCACACAATCTAAAGGCCAGGGAGGGGCTCGTCTGTCCAATCATGGATGCCAGGAGAGAACAGGTGTACACTTCTGTCTATAGATCCGGTGGCGATGATAACCATTTGGGGAAAGGGTTTGAACGGCTTGACGAGTATATGGCCCTTCCGGTGACAGAACTTATTGACAAACTTATGGTCTATAACGAGCCCGTGTTATTTGGCGGAGACGGAATTATACCATATTGGGGAATAATAGAAGATAGGATGGGAACAAAGGCCCATAAGGCCCCCATCAGTCTTATGATGCAGCGGGCCTCGTCTGTTGCCTGTCTAGCTCTGGAGGCGGCACAATCCGGTCGCACCCAGAATTATACACAATTGGTCCCTTTCTATTTAAGAAAATCCCAGGCCGAACAAAGGTATGGCCTAAAAGGTTAGGGGGAGATGTGCTGTGGAAAAAATATGGGTACGCCCCATGAAACGCGGAGATATAAGGGATGTCCTCAATATAGAAAAAATATGCTTTTCGACCCCTTGGTCCTATGAGGCTTTTCGTGCCGAGCTGGAAGGCAATCATTGTGCCAGATACGTAGTAGCGGAACAGGAGAGCATGGTCAAGGGCTATGGCGGCATGTGGGTAATCCTGGATGAGGCTCATATAACCAATGTAGCTGTCCATCCCCATTATAGAGGCATCGGTATCGGGGAGGCTATTATGAGGGGATTGATTGATACTGCCGCTAATTTAAAATTGGGCAGCATGACCTTAGAGGTCAGGGTATCCAATACTATAGCCCAGAACCTGTACAAAAAGCTGGGCTTTGCCGGCGTGGGAATACGAAAGGGCTATTACACCGATGATGGGGAGGATGCCCTAATCATGTGGAAGGAAAGGATTTCCTGAAGATTTTTATGATACCGGACCGGAGATTCAAAGGGGATGGGGGATAGTATGGGACATTTTAAAGCAATATGGATTATTAGAGTCGTGGGCGTATTGGCGGTCTCCCTCTTAATTATCGGGATGTTTTTAACCGTTATCGACTGGACGGCCTTTGACCTGAATTTTTACCGCAGGGAGTATAAAAAACTCAATATACCCCAATCCACCGGCATGGGCCAAGGGGATCTTCTGAAGGCCACCGAAGGGTTGCTTGATTACGTAAGGGGCAGAAGAGGGGATTTAATGATATCGGCCCCTGTCCACGGGCAGGAAAGACAGGTATTCAACCAAAGGGAAATAGATCATATGGTGGACGTAAAGGATCTGTTTGCCTCGGGCTTTAGGCTTAGATGGGCATCTTTGGGCACTTTTGCATGCTTGATTGCCCTAATTATATATTTTAGGGGCAGGAAAGCTGCCAGAGACCTAGCGATTTCCTATCTCATAGTATTATCCATATTGATTATTCTGGGTCTGATACTTTTGATATTTATCCTGATCGATTTTACAACGGTATGGGATCAATTCCATTACACCTTTTTTACCAACGATCTGTGGCTTCTGGATCCGGCCACTGATATCCTGATTCAGATGGTCCCGGAACAGTTTTTCTTCGATATGGTCGTCAGGATCTTGGGGACCTTTGGGTCAATCCTGGTAATCATCGCCATAGGCGCCGTCATGGCGCTGTCCAAAACCGGGCGTACCAAGGTAGGCATGAAATAGAATATCCCCATCTGTAAGGGGCTGATTATATTGCAATTAAACAACATTGTTTATGATAACTATATATGCTACGAAAATGATCTTTCAATACAAAATCAGTTAAGTTACCTGATCTTGCGTTAAGGCAATGTATTTTTCGTAACATATGAATTGGGGATAATGTTATACGACACCCGTATACTAATGTAGAATCTTTGTCGTAAAACATATAGTTCAACACGTCAATTTATATAGGAAAATGGTGAAACCGTGAGTTATTATATTAGAATGAAGGAAAAGATGAAGAGCATAGCAGAAAAGGAAGAGGTTATAATTCTGGGAATTGAGACATCCTGCGACGAGACCTCTGCGGCGGTTGTAAGAAACGGCAGGGAGGTATTGGGGCATAAGATCGCCTCTCAGATTGAGCTTCACAGAAAGTACGGCGGCGTGGTGCCGGAAATTGCATCTCGAAAGCATGTTGAGGTTATAAACCCCTTGATAGATGAGACCATTGAAGAGGCCGGAATGTCCCTCAGGGAAATGGACGCCATAGCGGTTACCTATGGTCCGGGATTGGTGGGCGCATTGTTGGTCGGCGTCGCTACTGCCAAGGCATTGGCCTATGGATTGGAGGTCCCGCTAATAGGCGTCCATCATATAGAAGGGCATATAAGCGCCAACTACATAGCCCATGGGGATTTGGCACCTCCATTTTTGTGCTTGGTAGTCTCCGGGGGCCATAGCCATCTGGTATGGGTGAAGGGGTATGGTGATTATGAGATACTGGGCCAGACCTTAGACGATGCAGCGGGGGAGGCCTATGATAAAGTGGCGAGGACCCTAAAGCTGGGTTATCCCGGGGGTCCTGTAATCGACAGATTAGCCCAAAAGGGTGATCCCCACTTTGTAGAATACCCGAGACCATATATGAAGGATCCTCATTTCAACTTTAGCTTCAGCGGCCTGAAGACCGCCGTAATAAACCATCTGCACTCCATGGATCAGCGTGGCCAAGACTATCGCCCAGAGGATATAGCGGCCAGCTTTCAGCAGGCGGTGGTGGATGTATTGGTGGATAAGACCGTAAAGGCGGCAGAGGATATTAATGCCCAAAAAATAGTTCTGGCAGGCGGGGTGGCAGCCAATTCCGGCTTAAGATCCCGGATTAAGGATGTCTGCCGAGAAAAGGGGATAGGGCTCTACTATCCAAATCCCCTCCTTTGCACCGATAACGGTGCGATGATCGCATCTGCAGGCTATTATAAGCTAAGGCGGGGCATTATATCGGATTTAACCTTAAACGCAGTCCCGGGTCTACTCCTTGCCTAGGATTCTATATAACGAACTTGTTTTCTATTTCGGTATTCTTTATCTTGCTGAAGATATACTGCACCTTCATATTCTCGGATTTTGTCAAGGTCTCAAAATCCCCTATCAAGATGAGCCTCTTTCTGCCCCGGGACAGGGCTACGTTGGTCCGGCGATAATCCTTCAAAAAACCCGTCCGGGTGGTGGTACCGGGCGAAACATAGTTACTCCTGACCCAATTGATGATGACGTTATCCTGTTCTCTTCCCTGGAAGGAGTCAATGGTATAGATATTTTGCTCTATGAATTTTGAAATACCTTGGCTGTAGCCTCGGAAATACCTTGAATGCTCCTCAAAGACCTCCCTGAGCTTTTCAGCATGGGCCTTATATGGCGTGATGATACAGATATCGCTTAATTTTTCCCCCTCCTTTAGGAGATCCACCACCTTGCTGACGGATATCATAGCCTCCGTAAGGTTATAGAAGGTGGAATTGACTTCGGTCTCCATCCTTTCCTTGGGCCCCACCAGCTCAGAGGTATCTATGATCTCGATGGGAGCGGCGGAGAACTTTCTCCTCCTTATGGACGGGGGGACCTGGTAATATTCGGCATCCAAGTTGGCGGATAGCTTTCCGTCATAGATCAGATCGGAGATAAAGGATATCATCAAGGGATCCTGGGTACGGTAGTTGATATCTAAGAAAACGCTGTTGTACCTATAGGGATCGGTTATCAGATTCTCAAACAAGCTCCTCTGCAGCATCTCGCTGGTATTGAGACTGATATGCGGATCGTATTCCAAAAGAATCTCATTCTGGATGGGAAATGGCGGTATCTGCATATGGTCCCCAATAATCACACATTTATTGGAAAACTGCATACTAAACAAGCTTTCCGGAACATCCATCTGAGAAGCCTCATCGATGATGAGCACATCAAAATAATTCTTTGAGATATTTCTGTCCAGGTAATATCCAAGGGGAGTGCCAAGGACTATGCTGTTCTTGCCCTTTAAAAGGCCGGTGTAGGTGGGGTTAGAGGTGGAGACCGTGTAGACGTAGGGCAGATCGGATTTTGCTTCTATATTGTTCCCCGTCCTTAAGACTCTCACCTTATCCTCCATAAGCTTATCCAAGACATTGTCCACAGCGATATTCGTCTTGGCCAGTATCAATACATCCTTACCCTGGTAATAGTATTGGAGGGCTATCTCCTTTATAAGGGTGGTCTTTCCGGTACCCGGGGGTCCCTGGACTATGGTCAACGCATTATTAGTTCCATCCATGCTCTGTGCCAGGGCAACAGCCTGTTTTTGAGCCGAATTACGGACCAGATCCTTATTGTAATAGGCTTCATCCGGGAGCACGGGGATATCCTCAGGCTTTAAGGGCTGCTCCTTCTCAAGGGCCAACACCGTTTTTAAAAGGGGCGAGAGGGTGCCCCGCTCTATGGCTCCTATGACCCTGTCCAAGTAGGACATCAATATGGTGCTATTGGAATCCCGGGCAAGGGTAGTAATCTGGGAGATCTGATCTTCAGTTGGATTGTCCAGAGCTTTTAATTCGACTATATAGCCGTCATTGGATTTTTTGTCCCGGCACTCGACGACCTCGAATTCCCAACCCGCATTCGCAGTGAGCACCTCTCCCGGGAAAAAGGATATAGGCATGCTAAAGATATATGAATCCCTATAGGATATCAGGTAAACGCATTGTATCTTATGGAACTTTTTAATCTTTATGTCCAGGATATCCATATACATCGTAAGCTCACGGATTACATCCTGACTATCCCTTACGTCCACAAGATGCGGGTTCGCAAATTCGATTTTACTTATCCCGCGATCCAATTCCTCCTGTATATCCGCCAGCTTATAGAGATCGGATTTTAGCAGCCTGTAATCTCCCCATCCCCTAGGCTTTCGAAGGCCGAAACTATCTCTGGGGGTGTTTTTCAGTATTTCAAATACAAAGTCCACATACTCTCTGCGGTTTAAGGGCGCCAATATGGTGACCAGTCCCCTGCGATAGATACCGGCCTTGCGTGCGTTCTTCAGCATTACATGCTTTCTCAGAAGGCTCCCTAAATCAAAGTGCTTCAGATAGGTGTTAAAAAACTCCCTTATGTTCGCCAGGCTGTCAAAGTACTTACGGTGTCCCACGCTGTTGGCAGTGGTTAACCGACCGGTCTTTGGATTTATATCTATTTGGGGTATATTTAAGGTATCAAAAATAAGGTCGTTTATCCTGGTATCATCAGCCTTTAGCTTAGTGCTGTAATGTGAATATAATCCCGCTAGGGTCTTGTTGTTTAAGAACTTGATCCTTACGGAATCAAGGTCCTTTGAGCCCATCAATCGGGGATGGAAAATACCCATCTCTACAGCCGCCCTCATTATAATCTCTCGTTGGACCCTCAAGGGGACGCTCTCCCAGCGGCATATGTTGGAATTTGCGATCATATCTATCCATTCGCTTGTGCTAAGCTCATCGACCCTCAACTCATTACACATGAATTGGACTACCGGGACATCCTGTTCCCTATCCCTTGAGCTGTAGTGATAGTAGAGCCCGCCCAAGGTTTTGCCGTTTAAAAATTTGAATCTGGTGTTACAAAAATCCTTGTATCCCATAAACCTGGGATTACGTAGGCCCAATTCCCTTGCTGCACGTATGATTATGCCCTTTTTTATGTCGTCGGGCATGGATTCCCAAGGGATCTTTATATCCGGCTCTTTAAGGAGCTTAAGCCACTCTTCCATAGATAGCGGGGAAATGCCGCAGATACCGCAAATATAGGATATGGTATCCATCCCCATCTTGGCGGCCCTCTGAGCATACGGGGCATGGAGGCTGGCTAGAGTCTTATTATTTATAAAGGCGGTGGGGGTATTTAAATCCTCATGCTTTAAAAGCCTGGGATTGCTCTTGCCCATCTCCTTGGCCTTTTCCTGGAGGATGCGGCCGATGTAAGGCTCGGGTACGGATTCCCATTTAAAATTCTGTTGGTAGGAAATTAGGCTGATCCATTCGTCGTAACCCAGCTCCGGCACCCCATAGACATCGCATATATAGTCTATGCTGCTTATTCCGCCCCGATCCAGCTTGAAGAATCGGGAAGCAAAACTATACAGGCTCATACCCTTTAGAAATGGGATACTTACCTTGAGATCGTCCGTTGACATCATCCTGGGATTTTCATAGCCCAGCATTTTCGCAACTTGAAAGAGTATGCTACGGATAATATCGTGGGGAACCACATCCCAAAAGATGCTGATGGATGGATCGGTTATATAGGATATCCAATCCTCTTCGGAAATCTCAATCCCCAGATCATTGCACATGTTTATTATAGTGCTGCCCCTTATATCATCGTATTTGTTTTTATAGTAATTATAAAATCCGGTAAGGGTCCGCTCATTTAGGAACTTGAACCTCACGGAAAAGTCCTCATTCCTAAAAAATATGGGATGGGCATAATCAAGCTCATCGCACGCCTTCAGGAGGATTTCCTTCCTGGCAGGTCTGGAGATGTTCTTCCAGGAAAAAATATTGTTGTTGCTAATGAAAGCAACCCATTCATCGACGCTGACCTCGGGTATACCAAGCTCATTGCAGACATTGATCAATATATGGACACCCTTTTTCCTGGGAAAATTATTCTTATAATATGAATAGAGCCCGTTTAACGGATGGCCGCCGATGAATTCAAACTGGTGCTTCTCCAGATCCTTAGACGCTATAAAGCGGGGATTTGGTAGGCCTAATTCCTTGGCCACCATCTGAAGCAGGAGCCCATGTACCCTTTTGCTTACTTTGCTCCACAAAAAAGAAGGGGGGCGAGCCGTCCTATCCTCTCTCCTCAAAATATCTATAACCTCATCTATATCATCAAATAATTGAGTTTGCTCTATCAACAAAACGCTCAAATGTGCCTCTCCTCTCAAAATCTGATCTTAAAAATTATCATAAAGGAACTTAAATTGTTGTGCCAGCCCATTATTTTACTGTGTGATAAGGGTAATGAGCTATTTAAAGTAGCGTTCAATAGCCATTACCGGCGTATCTAACCGGTACAACATATGAAGCTAACAAAATATATTCACGTTACTTACTTTTCTATACAGCAACAGCTAAAAACCATAAATAAAAATTCCCATTTAATATTATATAC
>DASRNX010000200.1:0-3632 GCA_035647175.1 Clostridia bacterium | reverse complement strand
TTCGGCCTATCCTCCGCTTTATTAACAGGTTCTAAGCCTCTTCACAATGTGATTTCCATAGAATTCTTCAAATATAAAATACACGCCCGTTATCTTCTAAAGGGCAGTAGCTGTCCTTTGGAAGGCATTGGAATATCTGATATCCAATACTGTCTCCAAGCAGTAATGGATCCGGGGGAACCTTCTTTTTGATTTTATAACGAGAGACTGGAAATTGTCCAGCCTGTTTCGTATCGGTTCCTAAACTTACTTTGCTGGAATTATTTTTACTGTCCCGTCATAACACTACCAGTATTACGATTAAAATGGAGAATCCTATGAACCCAAATATAGGGTATATCAGGCCTATTAGTTTGGAGAAGCCCAATTTGGCCAAAGGCAGGGAGGACAAGCAAAAGATTGCGGCTATGGATATCTTATGGCGACTGTTAGAGAACCTATTAACAAAACTGGAACCGTTAGCTACGGCAGTGGTAAAAATGGCAATCCACAGGATGATGGCGTAGAATTTTCTATAATTGCTGCCTATATAGTCGGATATTTTCAGCATTGGAATATCCAATGTCGAGACCTCGGGGTAATATAGCAGCATAACCGATAATATGGATAATCCCAGGACATACAATATGGACCCACCTACTATGCCCCCAACCACTGCAGCCCTCCTACTGCTTATTAAGGGGAGCAACGATGAGAATACCGTAATAATTATTAGAGAGTTAGAGCCCACATACAAAAGCGAGGAGGTAAAAAAATTCCCTTTATAGGTTAGATTAATTCCTCCATTATTGCCATAAATATTGTATTGCCCATCTGTGATTAGATAAAGGGAAGTAAACACAATGCCCAGAATTAATAAAGGTACTAATACAGTGTTAATAAAGGAAAGACCCTTTAGCCGAAACAAAAGCACCATAAAGGATGAGGCCACCATTACGATCATGCCTAGATCAAAGGACATCTCCAATTCCTCTTTAAAGATGGCGCCGCTTCCGGAGACCATTACGCTGAATCCGGTATACAGGGAAACTACCATTATGATATCAAGCGCCGTCCCAAATTTCGTACCGAATGCTCTCTCTACCAGATCATCAAATCCCCTTATTCTGTTTTTGTATATTTTAAGTAGGAACAGGCAACCCAGGGAGGAAAACAAAATACCCGATATGGTTATTCCAATAATCCCTTTCAATCCGTATATTCCGAAGAACTCGATTATTTCCCTTCCCGAGGCAAAGCCGGCTCCTATAACCGTACCCACATATATAAAGGAAATTTTCAACCAGTCTTTGTCCATCATATTCCCCCCCATACCCAATATTTTAGCGGGAGGTCTATGCAATAGCCTTTAAAAACCCCCCAACAATCCATAAAGGGATTGTCGTGATTCCACCCGCAAGGGCTACTTGTTCGTTTCTATAATATAGGGCATCGGCCAATACCGACTATTGCCCATATCCTTGGTTCTCATACTTCCGTCAGAATCTGTTACTATAACCCAAGATTGTACAAAGGCACCATCCATACCCTCAACCAATACGCGCTGGGTCCCTTTCGGTAAATTGGGGTTTATTTTATTTATCGTAGAGGCTTTTAGCGTGCTTAGGATCTTATGACTCCATTCCACCTTTGAAGGTTTCTCCCGGCCGTATAGCGCTAAGTAAAGTCTGTTTTCTATACCCTCTGCCCAAATTAGTATGGGAAATTCGGTGATATTTTTAAACTTAAGATCCTTTGACCCGTATGCTACCGTCGCATCCTGGCCATAGGGGACATAGGGTACGGGCATGAAATGATTATACCTTTCTACTACCTCCAAATCGCTGAATACAGAAGCGTTATATAATGTGGTTGCCATCTTACATACGCCCCCGCCTATAGTGGTGGTTATCTCAGAGCCCACATATGACTCGCCGGATTTGTATCCCTTTTCTTCATCATAGGGCCCGATTGTGTTGTTCTGTGAAAATATTTCGTTTGGTTGTATTACGACCCCGGCGACGGACTTAGCAGCTAAATGGACATTGAACTCTTCATTGGGTTGTGGGTTTTCAAAAACGGTGCAAAAGCCTGCCATCAAAACATATGCATCGGCATTCTTCTGGGCCTTTAAGAAGTCTTCATCCTCTGTCCAGGGTAAATTGGCAACAGTACCGGAGATTTCGGGTATATCGATCTCTGTGCTATTGATCACTTCCATATCCTCCGGCATCAGTATAATGAGTAATGCCAGGGACAGAATTATCATTGCTAAACCGGTGTACAATTTTTTCTCCATGCTATCCCTCGTCAAGGCAAATTTTTATTGGTGGCTAAACTATATCTATTACCGGAAACGATAAAAAATGCATTTGCTATACGGGATTGCATGCATATAACATTTGACAACATAAGGGAAATTAATATATTATGGGATGGTAAAAGAAAGGACCTGTGACTCCCTTCAACTGTTGAGATACCAATAAAAAGTATAACCGGCCAATTAAAAATTATAAAAAACATGAACAATAGAAAACAGACCAGGTTTTAATGGATACGTATTTTTATTATGCTTACTAAAAATATTGCAGTATCGGGGGGGGGATCATGCTTTGATACAAATTGATAGTATAAGTAAGTCCTTTCGTGTATCGCAGCGTCAAGCCGGGTTTGGGCAAGCCCTAAAGGCGCTATTTTCCCGCGAGTATAATACCATACATGCTCTGGATGACATTAGCTTTGAGATTAAACAAGGTGAAATGGTCGGCTATATAGGACCAAACGGTGCGGGGAAGAGCACAACCATTAAAATCATGTGCGGTATTCTAAGGCCCGATTCCGGTGAATGCATGATAGGCGGCCGTATCCCGTGGAAGGATCGGAAAAACCATGCCAAAGAAATTGGGGTTGTTTTCGGGCAGCGCAGTCAGCTTTGGTGGGATGTACCTGTAATCGACAGTTTTGAGCTGATTCGGGATATCTATAGGGTGGATATGGCAAAATACCGGAAAAACCTTGATGCCCTGGTGGAACAGCTTGACATTGGCGAGATAATAAAAACCCCTACCCGTAGTTTGAGTCTGGGTCAAAGGATGCGCTGCGAGATTGCGGCTTCGCTGCTTCATAGCCCTAATATACTGTTTTTGGATGAGCCCACCATTGGCCTGGATGCCGTTTCGAAGATAGCTGTCAGGCAGTTTATAAGGAAATTAAATACTGAAAAAAACACAACGGTCATTCTCACCACCCATGACATGCAGGATATAGAGGCATTAACAGAGAGGATCATCCTTATAGGCAGGGGCAAAATATTATTAGACGGCGATTTGCAGGAGCTTAAGGGAAGAATATCTACTCTTAAAACTCTGACCGTCGATTATACAGGCCCGGCACCGGTTTTAGAACCCGGGTGGACGGTCATAAATCATCGGGAAGGCCATATCGCCATTCAATTTGATTCCCAAAAGGATTCCGTATCCGGGGTAATAGCGCAAGTTTCTAAGAATACAGGGGTGCGGGATATATCCGTCAATGGAATAAGCGCCGAAGAGATGGTCGCGGGACTTTATACGGAGTATAGGATATGAGTACTTATTTTGCACTTTTAAAGATGCGATTTATAAATGGCCTACAGTACAGAGCCGCCGCCCTTG
>DASRNX010000199.1:0-2341 GCA_035647175.1 Clostridia bacterium | reverse complement strand
CGCTATGGCAGAGCAGCTCAACCAAATAAATCAGGACATGTTAAAGGGCGGCATCTTAAACATTGAATCCCAAAGGGAAAGAGAGATCTACTTTGCAAACATATTAAAGTCCTATCCCGATGCGGCTATGTCCTTTATCGGCCTTGTAGACGGCAGCTTTTATGGTGCAAAGCGCAACTTAGACGGGGAAATCCATGTAGTCAGAAACAACAAATCCACTGATGGTGCATCCTTTTATTACTCTACGAATGAATTGGGCGCAGGGATTAACCTGGAAGAAAGATATCCCGATTTTGACCCCCGCACCAGACCCTGGTATACATCGGCCATAGAAGCCAACAAGGCGACTTATAGCGAAGTATATATGCATTTTGTCTTCCAGGAACCTACAATCACAGCCAGCAGGCCGATATATGATGAAAACGATGAAATTATAGGTGTCTTCGGTGTAAACTATCTGATATCCTGGATGAATGACCTGTTATCCAACCTATTGATTGGCAAAAACGGGCACGTCTTCGTAGCGGATAGTGGGGGGATGCTCCTAGCCACCACCTTGGATATAGAAACATATACAGCAGATGATGATAATCTTAACCTTATAAGTATTTACGAGTCCCAAAACAAATTCATAGAAAAGTCCTTAATGGCTTTTGACAAGAATGATACCAAAGAGCGACCAAGTGTCAATGTTGCCGGGAAAAAGTACTATACCGGTGTAATCGATCTGGATAAGAGTAACCTCGATTGGAAACTATATTTTTTACTGGCAGAGGATGACTTTCTAGGAAATATTAAAGCTGCTATGATACAGGCAGCACTATTGTTGGCATTGTTTGTCCTTATATCTGTCGCCGCATCCTCTCTGGTAGCGAGAAGAATAGCCAAGCCCATAGAAAAACTGAGCCTATTTGCGGAGAGTTTATCCGACGGGATGTTTAAACCCGTCATAAACGATGAAAGAATAGAAGAGATATATAGCCTAACCAACTCCTTTAATGTAAACGGCGAAAAACTAGCAAGCCTGGTTGCCGATCTGGAAAAACAGGTAGCCATTAGGACAAACGAGCTGGAATGCGCAAACAGGGAGCTGGAAAAGCTGTCCTTTAAGGATGGGTTGACGGGGATATACAATAGGCTTAAATTTGATGAATCCTATCTCCTGGCCTGGAAAACCGCTCTGCGTCACGGCAGACGGTTAGGCATATTCATGCTGGATATCGACTATTTTAAGAAGTACAACGATACTTACGGGCACCTAAAAGGGGATGATTGCCTAAGGGATATAGCCAATGAACTGCTAAGAAGGCTTCGGAGATCGACTGATTTTGTAGCCAGATACGGCGGGGAAGAATTTGTCATACTGATTCAGGACGTGGATTTAGACAGAATTGAAGGATTTGCAGAGAGCATACGGAGTGGTATAGAGGGACTGAATATAGAGCACTCCACATCCAAATTCAACCATGTCACCGTCAGTATCGGTGTTTCTACTATGATCCCCACAGCGGATGTAGAACCAACAGAGCTGATCAGAAGGGCGGACCTATCCCTATATAGGGCCAAGGAAGAAGGCAGAAATAGAGTGCACATGGACACTCCCCAATAACCACTTCTTCGTCCCCCTTGAAATTGGTGAAACTTCCTATGCCCTTACAGGGCTTTATATAGATCCCCTACTGTTTTTACGTATTGGGTTGGATTGTATGCCCTCAGCTCCTCTTCGCTGCCAAACCCATAGCCCACCCCTATAGAATCTATTTTGTTATTTTGGGCGCCTATTATGTCGTACTTTCGATCGCCCACCATCACCGTATCATCTATACCAATCCCACTTTCATCAATAACTGTTTTAATGATCTCAGTTTTATCCGTCCGAGTGCCATCCAGATTAGAGCCGCATATATAACTGAATAAATCGATTAGCTCATATCCCTTCAATATCTGGTCGGTATATATAGTAGGCTTCGTTGTAGCAATAAAAAGCATTCGGCCTTCAGAATGCAGCTTTCTCAGTAGATCCTCTATTCCGGGGTATAAGGTATTAGCAAAGCCCCCATGATCAGCGAAATATTCCCTATAGTATTTAACCGCTTGTATAGCGTCTCTTTCTGAAAAACCATACCTATCCATAAAGGAGTCCTTTAAAGGAGGCCCAATAAAGGGAACCAGCTCTTCCAGGTCCTCCACAATGATATCATATTTCTTTAGTGCATATTGGGCTGACCTCGTAATCCCGTCTTGCGAATCGATTATGGTACCGTCTAAATCAAAAATAATGTTTTTATACTTCAATACAGTTACCTCCCAGGTCATTAGTCGTATTTATCTTATGCTATTC
>DASRNX010000198.1:0-11006 GCA_035647175.1 Clostridia bacterium | reverse complement strand
CCATAGGATAATAATCACAACATTGAATTAAATTGGTCCTCATCGATTATAACAATACCCAAATCCCTTGCCCTATTCAGCTTACTGCCCGGGTTTTCCCCCGCTAGCACATAGCTTGTTTTCTTGCTGACATTGCCTGTGACCCTGCCCCCCCGCTCCTCTATTAGGGATTTTGCGTCATTTCGTGTATATTCCTTTAAGGTCCCCGTCAAAACAAAGGTCTTATCCCGCCAACCATGTGTGGGGGCACCATTTTCCTGGTCCGAAGCCCTTTGACTTTGAGAGAAGTTGACACCGGCACGCCTTAATTTATCGATTAGCCTGAGGTTTTGTTCCTCACCAAAAAAGGCCGTTACACTTTGGGCGATTTTTGGACCTATCTCATCGATTGCCAATAAATCGTCTTCCCCGGCTCTTAGAAGATCATCCAGATGCCCAAATTTTTGGGCTATAAGCTGGGCGGCCCTTACACCCACCAACCTGATACCCAGCCCAAAGATCAGCCGCCTAAGCTCGTTTTTCTTGCTGATCTCTATAGCCTTCAAAAGGTTGTCAGCGGACTTATCCCCCATACGCTCAAGATGAATCAACTGGTTATAATCAAGATAATAGAGATCACCCGCATCGCCTATCAAGTCGTTTTCAATCAATTGATCCACCAAAGCCGGTCCTAAACCCGTTATATCCATAGCGTCTCTGGATACATAATGCATAACAAGTCGCCTCTGTTGGGCAGGACATGCATTGCCGGTACACCGAATGGCGGCCTCCCCTTCTATCCTAACTGTATGTGCACCGCAAACGGGACAACGATCCGGCATCTCAAAATTCCTCTCATCTCCGTTCCGTTTATCCTTTTGCACTCTGACCACTTCCGGAATGATATCCCCCGCCTTTTGTATTATAACATAATCGCCGATTCGGATATCCTTTTCCATTATATAATCTTCGTTATGGAGGCTTGCCCTTGCCACAGTTGAACCTGCTATCTGTACCGGATCTAAGATGGCTATTGGGGTCAGAACCCCTGTCCTGCCCACTTGAACCTCTATTTCCAGCAGGCGAGTCTCTTCCTGCTGTGCAGGAAATTTATACGCAATAGCCCACCTGGGAGTCTTGGATGTAGCTCCTAACAGCTGCCTCTGTCCGATGGAGTTGACTTTTATAACTAATCCGTCGATATCGAAGGGGAGGTCATGTCGTTTATCGGTCCATTCTATGCATAATTCGATTATCTCTTCCATAGAGGTAGTTGTGTAGAGAAACGGGCTTATCTTTAGTCCTGCATCTTTCATGACATCCATGGTCTGCAAATGACTATGAATATCCACCCCTTCTACCCTTTCCAGATTGAATAGGAAGATATCTAAGTGCCTAGATGCGGTTATCCTGGGATCTAACTGTCTCAGAGAGCCTGCCGCCGCATTTCTGGGGTTTGCAAAGGTTTGTTGGCCATGGAGTTCTCTCCTCTGGTTAAGCTGCTTAAAATGCTCTTTGGAGATGAATATTTCCCCGCGGGTTTCTAAAGAGTACGGCTTATTCAGCCTCAGGGGTATGGACCTTACTGTCCTTAGATTCTCGGTAACATCCTCACCCACCAGCCCATCCCCCCTTGTAGCACCCCTTGTAAAGACTCCGTTTTCATATTCTAAAACCACCGACAGACCGTCAATTTTAAATTCGGCTATATACTCCACTTCCTTTTCTAACATGCCCCTCACCCTGCGATCAAAATCCAACAAATCATCGGGGCTAAAGGCGTTAGCCAGGCTGAGCATAGGCGAGGAATGAACGGCTGTTCCAAACTCCTCTAGAGATCCTCCCCCCACCCGCTGGGTAGGGGAATCAGGGGAATAAAATTCCGGATTTTCTTCCTCTAAATCTATTAGGCGATGAATTAGAGAATCGTACTCTGTATCGGAAATTATGGGCCGATCCAAGATATAGTATTGATAGTTATGGTGTCTTATCTCGTCCCGCAGGCTTTCAATCTTCTTTAGAATATCACTTTTATCCATGTTTCAGTTTCCTCCAACCTACAATTTCTTTAGCGGAGCATAGGTTGCCATAAAACTTTTAATACCACCTTGTTCAAAGGCTATCTTTAGCTCCTGATCATCCCCGCTTCCGCTCATAGCAACGATTGTTCCCTCGCCAAATTTTTTATGCACGATCTTTTGGCCCAGTGAAAAGTTTCGGATACCATGTGTCCCGCCCTTATTGACACCCATAGGAGTCCCTGATGTCTGAAAAGGTCCCGGCTGCGATCCTAGGGCACCTACCCCTACCTTATCCCGTCCGTTTCCCGCATATCTATTTCCCGTTATATTCCGGTTCTGTCTTGTACCCCATATATCCTCCAGAGATTGATCAGAATATTCCATTAGCGTCTGGGGGATCTCCTCTAAAAATCGTGACGGGCTATTGCGGTTATAGTTACCAAATATATTACGCCGGACCGCATGGGACAGGTAAAGCCGTTCTTTGGCCCTGGTTATGCCCACATAACACAGTCGCCTTTCCTCCTCCATTTCCTGCTGAGAATCCATGGATCTGGAGTGCGGGAACAGGTATTCCTCCATACCGGCAATAAATACCATAGGAAATTCCAGACCCTTGGCAGAATGCATAGTCATCATACTAACCGCGGATTGGCCCTCGCCTAAATTATCGAGATCGGAGACCAAGGCTACATTCTCCAAAAATTCAACCAGCCCCGCATCCTCATAATCCCCTTCAAAATCCCTAGCTGCGGAAATGAATTCTCTGATGTTTTCCAACCTTGTTTCTGATTCCAGCGTTCCCTCGTCCTTGATGGCCTGTTCATAGCCTGTATGCTCCAATAGAGCCTCAATAAATTCCGTTAAAGGCATTACTTCCTTCATGGCTATGAGGTTTGATATAGCCTCCCCAAATTCCTTTATCATTTTCCCCATTCTGGGGGTAAATTCCCTATATTGGTCTAAATCCAGGATTATGCTGAAGATACTCTCGTCTTCTCTTATGGATATTTCCTCCAAGTTACCCAAGGTTACATTGCCTATCCCCCGCCTGGGGGTGTTTATAATCCTTTTTATGCTAATATCATCCGCCGGGTTAGCAACCACCCTAAGATAGGCTATAATATCCTTTATTTCCTTTCTGTCATAGAACCGTAGACCCCCGTACATGCGATATGGTATGCCGTACCGCATAAGGGCATCCTCTATTACCCGGGATTGGGCATTGGTTCTATATAGAACGGCAAAATCTCCGGGGGCTTTATTATCCTCAACTATATGCCCGTGTATATGTCGACAGATCATATCGGCTTCACGGTGCTCATCGGGTACCTTGTAAACTACTATTTTTTCACCCTGACCTTTTTGGGTCCACAATCTCTTTTCTTTTCGGCCGCTGTTATTGCGTATGACCTCATTGGCCGCATCCAGGATCACCTGAGATGACCTGTAGTTTTCTTCCAGCTTTATTACCTCGGCATTGGGAAAGTCCCTTTCGAATTCCAGGATGTTCCTCACATCGGCTCCTCTCCAGCCATATATGGATTGATCATCATCGCCCACGACGCATAAATTCTGATGCTTCGTGGACAACAATTTAATCAGCATATATTGGGCGTGGTTGGTATCCTGATATTCGTCCACCAAGATATATTGAAATCTGGATGCGTAATAATCCAGGACTTCAGGTCTTAAACGAAAGAGTTCCAAGGTCCTGTTTATAAGATCATCAAAATCCAAGGCGTTGTTCTTTGCTAACCTATTCTGATATAACTCATATAGGTCAGCGATTTTTTCCTCCCGAAACCGGCCTCCCGTTTCCCTTCTATAGTCGGCGGGACTTTTTATCTGATCTTTGAGTTGTCCAATCCTAAAGCGTATATCCTTGGCATTAAAATACTTTTCATTTAAATCAAGTTCTTTTATACAATCTCTTATAAGGGTCAGTTGATCATCTGCATCGTATATAACAAAATTTCTTGTAAAGCCTATTCTTTCGATCTCTTTTCTGAGTATTCTGACGCAGGTGGAATGAAAGGTGCTGATCCATATATCCCGGGACTTGCTCCCTACCAGACTATGGATTCTTTCATTCATTTCCTTGGCAGCTTTATTCGTAAAGGTAATCGCTAAAATATTCCCCGCCCTTACCCCTAGTTTTTCTACCAAGTATGCCACCCTATACGTAAGAACACGGGTCTTACCCGAACCCGCTCCTGCAAGTACCAAAAGGGGTCCCTTCGTATGGAGTACAGCCTTTTTCTGCTGTGGATTCAACAGCCTTGTAAGTTCCATAAACGCCTCAACTCCCAGTGAAATTTACTACAGATAAACAATATAAACACACAATTTATCTATAGATGATAAATCTTTCCCTTATTTAAAAGACACCCTTTGGGGGTGTCCAATTATTTATCCAATAACCTGTCCAATATGATATTATACCCATCGGCACCATAAGTCAATGACCTATTAACCCTGCTTATAGTAGCAGTACTGGCGCCTGTTTCATCGGCTATGTCCTGGTACGTCCTCCCTGCCCTTAGCATCTTTGCGACCCCGAGTCTCTGGGCCAGGGATTTTACCTCGTTTATGGTGCAAATATCTTCAAAAAATCGATAGCATTCTTCCAGGTCCCTCAGTTCCAAAACGGCGTCAAAGAGCTCGTCCACCTGTTGGTTCCGCAGTTTTGATTTGTATTTCATATTAATCTCCCCTCGTAAAATCGATATTCAAAACCATATTTGCCACCATTTTGCTCAGGTTTTTTAAATAACCTTTTGCACCCCAGTCAAAGCCGTAACCAATACATTAAAATACAATCGTGCATCCGTCGTTTACCCTTTTAGCCGCTTACGCCGACCCGTCCTTTGAATGCTCTGCATAGAGCGGTTGGTTAATTCATTACACTATCATTTTATCATACTAAATTCCGATTCACAACATAAAAACCTGAGCAATGCTCAGGTTTCCAATGTTTGTGATTCCATTTCATCTCTGGCAACTTCCATTTTTGAAATTGAAACCTCATAGGCTACCTTTTCTAATACCTCTCCTTTTGGGAGCTTCTTTTGATAAGTCCGGCTTTGAATTCTACCCCATATCCTTATATTGTCCCCTACATTCAGGTGTTGAGAAAAACGTGCGTTTCTCCCCCACGCAATTGTGGGAATATAATCGGATTTTCCATATGCCCTATTTACTGCTAAAAGAATATCGGTTATCTCCCTGTTAAAAGGTGTAACCCTGTAGACTGGCTCTTTACATATAAACCCGTTTAAATAAATCTGATTTGGGTTTTTTATCCCCTCATCCTTTAGTAGTAGTTCCCGGGCGAATACCGTCAGAATTAGCCTGTTGTATCCACCTATAAATTTATTATAGGATCTGAGCTGACCTTCAATGATTATTTCCATCCCCTCAGCCAGCTCAATTCCCCCGAGCAATCGCTCGGAGATGGTGATGGGTAATAAGTCAACATAATCACTGAGACGGGGTACTGACAGATCAAACTGATAAAAATTCTCCCCAAATATTTCATGGCTAAATTCCATGGGACTGTGCACTTTGCCCACTACCACTACCTTATTATTCTCTGCTATATGTTCAGTCATCCAGCCTCTCCATCCTTTCTCCCCTGTACCTATATTTATGCCGAGTCTTTTGATAGCATAATCTCTATCCCCACGTTTAAGATAACATCCTGGATTATGTTATATCCGTTACGAAAAGGATCTTTCATTGTAAAATTGGCTAAATTATCCGATTTTACGTTAAAATAATGTATTTTCGTAACATACGAATTAAGGATAATGTTTTACGACACCTATGTACCAATGTAGAATGTTTGTCGTAAAACATATAGTAATAGGTGGCCTCACTCATATCATTATTTTAATTCTTATTCATGGGCGAAATCCAATATGACTTATGAACCCTTTTTCTTTTGCATTCCCGTATGGTCTATGTCATAGCTATCCTTATATATGAGTTGGGATATCGGCACAAACTCATACCCTTCATCAAGAAATTTGTCCAGTATTGAAGGTAAGGCGGTGGACGTGTACTTAGCATTGTTGTGAAATAGGACAATGGAGCCCGGCTTAACCTTTCCTGTGACCTGTCTATACATATGATCCACACCCAACTCCTTCCAATCCAGGGAGTCAACATCCCATTGAATGGGGTAAAATCCTAATTCCCGACAGGTGCTTATGAGCAAATTATTGTAATCCCCATATGGGGGTCTAATGAGCTTTACAGCCCTATCACCCGCCAATTCCTCAATCTTTTCTTGGGTAGTCTCGATTTCTTTGATTATTTGTTCCTTGCCCAGGTTACTCATATGGGGGTGATTGGTTGAATGGTTACCGATTTCATGCCCCTTTTGTGCTATTAGTCGAACCTTTTCCGGATGGGCATCTATCCAGAAACCTACCAAAAAGAATGTGCATTTTATATTTCTCTCGTCCAATATCTCAAGTAATTCATCGGTGTACTCAGTCCCCCAAGCCGCATCAAAGGAAATGGATATCCTTTTATCATCCCGCTCTACACAGTAGATGGGCAATTCCCGTTTAGTATTTAAGAAAATAGCTACGGCATTATCCCTGAAGTTAATGGAATAGGCAACCGAAACTAGGACCAGGCAGAAAATCAATAATACCCTTGCCGTCTTTTTCTTGGAAATATATATAACCCGCATTACCGCATTACCTCCGTCCTTGCTTACAGATAGGTATCATCCTCCCTAATACTTATTTATTTATTAGCATCCTTATGACAAAATCAAGAATTGTTTCAGTAAAATACCCAAATAAAGGGGATGGGCCCGTCCGCTATTCATAGCTTCTATAAGAGGGATAATCAAGATATAAAGGATAATCAAAACAAAAAAAGTCCCCCATGGAGGGACCTTTCGTTAACGATTATGAAATTTAAGCTATGCCATCAAGCCGGCCTTCGGATCAGTCGGACTTAATTTGTTTAAAGCCGAGACACCCCCGCTATGCATCATTATAGTTTCTGTAGACATACTCCACGATATTATCCTCAGCAACCGTAACTATGGTACTGCCCCTACCATCCCTTGCAGCAAGGGGCAAGTCGTTGGTGTTAAGACGGGCTATGGTACCGTCGGTTTGCTGGAGGATGACTTCATAGGGCGCCTTTGCATAAAAGGCCCCCAAAATGTATCTGCCATTGGCCCTATTCTTATAAAAGGTCAAAGTCTTAAACCCGATACCCCCCCTGCCTTGAACTTGATAATCCGCTACGGAAGACCGCTTGCCAATCCCCCGGTCCGTCACCACGATTATATTGCCTTCTCCTTCAATCTGACCGCCAAAAACTACCCTGTCATCCCCCTTCAGCTGAATACCCCTAACCCCTTTGGCTGTTCGGCCCGTAGCATTCACCTCGGCACCGTTGAACCTTATGCTCATACCTTCGGCGGTGACTATAATTGTTTCCTTATCCTGGGCTACCAGTTCAGCCCCGATACATAGATCACCTTGGTTTAGTCCGCATGCTTGGATCCTGCTCCTTCGGGTATTGTATTCAGCCAGACTGGTCTTCTTTACCTGCCCCATGGCCGTGTAGAATTGAATGAAAAGGTCCTCTTCGAATTCTTTTATGGAAAACATGGCTATGATTCTTTCGTTTCTGTCAAAGCCCTTGATAAGGCTCATCAATTGTGACCCTTTATCCCTCCATTTTTCTTCCGGGATCTCCAACGCATCCAGGCTATAGGAGTTTCCCCTGTCCGTCAGCAAAAGTATTCTGTGATCCGTCTCGGAGTCTATCAAAAATTCTATGAAATCCATCTCACGGGTATCCACCACCTCCACATCCTTGCTGGATCGGTTGAAGGATTTTAAGGGTACCCTTTTTATATCCTGGTTTCTGGTAAGGGTAACTACACATTCTTCCACATGGATTAAATCCTCAGTTCTTATCTCCGCCTCGGAATCATCTTTGATGATGCCGGTTCTTCTCCCGCTTGAGTACTTATCCTTAACTTCGTTTAGTTCCTTCTTTATAAGCCCAATGAGCCGCTTCTCCGATGCAAGTATGACCTCCAGCCTTTTAATGGTTTTTTTAACTTCTCTATACTCCCTTTCAAGGGAAACCACCTCTAGGTTGGTCAGCCTCTGCAGACGCATATCCAAGATAGCCTGGGCCTGAATTTCTGTAAGCACAAACTCCGTCATCAGGTTTGTTCTGGCAATACCAGGATTCTTTGATTCTCTTATAATAGCAATTACCCTATCGATGTTATGAATGGCAACTATAAGTCCTTCTAAAATATGTTCCCTGGCCTTAGCCCTGTCAAGGTCATACCTGGTTCTTCTGGTAACAACCTCCTTCTGGTGCTGTATATAATGTCCCAGAATATCCTTCAGCCCCAATTGCTGGGGTCTGCCATGGGCTATGGCGACCATATTCGCGCCAAAGGTGACCTGAAGATCCGAATATTTATATAGGTAGTTGAGGATTTTTTCTGCATCCCCGTCCCGTTTCACCTCAATGACAGCGCGTACCCCGTTACGATCCGATTCATCCCTGATATCTGCAATTCCCGTCAAAACCCCTTTTCTCTCTTCGCTGAGCCTGAGAATCCTCTCCAACAAGGTAGCCTTGTTTACCTGATAGGGGAGCTCCTTTATCACTAATAACTTTTTACCGCCGGCTATATCCTCTACATCAACCTTTGCCCTTACTATTATCTTCCCCCTGCCAGTTTCATACGCCTTTTGGATTTCCTCCTGCCCTATAATAACTCCCCCTGTGGGAAAATCAGGGCCTTTTATGACATTTAAGAGTTGATCCAAGGCAATATCCGGGTTCTCCATCTGGAGGATTACCCCGTCAATAACCTCAGCCAAGTTATGGGGGGGAATGTTGGTGGCAAGACCTATGGCAATACCTGAGGCCCCGTTGACTAGGAGGTTCGGAAATCTTCCCGGCAATACATCCGGTTCCTTTAAGGTATCATCAAAGTTCAGACTATAATCCACCGTATCTTTGCCTATGTCCTTTAATAGCTCCGTAGCCAACGGAGTCATCCTAACCTCGGTATAGCGCATAGCGGCCGCCGAATCACCGTCCATGGAACCGAAGTTGCCATGGCCATCAACTAAAGGGGCCCTCATTACGAAATTCTGGGCCATCCTTACCATGGCATCATATACCGATGTATCCCCATGGGGATGATATTTGCCAAGGGCATCCCCTACTACTCTGGCAGATTTTCTATGGGGTTTTTCCGGGGTTACCCCCAATTCATGCATGGTATACAGAATCCTTCTTTGGACGGGCTTGAGGCCGTCCTCCACCCTTGGAAGCGCCCTTTCCAGAATTATATATTCTGCATAAGGCATAATGGATTCATGCATAACCTCTTCCAGTGGTTTGTGTATTATGAGATCCTTATTTTGGACAAATTCGTCAATAGTTTTTCTGTTCTTGGCCACGACTTATACCCCCATCTCTTGAAAAACATCCAATTTATTAAAATTAGCATAGGTGCTGATGTATTGCCGCCTGGGATCCACCTTATCGCCCATAAGGACGGTTACCAGCTTGTCCGCCTGAGCTGCATCGTCTATATTTACCTGGATTATGGAACGGTTCTGGGGGTCCATGGTGGTTTCCCATAGCTGATCCGGATTCATTTCTCCTAATCCCTTATATCTTTGGACCGTATATCCCCTACCCACCTTCTTAATTTTCTCCTTTAATTCCACCTCATTGTAGGCATATTCCACGGTTTTCCCCTTAGCTATCTTATAGAGGGGGGAGAGCCCGATATACACATGTCCTTCGGTAATCAATTCCTTCATATATCTGAAAAAGAAGGTAAGAAGTATTGCACGAATATGCGCCCCGTCCTGATCCGCATCCGAAAGGATTATAATCCTGTGGTATTTAAGAAGCTTTATATTGAAGTCCTCATCGATGCCGGTACCCAGGGCAGAAATTATGGTTCGAAACTCTTCGTTGGCTAAGACCTGATCCAAACGCTTCTTTTCTACGTTTAAGGGTTTGCCTCGTAGGGGCAAAATTGCCTGAAATCGCCTATCCCTGCCTTGTTTAGCGGAACCCCCCGCCGAATCCCCCTCTACAATAAAGAGTTCATTAATGGATACATCCCTGCCTGTACAGCTGGCTAATTTGCCTACCAAGGGTGCCCCCTCTAAGCTGTTCTTCTTTCGTGTAATCTCCCGTGCCTTTCGAGCCGCATCCCTGACCTTGGCCGCCTTAATAGCTTTTTCTATAATAAGCCTGATAACATGCTCGTGGGTAGTGTTCTCAATAAAATGTATCAACTGCTCCGTGGTGATAGCTTCTAGAGCAGTCCTGGCTTCGGAATTTCCCAACTTGGTTTTGGTCTGTCCCTCAAATTGGATATTTCGCATTTTAACGGAAATGAGTGCGGTCATACCCTCGCGATAATCTTCACCGTTAAGGTTATTATCCCTTTCCTTTAGGTAGTTAAATTTTCGGGCATAGTCGTTTAACACCTTCGTTATGGCCGTCTTAAACCCGGTTTCGTGGGTGCCCCCCTCACTGGTAGGAATATTGTTTACATAAGAGAAGATGCTCTCCGTGTAGGAGTCGGTATACTGGATGGCGATCTGTGCATATATTCCGTCCTTTTCCCCTTCCAGAAATACTATCTCTGGGTGTATAGGGGATTTATTCTCGTTTATATATTCCACAAAATCCATCAATCCGCCATTATATAAAAAAACCCTCTTAGGGATTACGTCGCTATCCGCCCCTTGCCTCAAATCCTTCAGAACTATTTCTAGGCCCCTATTTAAAAAGGTCAATTCTCGAAGACGTTTGGCTATGGTCTCGGCATTAAAATTGATATCTTCAAAAACCCTATCATCAGGCATAAAGGACACCCGGGTTCCTGTCATTTTTGTTGTCCCAACCTCCGTGAGTCCCATGGTTGAGGCCCCGGCAATTACCTTGTCAGTTTTTTTATCGTACAGG
>DASRNX010000197.1:0-3013 GCA_035647175.1 Clostridia bacterium | reverse complement strand
GACAGATAGTATAATTCGGTTCCGGATTCCCCCATTCTCAGTCCCCCCTAATCATGCTCTTGCTCCGCATTCCCCGCAAAATTTGACTCCCTTGGCTAGCTCAATCCCGGTCTATAAGGGAGCCACATCGAATACAGCTTTGCTTATAAAAGGCCATGTTTCTCCAACCTCCAATATTTTATGATGGAACTCGATTAAAGATTCTACAGCTTGCCGCCGCACTCTCCACAGAACTTCGTCCCGGGTATATTCTCCATGCCGCAGGCCTGGCACTTTATTGTAGGAGCGGGGGTATCTAGTTTCCCACCACACTCCTTGCAGAATTTTATCCCCTTCACATTGAATACGGCACAAATCGGGCAAATGGAGCCATCCGGTTCATCAGCAGTGCTTGGATGGGCAGTCACCTCCGGTTTAGGGGGCTGTATCCTCTTACGTTTTTTCACAGCGGCTACGCTTATGATTATGATCACCACTAGGACGAGTCCACCCCCACCTAAACCAATGGGGAGCCATGGAATTGGTTTCAGGTCGGCCTCTTTATCCGTTTGCTTTGGGGATTCTTCATCATCAATAACATCATCAGCATCAGCAGTAACCGGTGCTTCCTGTGTAGATACTGGCTGTGCACCCGCAAGGGAACTACATTCACTAAGCAGTTCCACCACCACGGGATATCCGGGGTTCATCTCATTAATCTGGCGAAGCAAATCCGCAGCGCCCCTGTAATCCTCCTGCCCATACAACATGACTGCCTTCCTATAGTCGGTGGTAAACTGGCTTTCCGAGGATGTGACATTTATTTCGCTAAGGAATTGTTTGGCGATGCTGATGGGAATAGCAAAATTCATGCCCGAAGCAGATGCACCGCTTTCTTCTAGCATACCGAAGGTGTTAATACCCACGACCTCGCCACTCTCGTTGAATAGAGGTCCCCCGCTATTACCTCCATGGATATCTGCACTGGTCTGCAAAATGCTCCAACCCCCCGCCATTTGTTTCTTAGCGCTTATGATGCCATTGGTCAGCGTGGGTTCCTGGATAGCCTGATCGATGTTCAGAGTTCCGTTCACTGTAGCGACTGCCGGATAACCCATGGCATAGACGGTATCCCCAGTTTTAATCATGCTATCGTCGCCCAGCGCCACCGTAGGCAGATTGGTCTTATCCATCTTGAGGATGGCGATATCCTTGTCTGGGATGGATGCGCCCTTTTTCCGCAGATCCAGGGTAACAGCCTTGACTGAGGGATCCGTTCCCCCTATGGTGTTGCCCATGAAACACAGATATTCGGCGGAAAGGTTGTTGACCTGCATCTCCTGAATTAGCAAGGAATAGTAGGTTTCTGCTAGTAGGTCCAGATCCTCTTGTGCTGGAACGACACCCATGGCATCGTAGATACCCTGTGCGAACTCTTGGATTTCCCCAGCCACATAGCTTGCTGCTGCGTCATAGGCAAATCCCATCAACATGGTCTGTTCGTCAGTTTCCACCACGTGGGCATTAGTCAACAGATAGCCATCCGGCGTCACGATGAAACCTGTGCCTATAAAGGAACTTTGAGCACTGGTGGCGGTTGGGATGCCACTTGGGTAGGTGTAATCGGGCAAAAGCTGTGTGAAAATCTGTATATAAATCGAGGTAAACTGATCCATGTCACCTGTCAACTGCCCCTCTTCGCCCATCTGTTCTATAGCTACATCGATTACCTCGAAGATTCCCTCATCAATGGACAGTTGGTCAATTACTACATCGGCGTACCATGTGGATTGCAATAAAACAACCCCCGGTTTATTTATAAGTGCAAGGCTCCGTGTGTCCATGTCATTCCCAGCATAAGCTGCGGCCGGTGCTAGCAACATGCTCAGCACCATCATAAGCATCAACAACCAGCCCTGTGCTCGTTTTATTACTTTCATCTGGATTCCTCCCCGCATAATATGATTAGATCTAGTTTTGAATGGTCCAAACTTATTTTTTATTTCAAATTTCGTATTTCTAATTGAGATCTTCTAATGTTAATAGTGCGAGGTTAAGGTGGAACTTGATTCAAAGATTGTACAGAGATTATCTAGTGCCTAGACAGTCTCTGTACTAAAAGCTTTACTCCTGTATTGTAATAGATATCATCATTTCTTTTGTTTCCATTGTGTAGCCTAGACTTATGGTGGATTTATCCTTTTCATATGAGGCAAAATAACTTATTAGTTCTTCTGTAGACATATCCATGCTATCCTTGGTATAGCCCTTATCCTTTATTACTTGAAGATATTCATCGAAATCCTTCCGTTCAACATCATCAACTATGATGGTACAAGAGGCACCCATATCCATAGTCGATGCTATCTTTCCTCTTTTAAACTCGGGAATTAGATCTGCAGCCTTACCTTCCGGCCATTCGCTACTGCCTATAGCAAGTTTTGATCCATCTTCACCTTCAATAGTAATCTTGTCATCCTCTATATTTACATTAGTATTATTGCCTGCGACCTTGTCTAAGATACCTTCTGTTATTTTATTGGCTAGCTTTTCTTCAACTTTTCGCTTATAGCCACAGCCTACAAATGATAGAAGTACTGCTATGCATATGGATAGTATAATTAATTTTCTTAGCATAAAAGTATACCTTCTTTCTTATTGGGTTCTATTTGATTATTCTATATTTTCCTATTAGAGGAAGTTCCTTGGCTTTACCACCAAACCCATTTATTAATCCCATGATCCCTAGTATTCCAATAAATATAGGGTATATTGGCAATATCATCCACCCGATAATTGGAATGAGGCTTAGAACAAGACTACCACCTAATCCAAGGATGAGAAGTAATAATCCTTGATTTGCATGGAATTTTCCAAACTGGGACTCAGGACAAGCTACCAGCGGTAAGAAAAAGATAAAATAGGCCAGCCCAGCCATGGCTTTGTTCTTCTCAATATCCTCTTGATCAAAAACAGGGATCTCTTCACTTCCAGTGTTGTTTGGAGCAGTATTTAGATCAGACATGAAATAACC
>DASRNX010000196.1:0-5014 GCA_035647175.1 Clostridia bacterium | reverse complement strand
TGATAGCCCTGTTTGCCTTATTCAAATAAAAACATATGAAATCTATACTCATCTCCAGTTGGATGTAGTTTCTATATCTCCACCAGGGCTAATGTACAATACAGCCGCATTAATTGGCAATATTATACACTGTTCGCACTTTTATATCAACTGGGATCTCATCACTTTCAATCACATCTCTTACTAAAGACTTCAAAGGCGATCCCATTATCATAGGCATGGGGGCTCTCCTTCCTGTTAAATTGGGATCGATTTTGGCATTAAAATAGTGTAAGATAAAGGTGGTATTCCAAAAAGTCATCGCAACAGGGATGACGTCTGAAATTTCACTACCAACGGGTAGAGGAGGACTCAAAATAGATACCAAGGACACTACTTATTATAGTTATAAAGAGATTGGTCAGCCGGATGAGGAGAATATTAGGATATTTATCTGCGACAGTATTGCTAAAAGGATCTTAAAGGGGAGCAAAAACCCGGTCTATCCAAAGACTTTTGGCCTGCTCCTCGGTAGCAAGATCCAAAAGGGTGACGGGTTTATAATACATATAAATGAGGCCATGCCCTTGGGCAGACTAAAAGTCCATGGTAATCCTAAAGCCCTATCTCAAAAGAGTTGGGAAACCGTTCAAAACAAGGTGTATAACCTCTATTCGGGGATGAGCATCCTTGGATGGTATGGTCTTCGAAACGGATGGGAGGCAATGCTGACCCACCAGGACCGGGCCATACATAATGAGCATTTTATAAAGTCCTGGCAGGTTATCTATCTGTTGGATGGATCGAACGGATCCAGTAACTTTTTTTGCTGGGATGGGGACAAGCTGAAGCCCAGCGGCGGGTATTATGAATACAGGGACGAAGATATATCAGAATCCGGCAAAAACAAATTGGGTAACCAAAAAAAACTGATAATCGGTCTTATTGGCGCCATCATAATTATTCTCACGGTCTATCTATCCGGCCAGTATGGCGAGGGTTATTTTTCTCCTAAAGATAATCAAAATATAGCCGGGGACGTGCAACCAGAAAATACCGGCGATAACCTGGGAGATAATTACGGGAATGGAAATGACCGAGGTAATGAAACTGCTCCGGGTCAAGACACATCAGAAAAGCAGGGGTCAGCTCAAAGCGACCATGTCCAAGACGGCGTAATACGGGCTGGAGAAGATGGGCCTAACCATACGGTAGAAGATTATCAGGCTGCATTAGTTGACCTTGAGAGCAAGCTGAAAGGTAAACAACAGAAAATAGAGAATTTGGAACAGGTGGTTGAAAGCCTGGAAAAAGAAACGAAGGGCCTAGATGAAGAGATAAAGGACATAATACAGGAGATTGAGGAGAAAGAGGCTGCGGATAAATTAGACGAAGGGCTTTCAGATGGGGCTGATATCTACGTAATCCAAAGCGGTGACAACCTATACAAGATCAGCCAAAGGTTCTATGGGACCGACAGGTACAGCCAGGCATTGGCAAAGGTAAATAGAATAAAGGACCAAAAGGCTCTGGTAGTGGGGGATTATTTGGTAATCCCATCCATTGAAGAGGTAGAAAAGTGGGATTAAATGTTTTTTCCTGATACTCTAAGATTCACCTAATATTGGGCTTTAAAAATAGTAAGGAGCTAAGATATGTCAATTATAACGGTAGACTTTGATGGGACCCTATATCAGCACAATTCAATCATCGCTACACTTAAGGGCGGCAAGGAGTTATTTGCCTTTAGACAATGGGTATATATTCTCGGGGATATAATAAAAGGGCTTGTAAAAGACGTAATAGGCGGGGGGTCAAGTTTTCGCATACTTTTTCTGGAATCTTTTTTCAGGCAAATGAAGGGAAAGAGCATGGAAGAATTGCATGGATTTTTTGAATCCTTAGTTACTGCCGGTCATCAAGGCATCAATTTCGATCTGGTATCAAGATTAGCCAAGCATTTCGAAGACGGTGATCGTATCATCGTTTTATCGGGGGGCCTGCAACCCTTTTTAGAGGTGTTCATTCAAAAGCTGGGCTTACAGGCGAACGCAATTGGGACACTATTGTTTTATGATGATGAAGGGATCTGTACGGGAGAGATCGGCAAAATAAATAGCGGGGCTGAGAAAGTAAATAGACTAAATCTGTGGATAAATGAAAACGATGCCGGTGGGGAAACTGTCTGGGCATATGCAGACAGCGAATCGGATATTCCATTGCTCGAATTTGCAGATAAGGCTATTGTTGTAAATCCGTCCAAAGCATTAAAAGACATCGCATTATCAAAGGGATGGGAATTCTGCGAACCAGTATGATAATATATCGTATTGGTTGTATTATATTCAGCATGGTTAATTAATCTGGAAAAAGCCATTTGACATACCGTCAAACATATACATATAAGGATGGAGTAAATATGAAGACAAGGATTAAAAAGAAGAGGAGCAGGTACCTGAATATAGTCATTGTTCCCGATGCGGAATTTAGGCCTAAAACCCTTAGAATACCAAAATGGGCGATATCGTCCCTTACCGGCATAGCAGTAGTGGGCATCATGGCATTTTCGGGGATGATCCTCTATACCCATTGGCTGGGCGGTCAGCTGACTATCAAGGAGGATAAGTTGCAGGCCTACAAAGGCCGAGTTGCGAATAATGAAAGCGTTATAGAGAGCCTGGAAGGCGAAATAGATTACTATTCGGGTGAACTAAAATCCATAATGTCCGTAGCATTTTCCCTAGAAGAAAAAACCTCGGAGATCGCAGATAATAATAATCAGATCCTTGGGGAAATCGGGCATCTATTGGGCCTAGAATCCATGGAAAAAGAACTTGAATCCATAGTGGAGAAGGCAGCCCATGATATTGGAACTCTATCTTCCAGGTCCGGTTCCCGACCGACGCCTGAACCCCAAGATAAAACCACGGATCTATCCCTGGAACAAAATTATGTTCGGACGGTCAATGAATTTGTTGCGGCGGATAAAAGGGTTTCAGACGCTGAGGGCTTTAATGAGCATTTATCGAAAAAGGTATCTGAGATGCAAGATTACCTTTTGGCCTATCCCTCCATCCTTCCGGTGGAGGGAAGGATAACCTGCCCTATGGGGGAGCGGGATAATCCTTTTGGCGGCAAGAAAAAGGAGTATCATTCAGGCCTTGATATGGCAGCTCCCACAGGGACCGATGTAAAGGCTACGGGAAAGGGGCGGGTGATCTTTTCCGGCGCCAAGGGTGGCTATGGGAACCTCGTTATAATTGACCACGGCTTTGATCTAAAGACCTATTACGCCCATAATTCCAGGTTGCTGGTGGAGGTGGGGGACAGAGTAGAAAGGGGCGATATTATCGCAAAATCCGGCAGCACAGGTCGGAGCACCGGCCCCCATGTTCATTATGAGGTAAGGATAAAGGACATTCCAAAGGATCCGTTGGACTTTGCATTAAATTTCAATGAGGGGGACGATGAATGATGCTAACCAGAAAGCAGAGGGCGCAACTCGATAAGGTTGCGACTTTAATCGGGGAGGATGTTGTTTTAAAGGACGGGATTTTGTATGCTCAAAATACCCTGAGGATCGATGGTCAGTACAGGGGCGAGATAAACAGTAAAGGTGCCGTTGTCATAGGGGGTAATGGTATAGTGGACGGCAGCATCCGGGGCGAGAACATAATCGTTTCCGGGAAGGTTAACGGGGACATCAAGTCCTCCAACCAGGTTCATATAAGGGATACCGGCTCTGTAACAGGTGATGTTTCTTGCCTTACCATCATAATCGAAGAGGGTGGTATATTTATGGGAAAGTGTAATATAACAAAGGCTATCGCCGGCGAAGTCATGTCGGAAGCTGACGAATAAAAAGGAGCGATTAGAAATCAGCGGCTAAAAGTCGAAGCGGAATTAATTTTATGGCAAACCCCTAAAGTTTTATCCCTGATCTTCCGATATAGTTTGTAGAAAGAGATTGGAGGGGGAACGCCATGAGAGTAATAGGTCCCATATCCGCCGGCAGGACAGTGGATATAAACCGGGGCAATGCTCCTGAAACCCAGGCAGTAGACGAGAAAGTGATCACAGACAAGGGTGCTTCCCAAAGGGATCTGCCCCAGAATTTTAGGACCATGGATCCAAAAAAGAACGAGCCCATTACCATAGGCGAATTAGAGCTGATCGAAGCTATAGAAAGAGCCAACAACACTCTAAGGGGCATAAATACCAACTTCCAGTTTTCCATCCATGAGGATACCAAGGCCATCATGGTAAAGGTGATAAACAGCGATACCAAAGAGATAATCCGAGAGATTCCTCCGGAGAAGATTTTGGATATGGTGGCTAAGATGTGGGAGATGGCAGGGATATTTGTAGACAGGCATATTTAAGCTGGCAGGGCTTAAAGATTACAGAACTTAAGGATTTAGGAAGGCGAGAGGTGAGGATATGAGCATAAATTCCATGTATTCATTAAACCGGATGAGGTTTGGAGGCTTGGCAAGTGGCCTGGACACCGATACCATCGTCAGGGATCTTATGAGGATTGAGCAGATGAAGGTGGACAAGCTTAAGCAGGAAAAGCAGATAATGGAGTGGCGCAAAGAAGATTATCGAAGCACCACCAACCTTCTCAGGGGGTTTTATGACGAGTATTTTGATATCCTCTACTCCAAGACCAATATGACCTCACAAAGTGCCTATAACATACTAAAGGTACAATCCAGTGATGAAAAATACGTAACCGCTACAGCTACTACAGGCGCATATGTATCCGACAGAACCATTTCGAAGATAGAGATGGCGAAGGCTGCCCAGCTTGAAGGTACGTCGGTTTCGGCCCCTTTAGAGAGCGGGGAGTTGACCGGGGATATAAATTTGGTGGGTCTTCACAGAATAACTGTCACTTTAGACGGCGCTACCAAGGTTATAGAATTTGATGTTAAAGAAAATCAGATCCAAGGCCAAGATGGCTTGCTAGAGGCTTTTCAGGGTGGACTGGACAAAGCTTTTGGGATGGATAGGATAAACGTAGCATTTGAGG
>DASRNX010000195.1:0-3635 GCA_035647175.1 Clostridia bacterium | reverse complement strand
GCTTTTTTTCCTTAGTAAAGCGGTATTTCAGAGAAGAAATACCGAAATGGACGTTGAGACTCGCTTTTAAAAGTGCAATAAATCTACTCATAGCCCCGTCAGCTCCAAGAAGATATTCTCAAGGGATCCCGCCTGATCGCCGTGCCTGAGTTCGTCCATACTCCCTATGGCTATCAGCTTTCCTCTATTTATAATGCCGATTCGGTCGCAGAGCTTTTCGGCTACCTCCAATATGTGGGTGGAAAAGAAGACCGTATTACCCAGGTCACAATGCTTTCTCATAAACTCCTTCAGAAGGTGGGAAGACTTTGGGTCCAGCCCCACCATAGGCTCATCCAATATCCAGACGGTTGGGTTATGAAGGAGGGCCCCTGTCAGCACTATCTTCTGCTTCATACCGTGGGAATAACTCTTGATGAGGTCGCCCACTGCATCCGTTAGGTCAAACATGTTGAGAAAATAATTTGTACGCTCATATCTATCCTCTTTGGAGACCCTGTATACATCCGCCATCAAATTCAGATACTCCATGCCGGTTAACCGGTCGTACACATCGGGGTTATCCGGTACATACCCGATATTCTGCTTGGCTTCCAAGGGATTTTGGGCGTTGTCATATCCTGCGAGACTGATGGTTCCGCTATCCGGAATCAAGAGTCCCACCATCATCTTGATGGTCGTGGTCTTGCCGGCACCGTTGGGGCCTAAAAACCCGAATATCTCCCCGGGCCTCACATGGAGGTTTAAGTCCTCTACTGCCTTAACTGCGCCCTTGTTATAGCTCTTGGAAAGATTTTTAATCTCTATCACGTCATCACTCCTTTACCTTTATTGATTCTACCATAGTTTTATACAAATTTCACCAGTGGATATTCGGATTTAATTGAAGATTGGGTCTTTAATATGCTATAATCGGTAGTATACAGAAGATGTAAATTTTTAGATTGGGGTGTTGGAGTTGACAATACGAAAGGCTATAATCCCGGCTGCCGGCCTGGGGACCCGGTTTTTACCGGCAACCAAGGCGCAGCCCAAGGAGATGCTGCCCATAGTGGACAAGCCAACCATTCAGTACATAATTGAAGAGGCTATTGATTCCGGAATTGAGAGCATAATAATAGTTACGGGGCGAAACAAAAGGTCCATCGAAGACCATTTTGATAGGTCCTTGGAGTTGGAGGATGCCCTGAGAAAGAGCAAGAACGAGGATCTATTGCGGTTGGTAGATGATATATCCAATATGGTAGACATCCATTATATAAGACAAAAGGAGCCTAAGGGCCTGGGACATGCCATAAATTGTGCCAGTGCTTTTATTGGGGATGAGCCTTTCGCAGTTTTGTTGGGGGACGATATCGTGCACTCCGAGGTCCCATGTTTAAAGCAATTGATAGGGGTATACGAAAAGCATAAGTCCACCATATTGGGCTGCCAATTCGTGGACAAAAATCATGTGGATAAGTATGGCATAGTAGACGGAATACCCATGGATGATGATCTATATGAGGTGAGGCATCTGGTAGAGAAACCAAGGGTAGAGGATGCGCCCTCCAACCTTGCCATTCTTGGCAGGTACATAATAAGCCCAAACATCTTTAAGCATCTGGATGAAACCCAACCCGGTGCCGGTGGAGAGATTCAGCTCACCGACGCACTTCGGGCTCTGGCCGAGGAGGAGGCCATGTACGCTTTTAACTTTCAAGGCAAACGCTACGATGTGGGCAATAAGCTGGGATACTTAGAGGCAACCATGGAATTTGCCCTTCGAAACCCGGAATTAAGGGACAATTTTAAAGATTATGTAGAGAATTTGATCAGTACCGACCTGTTTTGCAAGGGGGAGTAGTGGGAAAACAATATTGGCGAGGTGAAGATATGGAATTTAATTTAAGGTATCAACGATGGCTTAACAGCCCCATAATCGATGATGAAACGAAGGAAGAATTAAGATCCATTTCCGGGGACGAAAAGGAGATAGAAGATCGCTTCTACAAAAATCTTGAATTTGGTACCGGTGGATTGCGGGGCGTAATAGGTGCGGGGTCCAACCGCATGAACCATTATACCGTAGGGATGGCCACCCAAGGTTTTGCCGACTACATCAAAAAGCAGGGCAGGGAGGCTATGGACAGGGGCGTGGTAATCGCTTACGATTCCAGGAGGATGTCGCCGGAATTTGCGGAAAGGGTAGCCCTTGTATTAAATGGGAACGGTATTAGGACCTTTCTCTATAGCGAGCTTCAGCCTACACCCGTATTATCCTTCTCAGTGAGGGAGCTGGGCGCAATCGCCGGTGCGGTTATAACCGCCAGCCACAACCCCCCTGAATATAACGGCTACAAGGTCTATTGGGAAGACGGGGCCCAGGTAACCTTGGAGCGGGCCAACGCTATAATACAAAATATCAACGAGATACAGGATTTTGACGAGATCAGGGATATGCCAAGGGAAGCGGCCCTTAAGGAAGGACTCTTTAACATGGTAGGGGAGGACGTCCTGACTGAGTATTTTGGCAAGGTAGCGGGCCTTATCCAAGACCCCTCTCTGGTGAAGAAAATGGGCGAGAGCCTGGGGATCATATATACCCCCCTCCACGGTTCCGGGAACAAACCCGTCCGCAGGGCGCTTAAGATGGCGGGGTTTAAAAATGTCAGCGTCGTACCCCAGCAGGAACTTCCGGACCCCGAATTCACCACCGTGGGCTATCCAAACCCCGAGGAACGGCGGGTATTTGAGCTGGCCATAGAGATGGCCGAAGCCGGGGGTAGCGATACCGATATAATAATAGGTACCGACCCGGATTGTGACAGGGTAGGCGTGGTGGCTAAAAACTCAGCCGGGGAATATGCCATGCTGACGGGCAATCAGGTAGGCGCCCTTCTGACGGATTACATATTGGGGGCCATGAAACGGGCCGACAACCTCCCACAAAACGGTACCATTATAAAGACCATTGTCACCAGCAAGATGGGCGAGAAGATAGCGCAGGGCTATGGCGTAGGGGTCATTGATACCCTAACGGGTTTTAAGTTCATAGGCGAGAAGATCAAAGAATTCGAAGAGACGGGAAGCCATACGTATCTCTTTGGATATGAGGAGAGCTATGGGTATCTGGCGGGTGATTTTGTCAGGGATAAGGACGGGGTATCCTCATCCATGCTGGTCTGTGAGATGGCGGCCTATTACAAGTCCAAGGGCATGAATCTCCACGATGCGCTGGTTGGGCTGTGGGAGCGATACGGTTATTTCTACGAGGGATTGGAATCCATTGAGATGGAAGGCAAAGAGGGTATGGAGCGGATTCAGAAATTGATGGGTGATTTTCGATGCGACCCGCCCAAGGAGCTAGCGGGGATCAAGGTGTCCGTTATTGATGACTACATGGACAGCAAGAGTCACGACCTGAAGGAAGGGACTTCATCTAATATAGAACTACCCGTTTCCGACGTCCTCCGCTATACCCTGGAGGACGGTTCCTGGTTTGCCGTTCGCCCGTCAGGGACTGAGCCAAAGGTAAAGCTATACTTCTCTGCCATAGGCAGCGACGCAAAAGAGGCTAGGAGCAAGATGGAAAATCTCAGGGATGCCGTTTGTGCCAGGGTTTGAAATTGCACACAACCGTTGCAATTATCATA
>DASRNX010000194.1:0-5219 GCA_035647175.1 Clostridia bacterium | reverse complement strand
ATATATATCCTCCAATCTTTTTAGGTGATATTAAATTTCTCGGTTATATTTAACCACAAACCCAAAGGCACAAACGATACCATTTAGAGAGATTCCCCAAATCTCCAGACATACGGCCCCTTTTAGAGCAATTCCCCAAACCTTCTGACATACAATCCCTTTACGACGGTTACCAAAGCCATGTAGAGAAATATTGTCAAGGCGAGATATAAAAAATAGATCGCGGGGAGCGGCGCCAAGCCTACCGATGCTCCAAAGCTGGTAAAGGGTATTATGGTCAGCAGGACTATTCCCGCAAATGTGAGCAGGGTTAGTTGCGCTGAAGCGCGGCTCTGGATAAAGGGAATTTTAGGCGTCCTTATCATATGTATAACTAGAGTCTGGCTCCACATGGATTCGACAAACCAACCCGCCTGAAAGACAGCGATGTATAATGCTATCATCTTTGGGTCTGTCAATTGATGGAACAATAGTCCGCCTGTAAACATTGGCGATATGATGTAATACATCAGCAAATATGTGGTGATATCGAATACGGAGCTGGTGGGCCCTATCCAGAGCATAAACTTGGAGATGGAACTGGCATCCCAAGCCTTTGGCCTTTCCAAAAAGTCTTCATCCACATTATCCCACGGGAGTCCGATACAGGATATATCATAGATCAAATTCAGCAGGATCAAGTGTAGTGATGCCATGGGCAGAAAGGGTAAAAATGCGCTTGCTACCAATACCGAAAACACATTTCCAAAGTTTGAAGAGGCCGTCAATTTGATGTACTTGATTATATTGGCGTAGGTCTTTCTCCCTTCGACTATGCCGTTTTCAAGGACGTTTAAGTCCTTTTCCAGCAAAATGACATCGGCTGATTCTTTGGCGATATCAACTGCATTGTCCACTGAAATGCCCACATCCGATGCTTCCAGAGCGGCAGCATCGTTAATACCGTCACCCATATAGCCTACAGAATGGCCCATATCCCTTAAGACGTTTATTATTCTGGCCTTTTGCGTAGGGGATAACTTTGCGAAAACAGTAGTTTTTTCGGCCAATTCTGTAAGTTCATGGTCCGACAGTCCGTCGATATCAGAGCCTATATAGACCCTATCAAATTCTATTTTAAGCTGGCGACAAACGCTTTTGGTCACCTCTTCATTGTCCCCCGTCAAGATCTTGACTGTTACCCCATGGAATTTTAAAGCCTTTATGGCGTCCATAGCGCTTTCTTTAGGTGGGTCCAGGAAGGCAAGGTAACCGATGAGTACCATATCGCTCTCATCTGAAACGGAGAATTCCCCTACCGGTGAGGGATTGGTCTTTTGCGAAACCGCCAGCACCCTCATGCCGTTGTTGTTTAAATCACTGACCCTATCCAATACGATTTTTTTCTTCTCTTCCGTGAGTTCGGTAACCTCCCCTTTGTATTCAACATAACCGGATATAGCGAGCATCTCCTCTACTGCACCTTTGGTTATCATCTGGGTTTTTCCTGTTTCATCCTCGACAACTACGCTCATTCGTCTGCGATCAAAATCAAAGGGGACTTCGTCTACCTTTGTATATCGGGTGATGCTTCGTTCTATGTTCCCATCGCTGTCCCTCAATTCCATAGTCTTGTCTATTATGGCCTCGTCCAATAGATTCTTTAAGCCCGTTTGATAATAGCTGTTCAAAAAGCCGTGCCTTAAAACCCTGGTATCGCTGTTTCCGTCAATATCCAGATGGTATTGCAGCCTGACCTTATCTTCAGTAAGGGTCCCTGTTTTATCGGTACAGAGTATGTCAATGGCTCCCAGGTTTTGTATCGAGTTCAGGTTTTTTATAATCACCTTTTTCTTGGACATGGCCACGGATCCCTTTGCCAGTCCTGTAGTCACGATCATAGGCAGCATCTCCGGGGTCAATCCCACGGCTATTGATATGGCAAACAAAAGTGCACCCAGCCAATCTCCCTTGGTGATCCCGTTGATAAAAAATACGATGGGGACCATAACCAGCATAAACCGGATCAACACCCATGAAACCGAGTTTACCCCCTTTTCGAAGCTGGTTACCGTCGGCTCCTTGTTGAGCGCCTGTGCGATCTCTCCAAAAATTGTATCGGATCCCGTTGAAACCACAATCCCCTTAGAAAACCCGCTGACGACATTGGTCCCCATAAATGCGAGATTGTTCATCGCAAGGATAGGCCCGTCATTATCTGAAACGGCCGATATCTTTTCTACCGTTTTGCTCTCTCCCGTCAGGGCAGATTGACTTACGAATAAATCCTTCGCTTCTAGGATTCTGATATCGGCGGGGATCATATCCCCCGCGGACAGATGAACAATATCCCCGACGACTATTTCATCTAAGGGGATTTCCTTTGCCCCGACCCCGGCCCTTTCGATATTGGCCGTGGTTTCGATCATCTCCAATAACTTTTCTGCTGCGTTACCGCTTCTGGTTTCTTGAACAAACCGGAGCACCCCGGCTATAAGTACCATGACGGTGATTATCATTACCGTAGTAATGTCCTTTTCTGCGGGGTCAGCCAAAATAATATCTGTAAATATAGAGACTATGGCAAGGGCTATTAAAATCAGAGTAAAGGGATTGATAAATGCCTGTGCCAGCCTCTTTGCTAGGGTATTATCCTTGTCATAGATTATGATATTTTCACCGTACAGATTTCTGGCCGATATCACCTGGGCTTCTGTCTTACCCTTAGGGGAGCTCTCCAGCATATCATAGATTTCACTGGCATGGCTCTTAGATATACGAATTAGTCTTTCACTGACCTCATCTCGCTGGACCCCTTCCCCTGAAGGTTCATTTGACATTTTATCCTGGGCTATCTTGTTCATCGGAAATACCTCCTATTCATAATTCATTATTTCCCAGACCCCGTTAAATAACCCCGATTGGGGCGAATAGGAGGGATGTGCCCGACAAAATACATTCGGGCCTATTATATTAGAGTAATATATAGTAGAATATGTAGTGAACGTATAAGGGTATGTCAATATTATCCGGTAGCAATCGAATAAAAATTGCAGTACTCGGGTTTTAATCATTATCTTAATGGGGCGGAAAAGTGTCTCCCACTCCTGTAAGCAGTCTGGCGGGCTTCGATTAGTTAAGACAGGCGACGGACATATATCTCCCACCTCGTTTTGAAACCTGTATGCTGCAATTATCTATACAATTGCTTCCGGTGTTATAAAGGGAGGAATGCATAGTGGAAAAGAAGATAAGGTGGGGTATATTGGGTGCGGGCAGCATTGCCCATAAATTCGCTACCGGATTTGGTGGGGTGGACGACGGAGAACTCTGGGCTGTTGGTTCCAGATCCGTAGAAAAAGCTGATGAATTTGCGGACCAGTACGATATTCCCAAAAGGTATGGGAGCTACCAGGAATTGGTCGCAGATCCGGATGTAGACGCCATATACGTAGCGACTCCCCATCCCTTTCATAAACCTCACACCATTTTGTGCCTAAATTCGGGAAAGGCTGTACTTTGCGAAAAGCCCATGGCCGTCAATGCCGATGAGGTAAGGGAAATGGTAGAGTGCGCGCAGAAGAACAAGGTTTTTCTTATGGAAGCCATGTGGACCAGGTTTTTGCCTGTCTACTATGAGGTGGAAAAATGGCTGGCACAGGGACTGATAGGCGATATAAGGCTGGTGACTGCGGACTTTGGCTTCCGTGCCGGCGTTGATCCGAAAGCCCGATTGTTTGATCTCAATCTTGCCGGGGGCGCGCTGCTGGACGTGGGCGTTTATACGGTCAGCTTTGCCTCCCTGTTTATGAAGGATGCACCTTGCGACATTGTCAGCATGGCCCACCTGGGGGAAACCGGGGTGGATGAGCAATCCTCCATGATTCTGGGTTACGACGGGGGAAGGATGGCCATTTTATATACGGCGATTCGAACCAATACCATCCATGAGGCAAGGATAATCGGGACCGAGGGCTCTGTCTATCTTCCAAGCTTTTGGAATACGACCACCGCTATACTTAAAAGGCCCGGGCAAGAGGATGAGGTAGCAGAGATCCCCCACCTGGCGAACGGTTATTGCTATGAAATCCAAGAAGTCAACAGGTGCATTAGGGAGGGCAGACTCCAAAGCGATAGAATGCCATGGGACGAATCCATATCCGTTATGGAGACGGCGGACAAACTGAGGCACCAGTGGGGACTTAAGTATCCTATGGAATAAATAAAAATTATGTTAAGGGGCGATGATGATAGCTATGAGATACGGAAAGGTGAAGGGTTTAGAAAAGGACGTTTCAAGGATTGTATTGGGCACCGATTATATGACGACCCAGCAATTGGATAAAAACTTTTCCATGCTGGACACCGCCTTTGATCTGGGGTGCAATACCCTAGACACGGCCCACGTATATGGGGGCGGCGATGGTGAAAGGGTTATAGGGAGATGGATGGAATCTAGGGGAAATAGGGATGAGGTTGTCATCCTCACTAAAGGGGCCCATCATAATGCAGATAGAAAGAGGGTAACCCCTTTTGATATAACTTCGGATCTCCATGATTCTCTGGCCCGCTTAAGGACAGATCATGTGGATATATATGTGCTGCACAGAGACGATCCGTCCCTGCCCGTAGGACCAATTGTAGAGGTGCTGAATGAGCATCACGCAGCCGGAAGGATTAAGGCTTTTGGCGGCTCCAACTGGCACCATACCAGGATTCAAGAGGCCAACGAATATGCCCAAAAGCATGGTCTGATATCCTTTACGGCCAGTAGCCCTAATTACAGCTTAGCGGAGCAGGTGGCGGATCCATGGGGCCCGGGCTGTGTTGCCATAGGCGGTCCGAAGGAAACAGAAGCAAGAGAATGGTATCTGCAAACCCAGACCCCTATATTTTCCTATTCAAGCCTTGGGAGGGGATTCTTCTCGGGCAGAATATCCAGGGCAAATTTTGATGAGACCAGAAAGATGCTGGATAAGCCCAGTCTAACCGCCTATTGCCACGACCAAAATTTTGACAGGCTTGATAGGGTGGAGGTTTTAGCTGAGGAAAAGGGCCTATCGGTGGCCCAGGTTGCCATGGCCTTTTTGATGAACCAGTCTCTATATGTTTTCCCCATAGTAGGCGTTGTAAACAAAAAGGAGCTGGAAGAGAATATAGTAGCTGCTAAGACAAAACTGACGCAGGAAGAACTTGATTGGCTGGACCTTATAAGGGACGACAGATAAATAATATAATAG
>DASRNX010000193.1:0-13699 GCA_035647175.1 Clostridia bacterium | reverse complement strand
TTATACAAGGATCCAATTCTCTATAGCTATTCACCAATTCCAACCAATCCCGCCAAATATTGCGTCCGGGGGAAAGGGAACGTATCCACCTGTAAAATAAAGCAAAATCTCTGTGCTCCACCAAGTATTCTTCCCGTAGCCGGGAGTCTTGGTCAGCCCGCCCCAGTTCGCCGGCTATGGTGTATATTTCACTGTTAATATCATTTGGATCAATAAGACAGCAAGAAATTTCACCCTCAAAAAGGTAAACATTCCTATAGCCGGAAAAATCCAATTCGCTGTATATTGGGGCAAAGACCAACCTGTTTACCCCAATACCATCCCAATTATAGGATTGACCATAGCTGTATTCTATCCTATCCAAAAGAGGGCTATCTAAAATAAGCCCTATAAGCTCCTGACTAATCCATAAAGAATTAATCAGGATCAAATTTCCCATTCTATTCTGTTTTAATTCCGAAAAGACCTCTTCTATGGTCTTTCGCGATGCCATTCCCGGTTGTTGGGGAAAAATAGCATAATTACAATGTTTATTATACATAAAATCACGGAAAAATGCATCAAAAAATTTCAAATGAAAGAAAGCCAGAAAGTTTGTCCAATCGTTACGGCACTCCAATACCATATCCATATGCTTTATATTAAATTGAATTTTGCTGACTCCCCTCCACTCATTCCTATCCAATCCCGTAACAATTGACACCTTATTAACGGTCGATAGAAATTCGGAGCGCTCACCCATTCCAAAAGCAATTCCGTCCCAAAGTCTTTTCCCCAAATCAACAGACACTTTAAGATGATTGCCTTGTCCCCCCACCCGTGCATACTCTGCCAGATATGCCTCCGGTACTAAAAATGTCGGCGAAGGGTTCCCTATACCAAAAGGTTGCAACGCCTGGAGCTCATCTATCAGGCTGTAACTGATGTCTTCAGGGCCCAATTCCGCATCGTATTTATGTCTCGGTATCAGCATATCATCCCGAATTGCTTTATCACAATACTCTAAGAGTCCACTCCGCAAATCGGGTATTTTCCCCTCAGCCAAAGAAATACCTGCAGCCTGATGGTGGCCGCCAAATTTTTTAAGCAGGTGCGAACATGAATCAATAGCATCATATATGCTAAACCCACCAATCCCCCTGGCTGATCCAACCCCTAAACCGTCTTTGATTGCAATAAGTATACAAGGCCTACAGTATTTTTCCACAATCTTGGATGCAGCGATCCCTATAACTCCGGAATTCCAGCCTTCCTTACCCAATACTATTATTTTATCACTACCTAGATCTACCTGGGTTTCCATCATCTCCTGCGCATCCTGTATAATTTGTGCTTCCATAGCCTGTCTTTGTCTGTTTTGCTCTTCTAAAAGTCTGGCTATGGGGATCGCATCGGATAATCTCTTGGCACTGAGAAGTCTATATCCCGCCAAAGGGTCATCTATCCTACCGGCCGCATTTAATCTGGGTGCCAAACCGAATGCAATTCTCCCCGTATTTATATCCTTGTCTCCAAGTCCTGAAATGCTCATAAGGGCCTCGATCCCTATACACGGATCCCTGTTCATTTTGATAAGACCTTCTGCTACAAACACCCTGTTATCCCCGATTACCGGGACAACGTCAGCCACAGTGCCGAGGGCTATAAGATCTAAATACCTCTTGAGATATGATTGTCCGCCTATGGCCTGCACCAGTTTGCCTACTACCCCTACCCCTGCCAGGGGATGCTTTTCGTGAAGGTTTGGATTTCGGGACGGGTTGATTATGGCAATGGCCTCAGGAAGGATAGGCCCGCACTGGTGGTGATCCGTAATAATAACGTCCATGCCCTTGTTACCAGCAAACTCGACTTCATCGACGGAGGTTATACCGCAATCGACGGTGATCATTAGAGTTGAACCCTTATTGCAGATTGCGCCTATTGCCTCTAAATTGACTCCATACCCTTCTCGATGCCGATTTGGAATGTAGACATCCACCTTACATCCCAGATCCGTCAGCAAATCATACAGGATAGCAGAGCTGGTTATTCCATCTACATCATAGTCCCCAAAGATAGTAATATGTTCCCTTTTGTCTGCTGCCTCATTTATCCTATGGACTGCCTTGTCCATATCGCATAGTTCAAATGGGTCGAATAATTGTTCCAAATTAGGATTTAGAAATATTTTTGCGTGCTCTTCGTCATAAATTCCCCGGTTAACCAATACCCTAGAGGTTACTTTGGATATATCCAACGCTCTTTGCAGGCGATGAATTGCCCTGTCTGTCTGCTCCAGCGGGGATTTTATCAGTTCTAAAATAGCCATAAACTCCACCTTTAACCCGTAATAAAATTAAAAGCTTCCAAGTGGAAGCTTTTACACTCAAACTATTTTGCCGTTGCCGTCCTACGATGACCCGGTCCTTTGTCCCAGACCGCCCAGATGGGACTGGCTATAAATATTGACGAGTAGGTCCCGGAAATAAGGCCTACCAAAATAGGAAGTGTAAAATCCCTTATGGATTCAACTCCAAGAATATAGAGAGCAGCGACGGCAAATATTGTGGTCAGGGAGGTGTTGAGGGTCCTGATAATGCTATCGTTGATGCTCTGGTCCACTATCTCTTGCATATCCATCTTCCTTCCCAGGCGCTTGGCATTCTCTCTGACCCTGTCAAAAATAACGATGGTATCGTTTATGGAATATCCGAGAATAGTTAGTATTGCCGCAATAAAGGAGCTATTGACCTGTATTCCCACAATGGACGTTACCGCTATCATAACCAATATATCATGAATCAGCGCGATTATAGCAGCAAAGCCGGATTTCAATTCAAATCTAATCCATATATATACAAGGATCAGCCCACTGGCTATCAGGACGGATGTGACCGCATCTCGGATTAATTCCCTACCCATGGTGGGGCCGACAAACTCTATGATGAATTTCTCCTCATCTAAATTGTATCTCTCCTGAAGCCCTGCAATTATTTTATCGTGAATCTCCTGCTGGCCCTCCATATACCTTAACCTGATTATAATATCCTGATTATTTTGGCCGGCACTTACGATATCAGCGTTGATCCCCAATTTATTTATGATATCCCGTACATCATTTACGTCATAATCCGTGTCCATGCCGGCATGGATAACACTTCCGCCTATAAAATCTATTCCCAGATTGAAGCCCCTAAAGGCCATTAACCCGAATCCGATCAGGATTATTGCCAGGGGAATGGCTATCCATAGCTTTATATGTTTTACAACATGAAATTTCATAATTTTTCCTCCCTTATGCACCATAGAGCCATTTGTTCTTTATGTTCAGCCCCATAACCAGCTTCAAAATAAAACGCGTAAAGGAAATAGCCGTGAACATGCTGGCTAAAATACCTATTATGAGCGTTTTAGCAAACCCCTGTATAGGGCCTGTCCCAAAATAAAGCAGGACAACAGCAGCTATTAATGTAGTTATATTGGAATCCAATATGGCTCTAAAGGCCTTGGAAAAACCTGAATCAACCGATGAATTTAAGGTTTTGCCGGAACGGATTTCCTCCTTAATCCTCTCAAAGATAATAACGTTGGCGTCCACAGCCATACCCACGGACAAAATAATTCCCGCTATGCCCGGAAGGGTTAAGGTTACTTTGGCAGAAACGATCACTGTCATCAAGATGAACATATACACCGTCAGCGCGAGGTCTGCCACTAATCCCGGAAGCCTGTAAAAAATCAACATAAACAACAACACGCCCACTACACCTATAATCCCGGCTTGAATAGCCCTGTATAAAGCGTTGACGCCCAAGGTAGCTCCGATGGTACGGGTCTCCGCCTGCTCTAAATTTACCGGTAGGGCACCGCTTTCGATAAGATTTGCCAAACGCTTTGCCTCTTCTATATCCTTCATGCCGTCGATAATGCCTTTTCCGCCTACAATGGCAGTTTTCACCCTAGGCTCCGATATAGGGTTCTTATCCAATAAAATTCTAATTATCTGTCCCTTATACTCGGTGGTCGCATCGGCAAATTTCTTAGTCCCTTCTGCATGCAGTTCAAAATCTACCACGGGAGTATGTCCTTCCCCATAGGCAGGTTTTGCAGATTTAATATCCTTACCGGTGATTATAATATCACCTTCAGGACCCTCAAATTCTAAAACAGCGGGTTTTGCCAAAATTTCCGCAAGCTCCCTTGGGTTTTTTATCCCCGGGATCTCCACTTGAATTCGGTTCTCCCCCTGCTTGGCGATGGTAGCCTCATGCTGTCCTTCCTTATCCAGCCTATTTCTTATAACTCTTATGGCACCGGAGATTTTATCCTCTTTGTCCGGCTCTCCAGGTTCCATCTTCGCTTCATAGACTACATACAGGCCCCCTTTTAAATCCAATCCCTGACGGACCTGTTGTCCTATGGGCGGAATCTCATAGGGTCCCCATAGGGATAGCCCCTTCAGCGCTACATAGGAGACCAGTGAAATGCCTAAAATAAATGAAAAAATGAGAACCAGATATAAAATACGCTTATTCTTCATATCATATCCCCCTACTATCATCCATTGAATTATTATGGGACTTATCCGGGAACGAAAATTTGTATGATCATTTTTAAGATATTTAAACCATTGTCAAATACCTATAAGGGAAAGATACGCTTTTGAGAATCCACATCTCCCTACACATAAAAAACTTCTCATTACCTATAATGATGCCCACTTCAACAATTATATTACTTTGGAGAACTCCCGTCAATAGCGAACGAGCATTTGGGAAGCTTCTGAAAATCCGATGATATACCCCAGTTGACTTTTTTACAGCTTAAAAAAGGGCGTAATAAATTATCTAGCCCTTTTAGCATCCACCCGGATGTGGGTCATATAGTACGGCCGGATTTATGGCGAATTAATACGCCCCGTGACCGTATGGGTGCGTCCGTAGGACAGACACTCCCAACAGCCTCCCGAATTTATTGACCGAAAAACTTAAATGTTCACCCCAATAATACCGCCCACCGCACCGGCAATCGCCCCCAAGAGTATATCAGAGAATATAAGCGTGCCCATAAATATGGAACCGCCGAACAGGGAGCTGATAATAAAAGCTAACAGAACATATACCACCCCGGTTATACCGCCTTTAAGCCACCCTACCTTTTTACTGGATTTAGCAGCCAGCATTCCGCCAAAAGCTATGCTCAAGGTGCGAATCACCTGGACCACAGGCGGGATTATCGTTTCCTGTAAATCCGCCACTTTGATGATTATAGCGAAGAATGTAAAACAAATCAATGTGATAATTATAGCAATAATCGAGCTTTTAAGTATCGCCAAAATATCCGTCCTAATGGATTCGGGTTGCTGTTTATTGGGCGCCTTACGCATTTTTCTCATTCAATCCATCCCCTTAAAATAATTGTAATGGCTGAATTAACACTTCCGCTTTATTATTTGAAAGACCTTCAATTCTAAATTATGCGATCCCCGGCCTATATATTCCCATTACAGCAGATGTCAAGGTTTGAACGGTTGTATTAAAAAAGCCCGTTCTTTTTTTAGAACGAGCTCCTTTTTAATCGGCGGTAATCTTATCTACATTTCTAATGGCCCAGCGTTCAAACACGAGTTTAACCTTGTCTGCGCCTACCTCAACTATTACTATGTCCTCCCTTATAGAGGTGATTTTGCCACAAATCCCTCCAATGGTAGTGATGTTGTCCCCCACAGTCAATGAAGCCAACATTTCCCTGTTTTCCTTATCCTTTTTTCTTTGCGGCCGTATAATCATAAAATAGAAAACGGCTATTAGCAAAATAATGGGTAACAGGCTCATTAAGATAGCGCCCAGGCCACCTTCTTGTGGATTAACAATAGGTGTTAGAAGCATCTTCATCCCTTCCTTTCATACAGCTTTTTCCTAATCATCATGTTCATGGATATTTGTTGATAAACAACTCCAGCTATGAAATTTATTAACACGAAATTGTATAAAACCATTCCAATTGTCGTGCCAATAAATTTAGTTTGCGTATTGTTTATCTATAACTGGTCCTTTTTAAATTATACATTATTATCCTGAATGTAGCAAAGCCTAAATTTTCAGGCATAGGTATTGCAATTAAACGCCATAGGCTCTCATACCTGTTGACAGCCCTAGAATCTGCCGTACTCATCAAAAAAACTTTCCCTAAACTCGAGAAGTCTGTCTTCTAGTATAGCCTGGCGCATGTCCTTCATCAGGTTTATTAAAAATCTTATATTATGTATAGTAATTAGAATGGAGGAGAGCATCTCTCCCGCCTTTACCAAGTGCCGGATGTAAGCCCTGGTAAAATTTCTGCACGTATAGCAATCGCACTTCGGATCTATAGGCGTAAAATCCCTTTGATAAGCCGCATTTCGCACTACCAACCTTCCCTGGCTGGTCATAGCGGTCCCATTCCGCGCTATTCGGGTAGGCAAGACACAATCGAACATATCTATTCCCCTAAGTACCCCTTCCACTAAACAATCCGGTGATCCTACGCCCATTAAATATCTTGGCTTATTCTTAGGCATAACAGGATCTAATGCCTCTAGTACCTCATACATAAGACCCTTGGGCTCCCCTACGCTCAGACCCCCTATGCCATAACCTGGGAAATCTATTGCCAGCATCTCTTCGGCACTTTTGAGCCGCAGATCCTCATACATCCCGCCCTGGATTATTCCAAACAACATCTGATCTTCCCGGTGATGTGCCTCTTTACATCTTTTAGCCCACTTTAATGTCCTGCTCAGATCCTTTTTGGCATCCTCATAGTCACAGGGGTAGGGTGAACAGATATCGAATGCCATTATGATATCCGCCCCTAATTTATTCTCTATCTCCATGACCTTTTCGGGGCTAAAAAAGTGAAGGGACCCATCATGATGGGATTGAAATTCTACCCCGTCATCGCTGATCCTCCTTAAATCTGCCAGACTAAATACCTGAAACCCCCCGCTGTCCGTAAGGATAGGCTTATTCCAGTTCATAAATCCATGAAGCCCGCCTGCATCATGGATAAGATCATGTCCCGGCCTCAGATACAGATGGTAAGTGTTTGATAATATAATTTCAGCGCCTAATTCGTCCAAAACCTTCGGGGTTGTTGCCTTCACAGTGGCCTGCGTACCCACAGGCATGAAGACGGGGGTGTCTATAACTCCGTGGGGAGTATAGAGTTTCCCAAGGCGTGCTCCTGTTTCAGAACAGGTCTTTATAAGTTCAAATTTAAATATAAAAGCCACCTCCGATGAAATTCCTGCAAAATCGTTTTTAATTCCCGGATTCCCGATCCATACATAGTTCCTATCTGTAGCCTGATCACTCTATAGTTACAGAATCAGCATCGCATCACCGAAGCTAAAAAATCTGTACCTCGCCTCTACGGCTTTTTTGTATACACCCAAGACTTCGTCTTTGCCGATCAAGGCTCCTACCAACATTATCAATGTAGACTTTGGCAGGTGAAAATTGGTTATAAGCCCGTCAATACCTTTAAAGGCATAACCCGGATAGATAAAGATATCTGTCTTACCGCTCCCGGGATATACAATGCCTTCCTCGTCAGCAACGGTTTCCAAGGTACGGGTAGAGGTAGTGCCCACTGCTATAATCCTGCCTCCGTTACTCCGACATCGATTGATGATCTCAGCCGCATCCTCGGATACAGAATAGGATTCGAAATGCATTTTATGTTCCCGGATATTATTCACTTTAACCGGTCTAAAGGTTCCCGGGCCCACATGTAGAGTGATTCTTGCTATCTTTACTCCAATATTTTCAATGTCGTCCAGGAGTTCATCGGTAAAATGCAGACCTGCGGTGGGTGCTGCAGATGATCCGGCATACCTATTATATACCGTTTGATATCTTTCCCCTTCATCAAGCCTTTCATGAATATAGGGGGGCAACGGCATAACCCCTAATTCATCCAATATCTCTTCAAAAATACCTTTAAAGTAAAACCTCATAACCCGGGACCCGTCCGCAAGGATATCCATGACCCTAGCCTTCAATCGTCCATCACCAAAGGATAAATTGGAACCGACCCTTACCCTTCTGCCGGGCCTGACCAGGGCCTGCCACTCATTGCTTATTCCCTTTTCCAATAATAGTATCTCCACCCTGCCGCCTGTGTCCTCCCGCACACCATATAGCCTGGCGGGTATAACCCTCGTATCGTTAATTACAAGGCAATCCCCGGGTCTTAAATATTCCTTTATGTGTGAGAAAAGCCGATCTTCTGTTTTTTTATATTGTCTATGATAGACCAGTAACCTTGACTGATCCCTTATGGGGATAGGATGCTGGGCGATCAATTCCTCCGGTAGGTCATAATCAAAGTCCAATACCTTCAAGTCATTTCTCCTTTTGTAAGATAGTAAAGCAACGCATCGCGCCAATTAAATATGCCGGTAATGGCTATGGGGTGCCCGGTGTCATTATATCGGCTTTATACCAGAGTCGTCTGCTCTTCGTGGGGGATACCCATGTGCTTGTATCCCAGCGGCGTAACTATCCTACCCCTGGGTGTTCTGGCTATAAAACCTAATTGCAGCAGATACGGTTCATATACATCCTCTATGGTAATAGTCTCCTCTCCTGTTGAAGCAGCCAAGGTGTCTACACCCACGGGTCCCCCGACAAACTTTTCAATCATGGTTAGCAATATCTTCCTGTCCACCTCATCCAATCCTATGGAATCCACTTCGAACAAATCCAGGGCCTCACAAGCTACCTCATAGGTGATTATGCCATCCGCTTTGATCTGGGCATAGTCCCTAACCCGCTTTAACAGGCGATTAGCAACCCTTGGGGTTCCCCTGGACCGCTTGGCTATCTCTACTGCACCGTCCTCTTCTATAGCTATATCCAATATCCCGGCAGATCTGGTTACAATGAGCTTTAATTCATCTTGATTATATAATTCCATCCTATTGATAATACCAAACCTATCCCTCAGGGGGGAGGTCAGCATGCCGGCACGAGTAGTAGCTCCAATAAGAGTAAACTTAGGCAGATCCAGCCTTATGGATCTGGCACTGGGCCCTTTCCCAATAATAATATCCAGGGCAAAATCCTCCATTGCCGGATATAAAATCTCCTCTACAGTTCTGTTCAGACGATGGATCTCATCAATAAACAACACGTCCGCCTCACCTAAGTTGGTCAATATAGCGGCGAGATCCCCGGGCCTTTCTATGGTAGGGCCCGAAGTAATCCTTATTCCGGAGCCCAGTTCGTTTGCGATTATACCGGCTAAGGTGGTCTTCCCCAGTCCCGGCGGTCCATATAACAATACATGGTCCAAGGCTTCGGAGCGCTGCTTCGTAGCCTGAATAAAAATATCGAGTTTTTCCTTTAGCTTTTCTTGACCGATGTATTCATCTATAGTCCTGGGCCTCAAACTCTGCTCTATTTCCCTGTCTGTTTCCACCATGGTTGGTGTAATTATACGGTCTTCCTCTTGCATTAATGATTCACCCCCATCAATGTCCGTTCTGTAACCGTTCCCTTCTCTAACGCCTATCCATCGACTTTAGGGATAATCTGATCAAAGTGGAGACATCCTGGTCTTTATCTTCGATGGCATTAAACGCAAACCTCGCATCCTGGGGCTGATATCCCAATGCCATAAGGGCCTCAATAACTTCATTATGTCCATCGACGGCAACATCCTCGAAGTCCGCTTCCCCCCGTCCCATCAATGCTTCCTTGTCGATTTTTTCCCTAAGCTCCAATACCATTCTTTGTGCAGTCTTTTTCCCGACCCCGGGTGCGGTACACAGGGTTTTGATATCGTCCGTAACAATAGCCAAAGCCAGCTGTGTCGGAGTCAGCACCGATAAAATGGCCATAGATACCTTAGGTCCAATCCCCGATACCGTGATGAGTTTTTCGAATATGGACTTTTCCTCCATATCAAAAAAACCATATAGTTCTTGGGTATCCTCCCGAACGTTGAAATATGTGTGTAATTTTATTTGATTTCCCTTCCCGGGGAGCTTGGACATAATGGATTCGCTAACCTTAATCTCATACCCGATTCCGCCAACTTCTAATACCACCTTCTGGGGATGTATTTCTGCCAGCTTTCCTTTTATATAAGCAAACATTCTACGCTCCTTTCAACGAGCATTCTATTTTGCGATCTTTTTATATCACTGCGATCTACCGGCCAGTCCAAACTAAAGTCTGATAGGGTCTGACATGTAACTGTTGATTTTGTCCATAAGTACCTCAATAAAATGCCCGCCCCCCAAACCTTCTGCCCATATTCGCACTATGGCTATGGCATATAGCTACGGCCAAGGCATCAGCTGCATCATCGGGCTTCGGTATATCCCTGAGGCTCAATAACAACTTCACCATCTGCTGGACCTGACTTTTCTCAGCCCTACCGTAGCCAACTACGGATTGCTTAACCTGAAGGGGCGTATATTCATAGAGATCCAGTCCGGTCTTTGCTGCTGCCAGTACCGCCACCCCCCTGGCATGACCTACTGTCAGAGCTGTCTTAACGTTTTTATTGAAAAATAGCTCTTCTACCGCTACCTCATCCGGTTGATATCGGGTGATAAGCTCGTGTACCCCATCATATATGGATACTAACCTCTTTGGCATCTCTAAGGTGGAAGGGGTAGTAATCACCCCATAATCTATAGCCTTCAATGCATTATTGCGGCTCTCTATAACCCCATATCCCACTATTGCCAAACCTGGATCGATCCCAAGAATCACCATGTAATATCCACATCCTAAATCCCTCTATTTTGATTCTCCAACACTCTTTTCTTACTAAGACTTTAAATGCCTTAGGGAATCAATCAATTTCCCCTTATCTGGCCGCTTCCCCTTATTATATATTTGGTAGTGGTCAACTCCTTGAGCCCCATAGGACCCCTAGCATGAAGCTTCTGTGTGCTGATGCCCAATTCTGCACCAAATCCAAATTCGAAACCATCTGTGAATCGGGTCGATACGTTGACGTACACCGCTGCTGCATCGACTTGGTCCAGAAACTTCTCTGCATTATAATAGTTTGAAGTGACGATAGCCTCAGAGTGGCCACTCCCATGTTTATTTATATGGCCTATGGCATCATCAACGCTATCCACCACCTTAACGGCAAGGATGTAATCTAAATATTCGGTATCCCAATCACCTGAGTCGGCCGGTAAAATTTCGGGAACAATAGCCATAGTTCGTTTACAGCCCCGTATTTCAACGTCGCTTTTCTTGAGATCTTCGACGATTCCGGGTAAAATGGCCGGAGCTGTCTTTTCATGGATCAATAGTGTCTCCGCAGCGTTACATACCCCCGGCCTTTGAACTTTGGCGTTAAATGCAATTTCAGCTGCCATATCAAGGTCACATTCACCGTCTATATAAACGTGGCAATTCCCTATCCCGGTTTCTATGACGGGAACCGTAGCGTTCTCCGTTACAGCATTAATGAGCCCTGAACCGCCCCTGGGCACAACAACGTCGATTAATCCGTTTAGCCTGACCAATTCCCCAACACTTTCCCTTCGGGTATCCTCAATGAGCCCGATAGCCCCTTTGGGAATCCCCGCTCCATAAGCTGCCCCGCTCATTACCTCTACGATAGCCTTATTGGAATGGATAGCTTCGGAACTTCCCCTTAAAACAACGGCATTACCGGTCTTAATGCATAGACCAATAGCATCTGCCGTTACATTGGGGCGGGATTCATATATTATAGAGACCACACCTAGCGGGACCCTTTGCTGCCCTATTTTCATACCATTGGGTCTTTTCCATTGGGAAATTACCTCGCCCACGGGATCCGGCAGCTCTTTTATCACCCTAAGCCCCTCAGCCATCGCTTTTATCCTTTCTTCATTAAGGACCAAGCGGTCTATCAAGGCTTTAGGCCGGCCATTCTTTACGGCCATGCTCACATCTAATTCATTCTCGGCTATTAGCCCCTGTATGTTATCTTCCAAGGCCTTGGCCATCATCTCCAAGGCCGTATCCTTTTGAATCGATGAGAGAATCCCCAATTCCCTGCTGGCCCCCTTAGCCAGTCTCGCCTTATTTAACACTTCCATTTGCTTTCGCCCCTTTCCCTTTACACTCTATTTAAACTCGAACAAAATCCGTGCAGGGAACGAATAGGGTGCCTATTTCCCTGCCTTCCAGTATCTCATATATATGATCGGGATCATCCCCGTTGGTGATGATCATCGGTATGCCTGCTCCGTGACAAACTTTTGCGGCCTCTATCTTTGTCTTCATTCCACCGGTACCGAGATTGTTATGGGTATCTTCTACTCCGTCAATAGTTTGCTCATATACATCGTAAACAAGGGGAATGAAATGCGCATCCTGGTGACATTTGGGGTTTTTATCATATAATCCCTCTATATCCGACATCAAAATCAAGAGATCAGCATCTATAAGTTCGGCTACCACGGCAGATAGGGTATCATTATCCCCAAAATAGGGTTCTATCTCTTCGGTGGCAACGGTATCATTCTCGTTAACAATTGGTATGACCCCATAATCGAGAAGGGTACAGAACGTATTGTGGGTGTTTTTCTTTTTAAGGGTATCATCTACAACGTCTCGGGTTATAAGCACCTGGGCCGCAATCTGATCGTACTCACTAAAGAATTTGGAATAAATATACATAAGGCTGACCTGACCAATGGCTGCCAAGGCTTGCTTTTGCGGCAGCGAGTCGGGTTTTTCCTCCATACCCATACGAAAACGACCGACACCGATGGCGCCAGATGTAACCAGTACAATGTTTCTTCCATCGCATCTCAGGTCTGCCAATACCCTTACCAGTTTTTCCATGAGGTGGAAGTCCATACTCCCGTTTGCATGGGTAATAGTCGATGTGCCCACCTTTATCACGATAGTTTTGGCATCAATAATTTTTTTTCTAAGCGCAGTCATATTACCTTCACCCCTATTAGGTCATTGATAGTATTTTACCCTTTTCTCTCATAAATGGCAATAGAAAACCCCCTTACTGAGTTGACTAAGGGGGTAAGACAACAAATCGGGCTAACTCTCCAGGTTTTCCATAAAATGTTCAACTTCCTCGAGGGTGTCTAAAACCAGGCCCTTTCGTATTTCATCTTGTATCTCCGCAGGTAGTGCGCCGGTGGATATCTGGGTCTCTTCAACGCTCTTATATACATCACCTTCATCGGTTGGCATGTAAATAACCACCAATCCGTCCCTGTCCTTAAGTATGAAATGGCCCGGACAAAAATCATTGACTTCCCTTACAAACACAACCCTCTCTGTCGTGTATTCGGTAATATTCCATTCAGGGAACTTTAGCGTGATGCTTTGTATGCTCAGACCAATCTCATCCTCGCCTGCTGTTCTTTCCTCTACCCGTTTGTGCCCACATTTTTGGTATTTCTTTTCGAATACCAAAAATGTGTCCCCGGTAATAACCTCTATTGGCGGTACTTGATGACCCTGGGTGTCCAAATCATCGTTGTCTGACGACCGAACAACCTGATACCCCGGTTCATCCCCTTTTTTGCTTACATTTTCCCCATTTTCCTGTCTTCCCATAAGGGTCCCCAGGATGTAACCCCCCATCATCATGGCGCCTAAAACAAGTATAGAGATCAAATAACCCTTTTTCCTACTTTTGCGAAACACTATAATCACTCCGGACTCATATTTGGGTTATAGTG
>DASRNX010000192.1:0-11038 GCA_035647175.1 Clostridia bacterium | reverse complement strand
GGACAGAGTTCGGGAATTTCTATTTTTGGCGGCATGTTTTAAAAACCCTTATCCGTCTATATGTGTTACGATAAACATCTTACATTATGTTCCAGATATCGAAAAACATTTTTCTTGATTTATATGTTATGAAAACCACATTGATCTATTGGCAGGTCTTTTTCGTAACATATATAAAAACGAGCCTATCTTTTATTTGTGAGGTTATATGGAAAACATATTTTGAGATTATGCACCATGGAAAACCCAAATCCTTGAATGTTTAAGGCTTTAATGTTAGAATTAGATATCAATTTAATAGACTGCCTATACTCCCCCGATAGTCGCGTTCTGGGGCTTAATCCAGCCGGGGAATATTTGAAAGATGGAGTGTATATATTATGGGGTTGTTAAAAAGGATATTCGGCGACAGTAACTCTAGGGAGATAAAGAGAATAGAAAAGATAGTGGACGAGATAGAGGGGTTGGAACCAGCTATTAAGGCCCTCTCCGACGAGCAGCTTCGGGCTAAGACCGATGAATTCAAAGATCGACTAAAACAAAGCGAGACCCTTGACGATATCTTAACCGAGGCCTTCGCTGTGGTAAGAGAAGCCTCTATAAGGACCTTGGGAATGAGACACTTTAGGGTCCAGCTCATCGGCGGCGTGGTGCTTCATCAGGGGCGGATAGCCGAGATGAAAACCGGTGAGGGTAAGACCCTGGCAGCTACCCTGCCGGCCTATCTAAATGCCCTTACGGGCAGGGGTGTCCACATCGTTACGGTAAACGACTATCTTGCTCAGAGGGACAGCGAATGGATGGGCAAGATCTATAAGTTTTTGGGCCTTTCGGTGGGACTGATAATCCATGATATGAAATCCAGCAACCGCAGGGAGAACTATAATGCGGATATCACCTACGGAACCAACAACGAATTTGGGTTTGATTACCTGCGAGATAACATGGTTATATATAAGGAAGAGATGGTGCAAAGGGAGTTAAACTTCGCTATAGTTGACGAAGTGGACTCCATCTTGGTGGACGAGGCCAGAACTCCTTTGATCATTTCCGGGGCCGGGGAAAAGTCTACGGATATGTACATGAAGGCAGACCGGTTTGTAGTAAGGCTAAGGAACGAGATAGATTTTGAGATGGATGAAAAGGCCAATACCATTAACCTAAATGAAGAAGGGGTGGCTAAGGCCGAGGCCTACTTTAAGGTAGAGGACTGGTCAAATTTGGACGCTGCCGAGGATAATCCCGAGCTGGCATACCTCCCTCATCACGTTAATCAGGCATTAAAGGCCCGGTTTCTTATGAAAAGGGATACGGACTATGTGGTAAAGGACGGGCAGGTCATAATAGTGGACGAATTTACCGGCAGGCTTATGACGGGCCGAAGGTATAGCGACGGGCTCCACCAGGCCATAGAAGCAAAGGAAGGGGTCAATGTCAGGCGGGAAAGTAAGACCCTGGCCACCATCACATTCCAGAATTATTTCAGGATGTATAAAAAGCTGTCCGGAATGACGGGTACGGCCAAAACAGAGGAGAATGAATTCAAGACCATATACGGGTTGGACGTTGTGGTAATACCCACAAACGAGGAGATGATCCGAAATGATCATAACGATGTCATCCATATGAGCCTCAAGGGTAAATTCAACGCCGTGGTAGAGGAGATAGTTCAGCGTTACTCCCTGGGACAGCCGGTATTGGTGGGAACGGTTACCATAGAGAATTCTGAGATTTTAAGTTCCATGCTAAAGCGCAGAGGGATCCCCCACGAGGTTTTAAACGCTAAGTTTCACGAGAAGGAGGCGGAGATAGTCGCCCAGGCAGGCAGGTATAAGGCGGTTACCATAGCTACCAATATGGCCGGCAGGGGTACGGATATACTCCTCGGGGGTAATCCCGAATTCATGGCAAAGAAGGAAATGAAAAAGCAGGGCTACTCCGACGAACTCCTAAACCAGGTAAGCGGTACCCAAAAAACCGATGATCCCGATGTGGTGGCGGCTCGTAGGGTATATGGAGAGCTTTACAATAAGTTCGTAATGGAATCCAATCTGGAGCATCAAAAGGTTATAGAACTTGGTGGGCTTCATATAATAGGCACGGAACGTCACGAGAGCAGGCGTATAGACAACCAGTTAAGGGGCCGGGCCGGCAGGCAGGGAGATCCCGGGGCTTCCAGGTTCTATATCTCCTTAGAGGACGATCTGATGAGGCTCTTCGGTTCCGACAGGATACAGGGGATTGTAAGCAGGCTTGGGATGGACGATGATCAGGCCATAGAATACGGACTCTTGTCCAAGCAGATTGAAGCTGCCCAAAAGAGGGTAGAGGGGAACAACTTCAACATCCGAAAGCATGTCCTCCAATACGATGACGTTATGAACACTCAAAGGGAGGTAATATACTCCCAGCGCCGTAAAGTGCTGGAAGGGGAAGACCTTAAGGATTCCATAATGGAAATGGTGGCAGCCGTTATAGACGGCGCTGTCGAGATGTACGTGGGCGAGCTCACAAGCCCTGAGGACTGGGACATTAAGGGGCTAACAGAGCACCTTGAAAGGGTATTTTTGCCGAGGGGCTCTGTCAATATTTCAGACACCGAGATATTCGATTTGGATAAGGAGATGCTGAAGGATAAGATTTTAGAGGCGGCCCATAAGGCATATGCCCTTCAGGAACAGGAAAACGGCGAGGACAACATGAGGGAGGCCGAAAGGGTCATCCTCTTAAGGGTCGTAGATCAGAAATGGATGGACCATATCGATGCTATGGATCAGCTGCGCCAAGGGATTGGACTCAGGGCCTATGGCCAGAGGGATCCCGTTGTAGAGTATCAGGTGGAAGGTTTTGAGATGTTTGAGGAGATGATCCGAAGCATCCAAGAAGAGACGGTACACATCCTCTATAATATAAGGGTGGAGGCTAGAGTCCCCCAGCGGGAGAGGGTAGCAAAGCCCACCAGTGCAAGCCATGGCGACAGCGGCCCTAAAAAGCCGGTGGTAAAGGGCGAGAAGGTGGGAAGGAACGATCCCTGTCCCTGTGGAAGCGGGAAAAAGTATAAAAGGTGCTGCGGGGCTTGAGGTATAGTAAATTTTAGATCCCCAAACCCATTTCCATTGGTGGATTAATGGACCTTGTTAGTTAGATATATTGGTAATGGCTATTGAACGCTACTTCCATCCGCTTATCAACAGCTCATTACCTAGATAACGAACTATCGCAAGAGATTATACTGGATTAACGAAGTTAGATTAGATATTTATTATTTCAAAACGAAAGGTGTGACGCATATGTTTGAACTTGAAAACCTCCAGGAAACTCTGGATCACATAAATACAGTTTTTACCCAGGTAGGTGATTCACTTTGACATCCCCGGATGCCAAAGTAAGGTCAAAGAATATGAACTACAGATGAATGACCCCTCATTTTGGGAGGACTTAGAGAAATCCCAAAGGGTGAACAAGGACATAAAGCATCTTAAAAATAAGATTGACAGGTACGAAACCTTAAAATCCAGGATTGAGGATACCGATATCCTGATTCAACTGGGCATCGAAGAAGAGGATTCCTCCGTTATGGAGGAGGCCCAAATTGAAGTAGGAAAATTGGAAAAAGACGTGGAGGCTTTAAGGCTGGAAACCCTCCTAAGCGGCCCATATGATCGAAACAATGCCATCATATCCGTACATGCAGGGGCCGGCGGTACTGAGGCCATGGACTGGGCGTCCATGCTCCTTCGCATGTATACCAGGTGGTGCGAGGCCAAGGGCTATGAAGTTGAGACCTTGGACCTGTTGCCCGGCGAGGAAGCCGGCATAAAAAGTGTGACTTTAGGGATAACTGGCGAAAATGCCTATGGCTATCTAAGGGCTGAAAAAGGGGTTCATAGGTTGGTGCGGATCTCCCCCTTTGATTCGTCGGGGCGAAGGCATACCTCCTTTGCATCCCTGGATGTGATGCCGGAACTGGACAACGACGTGGAACTGGATATAAAGCCGGAGGACTTAAAGATCGACACCTATAGGTCCGGCGGGGCAGGGGGACAGCATGTAAATAAGACGGAATCCGCCGTAAGAATTACCCATTTACCCACGGGCATTGTGGCCCAATGCCAGAACGAACGCTCCCAGATACAGAATAGGGAAACGGCCATGAAGGTTCTAAAAGCCAGAATTTTGGAGCAGAAGGAGGCCGAGGCCCAGGCAGAGATCGATAAGATGAAGGGCGAGATGAAGAGGATCGAGTGGGGCAGCCAGATAAGGTCCTACGTCTTCCATCCATACAGTATGGCCAAGGACCACCGAACAAATGAGGAGATGGGCAATATCCAGGCTGTCATGGACGGGGAGATAGATATTTTTATAAACTCATACCTGCAGATGATGGCATAAGGAACTATCCATATAACCGGTCCGGGGGCTAATAGCGGCCCATTCCGGATTTTGGTTCATATGGGGTTAGGGGGACACGATTGAATAAGACATATAAATACGAGACTCATATGCATACCAGGGAGGGAAGTGCCTGCGCCTCGGCTACGGGCAGGGAAATGGTCAGGGCACATATTGAAAAGGGATATTCGGGAATGATCGTAACGGACCACTTTTTTAACGGGAATACTGCTGTTCCAAGAAACCTTCCCTGGAAGGATAGGGTGAACCTTTTTTGTAAGGGCTACGAAAATGCCGTGGATGAGGCCAGGGGAACGAACTTTAATGTCCTTTTTGGCTGGGAATATGCCTTTGACGGGACGGAATTTTTAACCTACGGGCTGGAAAAAAAGTTTCTATTGGACTATCCCGACATCCTTTCTTGGAATGTTGAAAAATACTTTGACATAGTGCATGAGCATGGCGGCTTTATATCCCATGCCCACCCCTTTAGGGAGGCATTTTATATTGATACCATAAGGTTATACCCTGAGCACGTGGATGCGGTGGAGGTAATAAACTCCAGCCATACAGATCCCAAATTCGATGAAAGGGCATTGGCCTATGCCCAAAAGCATAATTTACTGATGACCGCCGGCTCCGATTCCCATCACCTAGATGGACTTCACGGAGGTGGTATGGTATTTAATAAAAAGATCAATTCTATCGGGGACTTTATCCGGGCCATAAAGGAACAGACCTATATCCTAATCAAGGCATCCTAACGGAGGCGTATGGGAATACTCTGGTGGAATCTCACGGAAGGAATGTCTAGCAGAATGTATGTGTAATGATGTGCGGACCGGATAGTAGAGATGTGGATACCCGGGAGATAGTATTTTAAGATATGAAATACGTTGACAAATTAATTTGTCTGATTATCCTGCTCAATTATCCTACAAAACAAACATCTTGGCAATATATGCCCCATATGGTACAATTATCATAACTTCGCGACGTTTGGTGAAAGAGGGGGTCTATTCATGGTTGAAACACAATATGTCATCTTTAGGCTGGGTGAGGACCTGTATGGGGCGACCATAAAGGATATTCAAGAAATCATTCTTCCCCAAAGTCCCACCAAGGTACCCAATAACCCGGACTTTATAGAGGGAATTATAGATTATAGGGACAAGGTGATACCCGTCTTGGATCTAAAGAAGCGTTTTCGATTGGGGAATAGCGAATATAAGGGCCAGTCCAGGTTTGTGGTAGCCACGGTAGACGGCAGCGATGTTGCCTTTGCAGTGGATGAGGTTACAGAAATACTCAGGGCCCAAAGGGACGAGATCGAATCTGCCCCCGATGCGACACGTATAGGCAAGGAATATATTTATGGGGCGACTCATATAGGCGATAGGCTTATAATCCTATTGGAACTTTCCAAGGTCTTGTCCGTGGATGAACGGGATATGTTAGGGTCTGTAGGGATCGAATAGATATGTACAATGAAGGATATTTTGTGTATAACATTTGATACGGTCACATTTCGATACGATTTCATGACCGAAGGTGCTATAACTGACCTCAGGTAGTATAGTTAGCCTTGGGTATTATAGTTGACCTCAGGTATTATAGTTGACCCTAGGCGTTAGAGTTAACCTTAGGTAGCATAGTCAATCTTCGTGTACCTGATACTGTATTGGCAAGGCTTAGTCCGGAATTGATATTGTATACGAATTTGGTTTAACTTATTTCTTTATGATTGAAAAAAGTATCATATTAATTTAACGCATTATGCTAGTTCAGCAGCTATTACCGACACAATTAGCTAGAACAACAGGTTGATTTATGATCAAAAGGCAGTACTTCAAAAACAGCCCATATAAAGATACATAACACCGTAGCTGAGGCACGGTGTTTTTTCATGACATTATCCAATCCCCGCGCATATCATATAGGGATAATGTTTTTTATAATACCCATATTGATGGGAAAAGGCAGGGGATTTGGATGGAACATATGGGCAAAATGGCGTTAAATCTAAATAACAGGGTCCGTATGCTGTGGATGCAGCATAGCGAATGGACCAGGATGGCTTTTACCAGCGTTATATTTAATAATGCAGAGGAAAGGCAGGTAGTCCAAAGGCTTCTAAGAAACCCCATAGACTTTGCATGCTTTCTGGCGAGCTTCTATGGGGAAGGAATAGGGGGCAGGTTTGGGGTATTGCTGACGGAACACCTAAGTCTGGCGGTGGCATTGGTGAGGGCTACCATAGCCCAGGATACGGGGAATGCGGAAAAGATAAAAACAAAACTGTTTCATAATGCGGAAGAGATATCGGCCTTCTTGGCGTCAATCAATCCCTATTGGCATTATGAGATCTGGAAGGAAATGTTCTTCATCCACCTGGATCTGGCCATAGAGATGGCCGGTCAGCAGATAAACGGGGAATACGAGGAGAGTATAAATACCTATGACAGGTTTGAGGCGGAGGTTATGGAGATGGCCCGGATGATGTTTCAGGGGATTATGAAACAATTTGCCTGCGCTCATTAACAAGGGCCTAAAAATTCCATCAATCAACCTATACCCCGGCGGTCAATATTATGATATAATCCATACAGCACTCCCGGCGCTACAGGGATAAGCGGGTAACCGCCGGTTATTGTATGCCGGATATTATTTGCGGGTATAGGAGAATGTGTAGATGGCGACCAGAATAAAGGACATGACCGATGGAAAACCGGCCAGGCTAATAGTGACTTTTGCACTGCCCCTGATGCTGGGGAGCGTATTTCAACAGACATATACCATAGTTGATTCCATAGTTGTCGGTAGAGTAGCCGGGGTAGAGGCGTTGGCAGCTCTGGGGGTATCCGACTGGGTAAACTGGATGATATTAGGACTGGTGATGGGCTTTGCCCATGGCTTTACTATATTGATTTCCCAGCGTTTTGGGGCAGAGGATTATGCAGGACTCAGAAAAACTGTTGCTATGTGCACAATCCTCTCGGGAATTATCGGTGTTGCGATGACCGTCGTAGGTCTCAGCCTGGCAAAACCGATACTCAGGGCAATGCAAACACCGGATAATATAATTGACAATGCACATCTATACATCAGTATATACTCTTTAGGCTTCCCCATGCTCACGGCCTATAACGTGTCGTCGTCAATATTACGGGGTATGGGTGACAGCAAGACCCCCCTATGGGCAATGATCATTGCCTCTGTCATCAATATTATACTAGACATCATATTTGTAGTGGTATTTCGTTTGGGTGTGGCCGGCGTAGCCGTTGCAACCATTATGGCACAGACATTTTCCTTTCTCTATTGTCTGAGGGCCATTAAAAAGCTTCCTATTTTGCGAATGGAACCCGGGGATTGGAAACTCGATAAGGGTATTATTGGGCACCTGTTAAGGCTCAGTATTCCCATGGCCTGTCAAAATGCCATAATAGGTGCGGGGGGCATAGTAGTACAATACGTTATAAACGGATTCGGATTTGTATTTGTGGCGGGCTTTACATCCACCAACAGGCTCTATGGACTCTTGGAGATGGCCGCTATGTCCTTTGGATTTGCCATGGCCACCTTTGCGGGGCAGAATTTAGGGGCAGGGGAATACAGGCGGATAAGAGAGGGCGTAAATTCTCTGGTAAAGATAGCTATAGGCACCGCCTGCGCTATCACCTTAGCCGCCATAGCATTCGGCCGCAGGGTCTTAATGCTCTATATTACCGGCGATCCGGGGGAAATTGAGGCAGTAGTAAATGTAGCATATAAATATCTGTTTATAATGGCTGCGTTCTTGTTTATCCTGTATTTATTACACGTATACCGCTCCGCGCTCCAGGGAATGGGCGATACAGTGATGCCCATGGTCTCAGGAATAGTTGAACTGGTCATGCGTATATCCACCATAATATTGCTTCCCCTTTTGGTTGGGGAGATTGGGCTCTACTTTGCAGAAATCGCTGCCTGGCTGGGCGCCGTAGTTGTCCTTATGAGCGCCTACTATCTCAGGATAAATAGGCTGGAAAACTCAAGTATACCCAGGGAAGGCAAGGCTATGCCCGTGAACTTATAGGGTAATCACCGTATCTTATTCCCTATTAAAACAAGACGGAAAGATGTCCCATACTTCTATAGGTTGTAACATAACGACAGCATTACAACATAGCGCCAGAAACCTCTAGAAAGTGCCGTAATATTCCCAACGGTACTTTTTTTATGGTATAATATACACAGGAAATATGTGGATAGGAGGACATATCTATGGCATTGAAAGTTGGAGTAGTTGGGGTGGGAAATATTGGGACCATACATGCAGGGATATACAAGGACAATCCCAAGACTGAGCTGGTGGCTGTCTGCGATATCATAAAGGAGAAAGCCGATGCCGCCGCTGAAAAATTCGGTGCAAAAGCCTTTTATAGCGTGAAGGAAATGCTTGACAGCGGCATTCATTTAGATGCCTGTAGCATGGCTACCAAGGGGGAAGAAAATGGTGGCGATCACTTTACACCTACCATGGAGCTTCTAGAGGCCGGCATTCCGGTCCTTGGGGAAAAGCCCATCTCCAATCGCATCGACGAAGGGGAGAAGATGGTGGAACTGGCCAGGTCCAAAAAGATACCCTACGCAGTCAATCTAAACCACCGCTTCACACCGGCGGCTCTCCTGGCTAAAGAGTGGATAGACGAGGATAGGCTTGGAAGGCTCCACATGATAAACATGAGGATGTGGATCAATAATCCGGTAGAGACATCACCGTGGTTTCACCTGAGGGCCCTTCACCCGCATTCATTTGATGTTATCCGCTATTTTGCCGGCGATGTTAAAAAGGTAGCCGCTTTTATGATGAAGGGGGAAGGCAGAGCTATCTGGTCCAACGCCCAGGTACTCTTATACTTTGAAAACGGGATGATCGGTAACCTTGTAGGGAGTTATGATGCAGGGGCTAGCTATGGTCTGGAACAATGCGACGTAGTCGGCGCTAAGGGGCGTTTCGTCCTAGAGGACGCCTGTGAGCATCTGACCTTTTATCCAAGGCATAGCATTTCTACGGAAACTTATAGCTATTTGGGCGGAATGCGCTCCTTTGGCGAAACCTTCAACAGCCGCATCAGCGATTGGATCGACCAGTTGGACGCCGGGGCTAAATATGATGAGATCAACGGTTCGGGAGAGGACGCCCTGAGGGCACAATACATAATCGAAGCTGCAATAAAATCCTTTGAAACAGGACAAATCATAGAACTCTAAGGACCTTATACTCATCAGTAAATATTTTTCAGTGGGGAAAGATTCCAGGCAGCAGGAAATGGACTTGGAATTCGGTACGTGCTTTTCAATAAAAAAATGATTTTGGATAGCAGAAAGCAGGCTTGCAGTAATGAAAACGGATTTGTAATATGAAGATCAGCGATGGGTGTATAATATAAATTTGGGGAATAACATTTCAATCATTTAAGTTTCAAGGCCAAGAATCTGTGAACTTGCTGTGGAGCCGATTGATCCTCATTACCCTTAAAACGACGATTCGGCCTATCTTACGTAGAATTCTCCAATTGAAAAATATATACCTATCAGTATGGGAGGGATTTTAGTGATAAAATTAGGGGTCAATTCCGTCCTTTTTTCGGGATATGATTTTAAAACAGCGGCAGAGAATATCGCCCTGGCGGGTTATGATGGGGTGGAGATTTCGGCCATCAAGGGAATGTGTGAACATTTGGAATTGGACAAGTGGCAAGAGCAGGCTGATGAACTAACGACTATCACATCTGATCACGGGCTAGAATTTTTGGCTATGGAGGTGGCATCCCTAGATGAGGATCGTCTGCTAAAGGCCTTTGAAGCCGGTGCCGAAATGGGAATCCCCGTAATAAACGTAGGCCCGGGCGGAAAATCGGATGTTGAAGATGATCTAAAGAAAACCATAGACCACCTGGCTAAGATGGCAGACAGGGCCCATGAATTTGGGGTGTACCTTTGTGTAAAGGCTCATGTGGGGGCCAGTATCTACAACACTCCCACCACCTTAAAAGCCATGGAAGCTATTGAGTCCCCGGGATTTGGCATTGATATGGACCCAAGCCATATATATCGGTCTGGTGAAAACCCTGAAGATGCCCTTCCTAAGGTATTAAGCAGGGTAAAGCACATCCATATAAGGGATTGTATCGAAAGGGTGGGAAGCCCCGGTACGCCGGCTAACCAAGCCTGCGGCAGAGGAAACATTGACCTATTTGCCTACTGCAGGGCTATGGTTGAGGGCGGATATTCAGGGCCCGTTAACTTAGAAGTAATCGGTGCGGGGGATTTATCCCTGCCCCAGGTTTCAATAATCGCAGCGGAGAGCTATGGGTATCTAAATGCCTGCCTTAAGATATTGGGAGCGAGATAGGCCCCTCTTCAATATTGTCCAATACTGCATATTGAAGAGCTTGTCGTTTCCAAACTGGAATCCTTTCAAATGAAAGTGATTTAAGGCATCTTATCTGTTTTGCTAGGGAGGATGGTTTATTCCGTCATTTTCCAAACTACATCGGGAAGCGGCCTTACGGGTCCCGTCTTTGGGGGAGTGTTAATGGCCCTTCCCTTAGAGGTCTTCCTTTGAGGCCGTTGGAATTTGCCTCCACAAATCCATCCA
>DASRNX010000191.1:0-12904 GCA_035647175.1 Clostridia bacterium | reverse complement strand
TTATTGAAAATATAGTCATCCGCTTTTCAATAACCCATTACCTTTGTCGCATAGTATGGTAATGAACCGACATAATGCTTTAATTAAATAGAATACTGCAAAATACATTATAGACAAAAACATAGCGAGGAAGTGTTAAGATGAACAGAGTAAAAGGAATTTTAAAAAAGGGGCTAAAAAGATATGGCCTAGATGCTTTCAGTGCCATGGCCCTGGGACTTTTTTCATCCCTTATAATAGGACTAATCCTATCCCAGCTCTCTAGGATACCGGGTCTCGGATTTATTTCAGATTTTTCAGATATTCTATCGGCCCAGTCCCCCGTAGTCGGCGCCGCCATAGGGGTGGCCATTGCCCACGGGCTCAAGGCCCAACCTTTGGTTTTATTCTCCTCTGCCGCCACGGGAGCCTTCGGATACAGCTATATGAATGCCGGACCCATGGGTGCCTTTATGGCCGCAGTGATAGGAGCCGAACTGGGCAGGCTAATTGCCGGAAAGACCAGGGTTGATATAGTACTGGTCCCCTCCGTCACCATTCTGGCCGGGGGTCTTGCCGGGAAATTCATAGGGCCATATATCTCCGGCTTTATGGTTTGGCTGGGGCATGTTATAAACACCGCCACTACCCTTCAGCCCTTCCCCATGGGGATATTGGTCTCCACTTCCATGGGCATGATACTGACCGCTCCCATCAGCAGCGCAGCCTTGGCTATCTCCACGCAGATGACAGGCCTTGCTGCGGGTGCCGCAACGGTGGGATGTTCCACCCAAATGATAGGCTTTGCAGTAGCAAGCTACCGTGAGAACAAAGTGGGAGGCTTAATAGCCCAGGGTCTCGGCACCTCCATGCTGCAGGTGCCCAATATAATCAGAAGGCCGCAGATTTGGATCCCCCCTACCTTGGCCAGCGCCATCTTAGGTCCCCTGTCTACAACTATTCTAAAGATGCAGGGCAATCCCATAGGGGCCGGCATGGGAACCAGTGGGCTTGTGGGCCAGTTTGCCGTCTGGGCGACCATGGATGGGACTATCCCAACCTGGTTACTTCTAACGGAAATCCTTATGATGCACTTTATCCTTCCGGCTCTTCTCAGCCTAGTCATTTCCGAAATCATGAGAAAGAGGGGCTGGATAAAATACGGGGATATGGAGTTACAACTATAACTTTTCCCTATAATGATCGGCTATCTCCGGATACTGGGCCAGGGCGGATTTTCCGGCCTCACTCAGGGAATACTTCCCCCTGGCCACCCTATGAAACCAGCCGTAGAAGTTGTTATAGAGAATAGAATAGGTCTTAGAACCCGTGCCCAATTTCCTCAATTCAGCCGCAGATAATATATCGTCTCGTTCCAAGCAGCATGCTATGAATATAGCATTTTCCCTGTAAGCCGTCATTATCTTCTTCCTGTTGCTGCCTCCCGGATTAAAATTCCCGGAGCGGCCCTCCGCCTCACTAATTATTCCCTCCCTGGCCTTCTTGGCCCTTCTCAGCTTATAGGGAAGGGGGTGAAGGATTACTTCTGCCTTGGGCTTGTCCAAATTCATATTGACAAAGATCAGCCCCAGCTCCATACGCCTCAGGAGCAATCTTATGCCCTTCCATTTGGATGATCTCAAACTAGCCTTGGGCCTTGGCAGAGCTACGTATACACCACTGGTTATCCTCTGTCTGGCAGCGGCTTGAGTCAACAGTTCCACGCTAAAACCCTTCTTCAGCTCTATAATAATCAATTCTTCGCCCTTAATGGCGACGACATCGCAATCTTTGACCTCTCCCCGCACCGTGTATCCTAGCCGGGTGAGATATTCATATATGGGTTTATACAAGTCAGCCTCTGTAAAATTTGTTTTAGTCATAACAATACCCCTGTACGCTCCCCTTCTAAAAGCGAAAATAATTTATTCTCCTGTGCTGGTTCGTTATCCCACTGTGCAGTAAAGTGAATTGGATATTGAAAAGAAGATGTCCTTTCATACGGATAAAAATAGGGAGAAGAAAAGTTTCTATCTCCCTATCCATTGGTACTGTTTTAAATTTCCCGGTCCCCTTACAAAGCCCTTAACCCTATCCTAAACCCCTTAGCTCCGTTTGGGTCCCTAATTCTGTTCTCGATCCTTTAATCCTATTCCACGTAAATAATGAAAGTGTACATTGCAGTGTCTATCCGTAATAAAAAACCATCATAGACCCTATACCCTGCCGAGTTCAATAGGACTTAGGCCCACCACATCTCACCTTTATCTTCAAATACCATTACCTCTTTCAAGAAGGCTATAGCCTTTTGCAATCCCTCGTTGGGGGTCATTAGACTATCCTCATGCTCGATACTTAGAACATAATCGTAGCCTACCATTCTAAGTGTGCTCACCATGTCCTTCCACATCTGATAGTCGTTACCGTAGCCAACGGAACGGAATATCCAAGATCTGTTGATCTCGTCGCCATAGTGTTTTGTATCCAACACGCCGTTGACAGCCGTGTTTCTGGCATCAATCTTGGTATCCTTGGCATGGAAATGGTATATTGCACCCTCTAGTTCGCGTATAGCGGCCACAGGATCGATGCCCTGCCAGAACAGATGGCTTGGGTCAAAGTTCGCACCGATGGCATCGCCGACAGCCGCCCTGAGTTTTAAGAGGGTCTCGGGATTGTACACGGCAAAGCCCGGATGCATCTCCAGACATATCATATCTACCCCGTGATCCTTTGCAAAAGCGGCAGTCTTTTCCCAATAGGGAATTAAGACATCATTCCACTGATAATCTAACACCTTTAAAAAGTCTTCCGGCCAAGGGCATGTCACCCAGTTAGGATACATAGAATTCGGTGAATCTCCGGGACAGCCCGAAAAGGTATTTACCCTGGTTACTCCCAGCTTTTCCGCCAACAATACAGTCTTTTCAAAGTCTCCATGGAATTCGGCTGCAATCTCTTTTTGGGGATGAACGGGATTTCCGTGACAGCTTAAAGAGCTGATCTCTAGGTTGTATTTATCAACCAGATTCTTTAGCTCCTCAATTTTTCCGTCATCTTTTAGCAGTTCGTCGGGATTTGCGTGGGCATTTCCTGGATATCCGCCGGTACCCAATTCAACGGCCTGAACGCCGGATTCGCTTAAGTACTTAAAGGCTTCTTCAGCCTTCATATTGCCTAGTAAAACAGTCATTACACCCAGTTTCATAGTTTTTCTCCTTTCACATTGAATTCATTGAAATCGCTCGTCTTTTACAGGTCATTACCCCCTCCATGGGAAAGGGCAATGAACGAGTACAACGAGTTAAGGTAAGTATGATGCCTTAAGAGCATCTTAAATTAACGGACTACACAAATATAGAATTTATATAGTCCGTTAATCCTTCAGAACCTATTAAGCTTTTTAGAATGTGATTGCTTTCCCGGTCTTGGCTGATTCATAGATAGCCTCTAGGATCTCGGTTACTGCCAGCGCCTGCTCAGGCAATACAACGGGATCGGTATCGTTTATAATAGCATCGATCCATGCCCTGGCTTCTAAGTAAGAGGGATCATCGGCTTCGCCGTCATAAAAATCGACGCCGCCTGCACCCAATGACGGTTTTTTGGTATACATCTTGTTAAATTCAACACCGTTTATACGGAGTCCATCCCTCATATCCGCTCCGGCCTTGGTCCCGCATAGGGTGGTCTTCGCTTCGCCTACATCAAGGGTATTGAGAGCCCAGCTGGATTCTAGGATTATGGTGGTTCCGTTCTCCATTACAACAAACCCAAAGGCAGAATCTTCTACCGTAAACTCTTCGGGATCCCAGTCTCCCCATGCATTGGCCGTATCACGCTGCTCGGCTAATTTTCTATAAGTAGTCCCAACAACTGTTTTGGGCTTGTAGTTGTCTACCATCCAAAGGGTAAGGTCAAGGGCATGGGTTCCGATATCGATCAATGGACCGCCGCCTTGCTCCTCTTCGTTAAGGAACACTCCCCATGTAGGAACAGCACGTCTTCTTATGGCATGAGCCTTTGCGAAATAGATATCCCCTAGATCGCCCCTGCGGCATGTCCCATGGAGATATTGGGATTCTGGATTGAACCTGTTTTGATATCCAATGGTCAATTTCTTGCCGGTACGTTTGGCCGCCTCTACCATTCTTCTGGCATCAGCCGCTGTTTTGGCCATGGGTTTCTCACACAATACATGCTTGTCTGATTCTAAGGCATCAATGGTTATATCGGCATGAGATTTATTTGGAGTACATACGTGAACAACATCTAGACTCTCGTCCTTAAGCAGTTCCTTGTAATCGGCGTAAACCTTTGCATCCGGTGTGCCGTACTCTTTAGCGGCTTTTTCCGCCCTCTCTACAATGATGTCACAAAAAGCAACCATCTCAACTTCTTCGACCTTGGCTAGGCTGGGCATATGTTTGCCGTTGGCGATACCGCCGCAACCGATTATTCCGATTCGTAATTTGGCATCCTGTGTCTGTGCACTCATTATTATTCCTCCTATGGGTTATATTTATATTGTATTCGCCTTATGCGTTTACAAAACTTATGGACCTACCTGCTTCTTCCGGGGAAAATTCGGATCTGTTCCCCCTCCGCCCATTATATTTTACATTATTTGCTTAGTATTTTCAACCCTGCCAAAAAATATCTGCCCTTTCTGAGTAAAAATCGACTATCGATTTTTACCACAAAGCAAGTTCTTCTATAATAGGCTGCCACATCTAATATTAATTGAAGCATGATTTCATTGCATTAACTCAAATTGACTAAGGAAAATGGATTTGTGGAAGCAGATTTCAACGACCTCAAAGATGAGCTTCTGAGGGAAGCGCCGTCAATAATCCCGCAAAGATGGGACATATAAGGCGGCTTCCCGGTGTGATTTGAAAGATGTCTGGAATAAACCATTTTTCTGTAAAATATGGATTCTATTATTATAGATAGTCCGTGCAGTGTGACATGCGGTAGCCTAAGGAGAACTAGATGCTTTCTGAGTAAAAATCGACTATCGATTTTTACCACAAAGCAAGTTCTTCTATAATAGGCTGCCATATCTAATATTAATTGAAGCGTTTAATAACAGATATAGCAGCCTAAGGAGAACTAGATGCTTTCTGAGTAAAAATCGACTATTGACATTTTTATTTTATTGTGTTAAAAATATATTGGCAGTTTTGTTTAGCAGATGTAAACAAAATGTTTAGTTATCCAAAACCAACCCCAAAGGAGCAATGCCCATGAACATTGGAGAAAAAATAAAGCATTTGAGGATTAAAAATGGGCTCACCCAGCAGGAGCTGGCTAACCGCTGCGAACTGTCCAAGGGATTTATCTCCCAGGTGGAGCGGGATTTGACCTCCCCGTCCATAGCCACCTTGGTGGACATTCTTGAGTGTCTGGGAACCAACCTCAAGGATTTTTTTAACGAAAGCAGCAACGAAAAGATAGTATTCCATAAAGACGATGTTTTCCTTCAAGAGGATCAGGATTTAGGGCATTCTATACATTGGATAGTCCCTAATGCCCAAAAAAACCGCATGGAACCGATCCTGATGCGAATACAGCCAGGCGGCTCCTCGGAACCCGATTCCCCCCATGACGGGGAAGAATTCGGGTATGTGGTGGCAGGTTCCGTTTTCTTGCATCTAGGCAACCAAAAGCTCAAGGTAAAAAAGGGTGAGAGCTTTTATTACAAGCCATCCCTGGTTCATTACCTTTCAAACGAATCCAGGTTTCCCGCCACGATTATTTGGGTCTCGTCACCGCCAAGTTTTTAATCTCTTGGTTAAGAAATCCCTTATAGGTTTAAGGGTAATGTATGGTGTTTTCTGACGCAGCCTTTATCACAAGCATATAAACTAACCATTACAATTCAGGGGGTATGATAAATGTCCTATGAAATTATAAATCTAATAGATATCTCCAAGGCTTTCGATGATACTCTTGTTTTGGAGAATATAGACCTTTATATAAGGCGCAATGAATTTTTAACTCTTTTAGGACCCAGCGGATGCGGTAAGACAACTACCCTCCGTATAATTGGAGGGTTCGAAGATCCTACAACAGGGAAGGTCCTCTTTGAAGGGAAGGATATCACTCACATCCCCCCGTACAAGCGGAAACTCAATACGGTTTTCCAAAGGTATGCCCTCTTCCCCCATATGAACGTAGCGGAGAACATTGCCTTCGGCCTCAATATAAAGAAGCTGGCCAAGTCCATCATCAACGAGAAGGTTAGGGATATGCTCAGCCTGGTAAATCTCAGGGGATTTGAAAAGCGGTCCGTCGATTCTCTGAGCGGGGGTCAGCAACAGCGAGTGGCTATAGCCAGGGCGCTTATCAATGAGCCCGAGGTCCTGCTTCTGGATGAACCCTTAGGGGCTTTGGATTTAAAGCTTCGCAAGGGCATGCAGATTGAACTTAAAAACATCCAGCAAAAGCTGGGTATCACCTTCGTCTACGTTACCCATGATCAGGAAGAGGCCCTGACCATGTCCGACACCATTGTGGTTATGAACGAGGGACGTATCCAGCAAATTGGGACACCCATAGATATATATAACGAGCCTAACAACGCCTTTGTAGCGGATTTTATTGGCGAGAGCAATATAGTAGACGGAATCATGCTTGAAGATTTCGTAGTGAATTTTGCCGGCTATGTCTTTAAATGCCTAGACGGCGGATTCGATAGAGATGAAAAGGTGGATGTGGTAGTCAGGCCCGAAGATATCAAGTTGGTTTCCCCGGAGCAGGGTATGCTAAAGGGCAGGGTAATCTCTGTAATATTCAAAGGCGTCCATTACGAGATGATGATAGACTCCAATGGCATTATGTGGAAGGTCCACAACACCTTGATGGAACCCGTTGACACCATGGTGGGAATAAATATCTTTCCCGATGATATCCATATAATGAAGAAGGTGATGGCTCCGTGAAAAAGACATGGATAGCGTACCCTTATGTGGTGTGGATGATCTTATTCATCGTGGTTCCCCTCATGCTCATAGTCTTTTACGGGGCAGCCAAGACCACCCCAGAGGGAATAGAGTTTTCTCTGGAGCATTTTCAAAGGTTTTTTGAACCCCTTTATATCATGGTCCTTATAAGGTCATTGTATTTGGCCCTTATAAGCACTATAGTCTGTCTCCTGCTGGGCTACCCAGTGTCCATGATCCTAGCCAGTAGGGAATATAGGGATAAAAGAATCCTTATATTCTTGATGGTCATCCCCATGTGGATGAACTTTCTACTTAGGACCTACGCCTGGCTTACCCTGCTTGAGAAGAACGGAATTATAAATACCTTTATCTCATTTTTAGGACTGCCAAAGATGGACCTACTATATAATCAATGGGCCGTTGTCCTGGGTATGGTGTACAACTTTCTCCCCTTTATGGTCCTTCCCATCTATTCGGTGCTAATCAAAATAGATAGGAGTGTCATAGAGGCTGCGGAGGATTTGGGGGCAAACTCCGGAACAGTATTTCGGAAGATCATCTTCCCCTTAAGCCTTCCGGGGGTCGTCTCCGGCATAACCATGGTCTTTATGCCTGCTGTAACTACCTTTGTAATCTCCAGGCTCCTTGGCGGAGGACAGTTTCTCCTTATTGGTAACCTTATTGAAGAGCTCTTCCTAAAGTCCGGGGAATGGGGATTTGGTTCGGCTCTCTCCATTATAATGATGATTTTAATCCTATTTAGCATGGCTATAATGTCCAAGTACGAAAAGGAAAACGAAGGGGGTGGACTTCTATGATGCGCCATATAAAGAGGTTCTATATCGGCATAATATTCTTCTTTCTCTATGCTCCGATTCTGATCCTCATGATCTTTTCCTTCAATAATTCCAGGTATATGAGCCGTTGGGATGGGTTTAGTCTAAAGTGGTACGCGGATTTGTTCAGCGATAGGGATATCCTATCGGCCCTCTACTATACAGTCCTAATAGCCATATTGTCTACAATCATCGCTACCGTCATAGGCCTCGTGGCTGCAGTCGGGATACACGATATGAACAAGCTGGGAAAGGGTATCGTGATCAACATCTCGTACCTTCCGGTGCTCAATCCCGATATAGTGACGGGGATATCCCTAATGATGCTCTTTGTTCTTATGAATATGGAACCGGGGTTTTTGACCCTTTTGCTGGCCCATATTACCTTTAATATACCCTACGTTATTTTTTCTATATTACCTAAACTAAAACAGATGAACAAGCATCTGTACGAGGCGGCGTTGGATTTGGGTGCTACCCCATTTTATGCCTTCAGAAAGATTATACTACCGGAAATAATGCCGGGGGTGGTTACCGGGATGATCCTAGCCTTTACACTGTCCATAGATGATTTTGTTATAAGCTACTTTACCACCGGTGCCGGTGTGTCAAACCTTTCCATCATCATCTATTCTATGGCCAGGGTAGGAATCAAGCCCACCATTAACGCCCTATCGACTCTCTTGTTTGTCTCTGTTCTTTTATTGCTCCTCATTGTAAATAAGAGAACAACCAATAATACCGGAAAGGAGAATGTTCTATGAAACATATATTTAATCAAAAGTTTATTTGGCTGACAGTAGCGATTCTAGTCTTTGTCGTGTTCCTTGGCGGGTGCGGACAACAAAACCGCGTGACCTTAAAGGTGTACAACTGGGGGGAATACATCGACAAGGATGTTATCAAGGATTTTGAAAAGGAGCATGGTATAAGGGTAATATACACCACCTATGCTACTAACGAGGACATGTATGTGAGCATGAAGCACAGCGGCAGCACCTACGATGTTGCATTCCCCTCCGACTATATGATCAGCAGGATGATCGACGAAGATATGCTCCATAAAATTGATATGAACAATATACCCAACTACAAATATATAGACGATATCTTCAAGGATCTGTCCTTTGATCCGAACAACGAGTACTCCGTGCCCTATATGTGGGGAACCTTGGGGATAGTATACAATAAGACCATGGTAGATGATCCGGTAGAAGGCTGGGATATCCTTTGGAACGAAAAGTATTCAAAGCAGATCCTGATGCTGGACAGCCAGAGAGATTCCATCGGCCTTACACTTCAGATGCTGGGGTATTCTATGAACAGCAGGAATGTAGAGGAGCTTGAAGAAGCCAAAGAAAAGCTTATGGAACAAAAGCCCTTGGTCCTTGCCTATGTCGGCGATGAAGTAAAGGATAAGATGGTGGGCGGCGAAGCCGCTTTGGCCGTGGTATGGTCCGGGGATGCCGTGGCTATGAAATGGGAGAATCCCGATTTAGAGTACGTCCTTCCCAAAGAAGGCGGCAACCTATGGTTTGATTCGGCCGTTATTCCGAAGACCAGCCAACATCAAAAAGAAGCGGAATTATTTATTAATTTTCTATGTGAGACGGATATTGCCTTTAGAAATACCGACTATATAGGCTATTCCACCCCTCATGTGGAGGCTATGGGCATGCTGGACGATGAGCTTCTAAGCGACAGCGCCGCATACCCCAGCGATGAGGATATTATGCACTCTGAGGTCTTTGAAGATTTAAGCGACACCTTGGATGTATACAACAGGATTTGGACCGAGATTAAGGCAAAATAAAATAGCCTCTGCTTCGAGCAATTATATATGGAACAATGGGATTTTAATGGGCAGCCCGAAATATGGCTATATTTTGGGTTGCCCTATCTGTATACAAGGATTAGGGCGACAAAACTCTAGTCGGGGCTGATTTTCTACCCATAGCTATTTTTTTCACAATCTATGTAAAAAAATGATAAATTTCATCCATTCAGTAGTTTACTTTAGTAAAATATATAGTATAATGGTTATATTCTTAATATGCGGCTTTGATTATACCTAAAACAATGGCTTTTCTATATCATACGAGATATGTTACGAAAAAGATCTTTCAATACAAAATCAGTTAAGTTATTTGATTTTGCGTTAAAGCAATGTATTTTTCCGTAACATATGAATTGACGATAATGTTTTACGACACCCGTATACTAATGTAGAATGTTTGTCGTAAAGCATATAGATAAGAAATATGTTTTTGATATCTGAAATATGTCGTATTGTATTTGTCGTCAAACATATACTTATTGCATCATACAACGATATATGCAACTTTGCTTGATAGGTTGTCCTTAATTTATTGCGCAACCTAAAAATATTATTACTATTAACGAGGAGGATCCAAATGAAACCAGTTTATAATTTTTCGCCGGGACCGTCTGCACTGCCGAAGCCTGTGCTGGAAAAAGCCCAAAAAGAACTGCTTGATTATAAGGGCACAGGTATGTCCGTCATGGAGATGAGCCATCGTTCAAAATTGTTTCAAGAGATAGTCGATGATGCCCAGGAATTGCTTAAAGGACTTATGGGCATACCGGATAACTACAAAATTCTATTTCTACAAGGCGGCGCCACAACCCAGTTTTCCATGGTGCCCATGAACTTATTTACAGAAAATAAAAAAGCGGACTATGCCATTACCGGCTCTTTCGCCAAAAAAGCTGCACAAGAGGCTAAACGCTATGGGACAGTCAATGTGGTGGCCTCCTCTGCCGATGGCAACTTCAGCTATATTCCGGATGTAGAATCCATGAAGGTCAGCCCGGATTCGGACTATTTTCATATCACCACCAATAATACCATATATGGGACCAAGTTTACCGAACTACCCGATACCGGTTCGGTGCCTCTGGTAGCGGATATGTCGTCTAATATTTTGTCTGAGGTTTTTGACGTATCCAAATTCGGTCTCATCTACGCAGGCGCCCAGAAGAACATAGCGCCTTCCGGCCTCACCGTAGTCGTACTCCGCGAGGATCTCATGGGCAATGCCATGGACATTACGCCCACCATGCTGGATTATAAGATACAGGCCGATGCAAATTCTCTGTACAATACCCCCACCACCTTTAGCATATATATGGCCAAGCTGGTCTTTGAGTGGCTAAAGGACCTTGGCGGGATTCCTGCAATCGGAGAGATCAACAGGGAAAAGGCTAACCTTCTCTATGGCTGCATAGATGATTCCACTATATACAAGGGTACCGCCAATCCCAAGGACCGGTCCTTGATGAACGTTACATTTACCCTACCCAGTGAGGATATGACCGCCAAATTCGTTAAGGAAGCCGAGAACAACGGTTTGGTTACCCTAAAGGGTCATAGATCCGTGGGAGGCATCAGGGCCAGCATCTATAACGCAATGCCCATAGAGGGCGTAAGGGCGTTAGTTGATTTTATGCAGGAGTTTGAACTGAGCAATAAATGATTTCGTCTACCGTAAGCATATAGAAAAGAGGATGCAAATGTATAGGATTAGAATATTAAACAATATATCACAAAACGGCTTGGAACTGCTGCCCAGTAAGTTCTATGATGTATCACCCGATGAGCCTGCACCCCATGGGATCCTGCTCAGAAGCCATAACATGCACGATATGGAAGTACCCCCGTCTCTATTGGCGGTTGCCAGGGCTGGTGCGGGTGTAAACAATATACCTGTTGACCAGTACACCGAAAAAGGGATAGTGGTATTTAACACCCCCGGGGCTAACGCCAATGCCGTAAAGGAATTGGTTTTAGCGGGGATATTCCTCTCTTCCAGAAAAATTGTCGAAGGTGTAGAGTGGGCAAACTCCCTTAAGGGTAAGGGCAAGGATGTGGCTTCCCTGGTTGAAAAGGGCAAGTCTAACTTTGTAGGACCCGAGGTCAAGGGCAAGAAGCTGGGTGTTATAGGACTGGGCGCCATCGGAGTTCTGGTTGCCAACGATGCCCATGCCGTAGGGATGGAGGTTATGGGATACGACCCCTTCATCTCCGTGCAATCTGCCTGGGGATTATCAAGGGGTATACACAGGGCCGACAATCTGGATGATCTTCTATCCGAGTCCGACTATATCTCCATTCATATACCACTTATGGACAAGACCAAGGGGATTATTAACAAAGAGGCCATATCCAAGATGAAAAAAGGCGCACGGCTTCTAAACTTCTCCCGGGGACAGCTGGTCAACGACGATGATCTCTTAGAGGCCATCGAAAACGGCCATATCAGCAAATATGTCACCGACTTTCCAAACGATAAGCTCCTTGGGGTGGAAAACATTATACCCATCCCCCACCTTGGCGCTTCTACCCCGGAATCTGAAGAGAACTGTGCCCATATGGCGGTCAGTGAGCTCCGCAATTACCTTGAAAACGGGAATATCGCAAATTCCGTAAATTACCCCGAATGTGAGCTACCCCCTTGCCCCGATACAGTACAGAGGATAACCGTAGCCCATAAGAATGTTCCTAATATGGTGGGCCAAATAACCTCCCGTCTGGCTGCAGAGCACATAAATATCTCCAACATGATCAACAAGAGCAAGGGAAACTATGCCTATACCATTATGGATCTAAACACCAGGGTTGGGGACGATATCCTAGATGAGCTATCCAACATCCCCGGAAATATCAGGGTGCGCTCGATATAGGTATAAGAAATCTGTATTTACAGATGATTTACCTTCGAAAATTGTCCCTTTTGTAGTTCCTTTACCGGTAATTAAGGCGATGGATTAATGGGAAATTAAGCAATGGGTTAATGGGAAGGTAAATGGATTGCTTAGTCAAAGGGATGATGTATTTAAAAGCAAAGCCGCTGAACTTGTAATATAGTCAGCGGCTTTTTGTTGACCTTTTATTGATTTTTTATTGATCTTTTATCTGCTTTCCATTCGTATTTTGTTTTCTTATTCGCCCTTTGTCTTTTCTTCGCTTTTTTTTAATTATTTCGCCATGCCACGTATGGGGTTTCAAATGTTTCAGGTGTTTCAAGTGCTTTATGAGATTCCATGGGCCTTTTGTGATATCCCCAATGTTCCCCAATGCTTTCTGATGTTTTATGATGCCCTATTATCGGTTCTTAT
>DASRNX010000190.1:0-2890 GCA_035647175.1 Clostridia bacterium | reverse complement strand
ATTATAGGTACATTGCTCTCTACCATAACGGCATAGGGGACACCCTTAGGGATTCCGTTACCCTTTTCGTCCACTATCATATCCAGACGAATATGGTTTGTTCTCTCGGCCCTGCACTCCGCCTTAAAGTCCGTCAATGGTTCCCTATCCTCAAAGTATAGGGTTATACTGAGGTTGGCATCCTCTAGGCCAGTATTTAAAACGCATATGGCCTCATGGCTTACATAGTGCCCCTCAGTTGTTATTTCCGGATAATAGCAATCTGGGATGTACCAAATGCATTCTCCTCCCGGCTTTGTGTTTCCCATTTACCCCACCCTCTCTTTTATTTCAATAAAATTACCCCTCGTTATGCTTTGAAAACTCCTCATATGCGCTGTCCCATGCCCTCGTATCTTTTGGCAAATAATCTTCCGTAGGAAAGGATCTTTTGACTACTTGACGGATTTCCCTAAGGTTTGCTACCTCACCAAGGGCCATGGCCTGAACCATGAGGTTGCCGATAGCCGTTGCCTCAACGGGCCCGCATATGACCGGCCGTGATATGGCGTTAGCGGTTAATTGATTTAGAAGTCCGTTCTGGCTGCCCCCACCAACGATGTGGAGGACATCCAGACTTTTCTCTGTGATCTCCTCAAGCTTCTCCAACGACCAGCGATACTTCATGGCCAAACTTTCGAATACGCACCTTAAAATCTCGCCTTTGGTTTCCGGAACCCACTGCCCTGTGTCCCTGCAAAACTTCTGAATTTTTTTAGGCATTTCCCCCGGGCTGTAAAAGCTGTCGTGGTCCGGGTCTATAAATGCCTTAAAGGGCGCAGCAGCCGATGCCATAGCCGCCATCTCGTCATAGCTGTAAACCTCACCCCTGCGATCCCATTCCCTCTTGCATTCCTGAATAATCCACAGGCCCATGATATTTTTTAAAAGCCTGTAGGTTCCGTTTACTCCGCCTTCGTTGGTATAGTTCCATCCCAGGGTCTTCTCGTTTATAACGGGCTTATCAACTTCTACCCCCATAAGGGACCAGGTTCCGCTGCTCAGGTAGGCATAGTTACCTTCCGTGTTAGGAACAGCTGCCACTGCAGATCCGGTATCATGGGATGCCACTGCGATGATGGGCACGCTGCCCACCCCCAAGGTCTTAGCTAAGTCCGCTTTTATCCTGCCCCTCAGACTGCCGGGCTGCTGAATATTTGTGAAAATATTCTTAGGGATTGACATAGCCTCTAAAAGGTCACCACACCAATGTCCGGTATTTGCATCCAATAGCTGCCCCGTGCTGGCTTCTGTGAACTCGGTAGATTTTTCACCAGACAAAAAATAGGCCAAAAGATCCGGCATGAAGAGCAGGGTCTCGGCTCTATCCATCATGTCCGGCTTTTTAATAACCGTAGACAGCAATTGATAAAGGGTATTAAACTTTTGAAAGGCGATACCCGTTTTTTGAAAGATCATCTCCCTAGGCATCTTGGTAAAGGCCTCTTCCATCATATCCTCGGTGCGTACATCCCTGTAGTGGTAGGGGTTACCCAATAGTTCCCCGTCTCTGTCTAACAATCCGTAATCCACACCCCAGGTGTCGATGCCCAGGGATGCAAAGCTGCCATTTTCCCGGGCCCCATACTTTAAAAGTGCCTCTTGCATATTCCAAAAAAGCCTTAATACATCCCAGTAGAGATGTCCCCCTACCTCAACGGGGTCGTTAGAAAACCTATGGAGTTCGTCCATAGCCAGTTTTTCCCCGTCGAACCGTCCTAATATTCCCCTTCCGCCGCTGGCACCAAAATCAAAGGCCAACAAATCCAATGTTCTCATATGCTCCCCTCCCCCATACCGGCATCACCGGGCCGGCTATATTTTAGCACCTTAAGCAATTGCTCTGGTCATTACATCACATAGGTTTCAACTTGGAAGTGATGGACCCTTTAAATGGAATAGCGCACCTTTTCAAAATCCCTAACGGGCTCAAGACCCTTGACGAATTCATAAAAGTCCCGGTAATTTCCCTTGTAGGTGCTCTCAACCTCACCCCTAGTCCTGTCTATCAGATAGTCCGTTATCAGATAGGTCTCTATACCCAGCTCGCCGGCTACTAGGTCCTCCTGGACGTCGTTACCCACCATATAACAATTTTCCGGTTCCTTACCGATAGCATCCAGAACCTCCTCATAGAATTGTATATTGGGCTTACAATAGGAATTTTTCTCGTAACAGGAGATATAGGAAAAGTCATCAACGCAAAGGCCTGCCCATTCTATCCGCTTATGTACAGCCTTTAAAGGAAAGATAGGGTTGGTAGCTACCACCAATTCGTACCCTTTGTCCTTCAGAACCTCTATGCTCTTAACAATTTCCGGAACATGGGCTACACATTCCTTGACCGCATCAAACCTGTCATCATAGAACAGGTCGAATCTGTCCTTATATTTCTGTAGGGCATCCTCCCCTATTAACCCTGAAAAATGCAACATAAACTTTTCTTCGTTTACCAACGGTTCAAGGTTTCCTATCATGGCCTCCGTGGATGCCATGATATATTCCGCCAGCAATTTTCCGTCTATCATATCATGAAAGTGCTTGCCCATCTCCTTAAAGTAGATATAGATAAACTCGTCTATATCAAAGGGAAGCAATGTACCGTCTAAGTCAAATAAAAATGTGTCACGCATAGCTGTAACCTCCGGTTCAATTCTAGTCGTAGTGTGTTAAAAAAATAAACTACCTTGTCCTTAACTAAATTTATCGTTATGATAATTGCAACGGTTGTGTGCAATTTCAAACCCTGGCACAAACGGCATCCCTGAGATTTTCCATCTTGCTCCTAGCCTCTTTTGCGTCGCTGCCTATGGCAGAGAAGTATAGCTTTACCTTTGGCTCAGTCCCTGAC
>DASRNX010000189.1:0-3901 GCA_035647175.1 Clostridia bacterium | reverse complement strand
CTCTTGAAGGTAAATATAGAAAATATAACAAATACAACAGACAAACCCAGCAACATCAGTATACCATACCCTATGCCCAGTGGGATACCCTTTTGGATGGCATTCTTTACTATAGAATACTGGGAGAAGAAATTAGTAAAGTCCATATAGGGAATCGGCGTAAAGGCAAGCCATTTAGCTACGCTGTTACCGTAAACTAACAGCTGCATCAATATGGTAGAGCCGATAAATAACGCTATGGGGATGATGATGGCAACTGCTATATTTCTGATGAGTACCGATAACAAGAAGGATAGGGAGAATGTAAAGATTGCCGGCATAATGCAAACCGCAAACTTCGGCAGATAATAGGCAAAGAAATTCGTCTCCCCCGATATGGTGAAGTTCGGGTATAGAAAATCCTTAAACCCAAAGCAGGCACCGTTGGTGACCATATTGAGAAGGCTTCCCAAGGCATATAGGCCCAAGAAGATAATAAAGGAGGATAGGAACTTGGCCATCAATATCTTTGTACGGGTTTTCGGCCTGATCATCAGCAGCCTGATGGTACCCTGTTGAAATTCACTGGCCATTAGCCAGCCTCCTATAAGGATGGCAAACATGGCTACAAAGGAAGAATAGCTCAAAAAGTTAAAGGTTCTGCTCCTTGCGCCCCAAGGTTCAAAGTTCATATCCGGCTTACCTGCATCCAATGAACGCTCTGCAATTATTATCTGGTTGTTATACCCGTCTCGTTCTTCCTGCATGATGCTCTCATATCGCCTGTATGTCTTATACTCCTCGACCATGTACCTGTCCTTGTTAAATTCCTCTTCCGTAAGGATTTTGTTGTACATAAGATTTCGCTTATTCATCTCTATATTGGAAAGTGCGGTATTTTGCCAGATGTCGTCCCCCGGTATGATATTATTTTCAAGTCTGTATTCTAAGGTGGGAATGTTGTTGGTCTCAATGAGATCAATTTCATTGTTCATATCCATTATATACTGGCTGACCCATTCCTCCTGGGACGGATCGTCGATTATGATCTTTTCCTGCACGGTTATTCTTTCCTTAATATCCTCTATGTTTTTCGTCTCCTGCTTGATACGCAGGTCAATAAATAAGGGAAAATCGCCGGTTTCCACCACTTTATAAAGCAAGTTCAGCTGTTCGTCTATCTCATCTATGGCCGCCAGCCTTTGTTCGGGGGTAATATTGATAAACTTCTCATCAAACACCTCGGGATCATACCCCATCCTGTAGGACATGGCCTCATAGAGCTGCTCCTTAGGGAGATTAGTATGTTCATATGCGAATTTATCATAGATACTCTCCCTGCCGGCCCAGGATAGCTCGACGCGGTAATCCCTATGGTCCGTTATATGCTCTGCCATGTATACAAAGTATTCCTGTTCCGCATCCATGGTGGAGAGTATAATGTCTAACACTTTGGGGTCGGAAAAATTGCCCTTATCGTTTTCCATATACCCCCGCTCATCAATGAGGCTCTTCACGTTCCAAAAAAAGGGGTTATCGTATTTGATGGTTACACCATCTACAATTATAGGGTCCTCCTCGTATCCGCCGGGACCCGGATACCAGGGCATATCATAGGCGACAGACCTAATCATTCCCATGCCCCCCATACCCGTGCTATAGCCATAGTACATCCCCTCGTTCTTGCTGGATCTTAGACCGATTAGGCTAATTATGGGTGTGGCTATACATATGGCCAGTATCAGGATACCGATAATCAATATAAACTTGGATCTTAGTATATTTTTAATTTCAAATCTGACTTGTCTTAAAAAAAGCATCGACATATCCCCCTTAAAATTTAATTGGAAATTATCTGATCTGTGTTTTCGTTCCGGTGGTAATGGTGATGAAATCCTGCTCAAGGGTCCTATGCTTTTCACTGGCAGCGTATATGCCTATATCCCGATATACAAGATTCTTTATGATGTTTGGCATCTCGCTTCGCTTCATAACGACGATAACGTTACCGTTTTCTACCCTGCAATTTGCCTGCAGGCTATTTAGATACTCCAAGGTCTTGTCCCTGTCGCTGGTTAGAAGGGTGTATTCATAGATATCGTCCTTGACCGTTTCCTCTTCCTCATGGATGGCCTTTTCTCCGATAATTACCCCTTCATCTATTATGTAAATCCTGTCACACATAAGCTCCATCTCGGAAAGCAGATGGCTTGATATAAATACTCCTACCCCTGCCTCTTTCGCAAGGTATTTTAAGAGGTCCCTCAGTTCCTTAATGCCCAAGGGGTCCAGCCCGTTGGTGGGCTCATCCAATACCAATAGACGAGGATTATGGAGCAGCGCTTGGGCTATCCCCACCCGCTGGCTCATGCCCAGGGAATATGTCTTAACCTTATCGTTGATTCTTCCGGACATCTTTACCATGTCCACTATATTATCGATGTTCTCCTTGTTCACATTTTTGTACATGGATGCAAAGTACTCCAAGTTCTGCCTGCCCGTAAGCCTCTTATATAGGTCCGGATTTTCTATGATCCCCCCCACATTTTCCATGGCAGCCTCAAAATCCGTAACGATGTCATGTCCACAAACGTTTATGTGACCCTCGGTGATGGTAAAGAGACCCATGATAAGCTTGATGGTGGTGGTTTTACCGGCCCCGTTAGGCCCTAAAAACCCCACTATTTCACCGGAATTCACTGTTAAAGAGATGTTGTCGAGTATCTTCTTCTTTTTTATTGTCTTTGTAAGACCCTGAATTCTTAATAATTCCATCGGCAATTCCTTTCCCACATATACATGTGCGTTTATATACTTAGACGGTTTATATAGAATATAAGTTCCAAATGATGAGTCCCAAAAAAAATATTTAATATTGTAGATCTGCAGCAGAACCTATATGCATATGTCATATTGTACATCTTATACTATGGCAATAAAAGGTATGTTTCCATTTGTAAGGAATTTGTAAGCAATTCGTTAAATCCTTGTCATTGTTACGCTTTCATTGTTGATTAGCCAGGCCCTTTTTTCTCCAATTGCCCTTCCTAAAGAAGAGTATAGTAATAATCGCCCCAAAGACCCAGGAAACAAGCAAGGACACGTAGGTTGCTTCGGGTCTTCCTGTGGGATATGCCGCACTTCTGGTAAAATAGGCTATAGTGTAGGCTATGGGTACCCTCAAGATAATGGTGGTGATCAGCGAGATCCACATGGGGGTTACGGTATCCCCTGCCCCCCGCATTACACCGGATAGGCTCTGGGTAACAGCCATGGCTATATAACCCACCGCCAGGATCCGCATCATGTGCATGCTCAAATCCACCAGCTCCGAGGTGTCGGTAAATATCCTCACCAGATGTTTACCGAAGATCAATATAATTATAGTAATCACCGTTGATACGCTTACAGCCAGTTTGATCCCGTCACCTGATCCCTTGTCTACCCTGTCAATTTTCCCGGCCCCAACGTTTTGTCCGGCGAAGGTCGTCATGGCATTGCCGAAGGTGAAGTTGGGCATCATGGCAAACCCGTCTACCCGCATTACGATAACGTTACAGGCAATGACCATTTCGCCAAAGCTGTTGGTCAGAGATTGCACCGCAATCATGGCCAAGGCGAAAATAGCCTGGGTTAGACCGGAGGGTAATCCAAGCCTCATAACTTGGGCCGAATACTCTTTTACGGGCCTCAGCATTTCTAGATTCAGGTCAAAAGTATCCCTCATCTTAAGGAGCTTTATTATACACAAAATTGCCGATACCCCCTGGGCGATGACCGTTGCCAGGGCCACCCCGGGTACCCCCATTTTTAATCCTGCGACAAACCAAATATCTAAAACCACGTTTAGTAAAGTAGAAATAATTAAAAATACCAGTGCTGAAACCGAATCCCCTAGCCCTCTTAAAATTCCCGACAGAAT
>DASRNX010000188.1:0-2622 GCA_035647175.1 Clostridia bacterium | reverse complement strand
GATCCCGACAAGATGCCGGACAGGGACCTGAAGATGGAGATTCTGGTAAAGGTATTAAACAAAGAAATACCCCTAAAAGCCCATGCCCACAGGGCAGATGATATTTTGACTGCACTCAGAATCAGGAACGAATTCGATTTGGATATGACACTGGAACATTGTACCGAGGGCCATAGAATTTCGGATTTTCTATTGGAAGAAAACGCCAAGGTGATCGTAGGGCCCTTGTTCAGCGATCGCAGTAAGGTTGAGCTCAAGAATATGACATTTAAGGCCCCGGGGGTTCTATCCAAGGCGGGGGTCAAGGTAGCCATGATGACGGATCATCCGGTTATTCCCATACAATACCTGCCGGTATGCGCGGCCATAGCCGTCAAGGAGGGCATGGATGAAATGGAGGCTCTAAAATCCATTACCATAAACGCCGCCGAGATTACGGGAATAGATGATAGGGTAGGGAGCCTGGAGCCAGGTAAGGATGCCGATATAGCTATCTTCGACGGACATCCCTTGGATTTTCGTACCAAGGCGGTTTGGGTGTTCATCGATGGCTACGCAGTAAAAAGACCGGAATAAACAATAGATAAGTATTTAACAATCTTTTGACAAAATGTGATATAATAAACGCAATCAAGGAGATAAAACCTATGGGTTTTATCCAATGCGTTTATTGAATCGGTGTGAAGCAAGCCAATCGAGGCTTGCACTTATGATATAATAAACATAATCAAGGTAAATAGAATATATATAGGATGCTCTTCGAAATAAGGTTGTCGAGCATTACCTGGGGGTGATCATGCTATGACTCAATATAATGAGGAACCTATTTTTTTAAAAAACTACGTTGAGGAACTGGTAACTAATATGTTAGATGAGCTGTCGGTGCGGGGTGATTTCTGCACCTGCCGGAGATGTCGTTTGGACATGATAGCTTATGCTCTTAATCGTATCCCCGCTAAATATGTGGTTACCCAGACAGGCGAAGTATATACAAAGATATCCCACCTGGAACAACAGTTGGAGGTCGATATAACCGTGGCCCTTACTCAGGCAATTGAAACTGTCAGCAAGAATCCGAGGCATGATTCCCATGGCTCCTAAAATGCCCAATATTATCCTGGTTGGATTTATGGGCGCCGGTAAATCCACCATTGGAAGGGCTCTAGCCAAAAGGTTGTCCCTAACCTTTTGGGATTCGGATTGTAGAATTGAAGAGATAGCCGGAGACTCTATCCCGGATATTTTCAAAACCCATGGTGAAGAATATTTTCGAGGGCTGGAATATAAGGTATTATGTGATTTGGCCGAACTGCAAGGAGCGATAATATCTACCGGCGGCGGAGCTGTTACAAACGGGGGACTCCTTGACCTTTTGTTGTCGAAAGGGCTGGTAATCCACTTAGAGGCATCCAAAGAGACTATATGGCGAAGGCTAAAGGGTGGGGATGATCGGCCTATGCTACACCACGGGGATCTATGGGAGCGAATAAATGAACTTTATAGGATTAGATATCCTAAGTATATGAGGGCCCACTATACCGTTAAGACGGATGGGAAGAGTGTGGCTCTGGTCGTGAAAGAAATCGTGGGGCTGATAGACGGCGAAATAGCCTCAAAATGATCATCTTTTACTATTAAGACAGATCATTTTGTGATAATATGTACATGAAATGTTAGGGGGCATTTGGTTTCATGAAAATCCTTATACTAAACGGTCCCAATTTAAACCTATTGGGCACCAGAGAGCCCGCTATATATGGGAAGACGGACCTCAATACCCTGGTTAAAGGCTTGGAAAAACAGGCACAGACCTTGGGAGTCGAAGTATATCACTTTCAATCCAACAGCGAGGGTTCTTTGATAGACCAAATCCATGGTGCCGTGGATAAAGCCAATGGCATTGTTTTTAACCCGGGGGCATTAAGTCATTATAGTTATGCCCTTAGAGACGCAATAGCTTCAGTTGGCATTCCGGTTATCGAGGTACATATTTCAAATATAAGTGCCAGGGAAACTTTCCGTAATTTATCCGTTATCGCCCCCGTATGCTTGGGACAAATTAGCGGGCTCGGAATGGACGGTTATGGCTATGCGTTGGATTATTTAGTGAAACATTTGGCTAAACCGCAACTGGCATAGGTGTAATTGGGGATAGGGACCCTATATTTTTATTATGGATGGGAGATGGGAACAATGATTTCAGCAGGTGATTTCAGAAAAGGTATTACCATCGATATAGATGGACAGGTTTATACAATTGTAGATTTTCAGCACGTGAAACCCGGTAAAGGCGCTGCCTTTGTGAGGACGAAAATTAAGAACGCCGTAACCGGTAGCGTTTTAGAGAGGACCTTCAGCCCCAGTGAAAGGGTTCCGAGGGCCCATGTAGAGACCAAGGAGATGCAATATTTATATAACGATGGCAATCTGCACTATTTTATGGACATTGAGACATACGAGCAAATCCCACTAAATCACGGACAGGTCGAAGATGCCATTACATTTATTAAAGAAAATATGAATGTAACTATAAAATTCTTTAAGGGTGAAGCATTTTCAGTAGAACCGCCATTTTTTGTAGAGCTGGAAGTCACAGAAACCGAACCCGGCTTTAAAGGGGAT
>DASRNX010000187.1:0-3229 GCA_035647175.1 Clostridia bacterium | reverse complement strand
CGTCAAGACCATGGAGATGTCCACCCCCTATGAGTGTATGTTGACCATCTTCTTGCTTATGCTACTATATACACTGCTATGCGTTCTCATTATGTTTGTTATGAATCTTAAGAAGGGGAATTTTTGGGGTATGGGAAGTGTCTTTATCTTTAGTCTGTATGGCTTTTTACTAAACCCCCAGCTATTTAAGGAAGCGTTAAAGCTAAATGATGAGCAAATGTATATAGCCAACGTGGCGACAGGTTGGGCATCCCCCCTCAAGCATGCAACCTACCATATGCACAACTTTGGCTACGACCTTCTGCCACGCTTATGGCAAACCTATTTGATCTTCGGTATTTTAATCTTTATAAGTTTCTTAATCGCATTTTTTTCCATGAGAAAGTACAATTTTAACTTCGCAGGGGGGCCCAATTAATGCTAGATGAAAAGAAGGATATAGCAATCAGCGTAGACCATGTATATAAATCCTTTGGTGAGGAGGAAGTGCTCCATGACGTGAATCATAAATTTGAAGAGGGCAAGATTCATGGCATAGTAGGAAACAATGGCAGTGGTAAGACCGTATTGTTTAAATGTATATGCGGCTTTCTCCATCCCACCAAGGGGAAAATAATGGTGGATTATCAACAGGTGGGCAAGGATGTGGATTTTCCCGAGGATGTGGGGATCATCATCGAAACCCCCGGCTTCTTGCCCTATGCAACGGGCATGAAAAATCTACAGATATTGGCCTCCCTTAACCGCAAGGTAAATAATAGGCAGATTGGGGAGATAATTCGGCGGGTGGGCTTAGATCCCAAGATGAAAAAGCCGGTATCAAAATACTCTCTGGGAATGCGCCAGCGACTGGGCATTGCTCAAGCCATCATGGAGGATCCAAGAATACTTATCCTAGACGAACCCTTTAACGGGCTTGATAAACACGGGGTCTCAGATATGCGCCGGCTCATAAAGGAGCTTAAAGGCCGAGGTAAAACTATACTGCTGGCAAGTCACAACCAAGCCGATATCGAGGAGCTTTGCGATACGGTTTGTGAGATGGATAGCGGCATATTGACGGTGGTGCGGTAATGGAGAACAAAAAGGTTGAACCAATCATTTTAGCCCGAAATCTGACCAAAATTTATAAGACCCAAAAAACTCGATTAAGGGCCTTGGCCTCGGTGGATATGGATGTCCTGCCCGGCGAATTTGTTGCCATCGTAGGGACATCGGGGAGCGGGAAATCAACCCTGCTTTCACTGTTGGCCGGCTTAGAATCCCCCAGTGCAGGTCGGATTGTTATAAAGGGCCGGGGAATACACCGGATGAGCGAAGAACAGCTGGTTAGTTTTAGATTAGAGCATATAGGGTTTATCTTTCAATCCTTTAATCTCTTTGAAGTATTGACAGCCCAAGAGAATGTAGCATTTCCTCTAATGGCCCAAGGGGTGGGAAGGGAAGAGAGGATGGAGAAGGCAAAGGAATTATTGACGATATTTGAGCTGCAAAAGCACCTATATCACAAGCCGGGAGAGCTATCCGGGGGTCAACAGCAAAGGCTCTCCATAGCAAGGGCTATAATCAGCGATCCGGATATCGTTTTTGCAGATGAACCTACAGGGAATCTGGATTCTCATAATGCGGATCAGATAATAGAAATATTACGGGATATATGCATAAATAGAGGGACTACCATTCTAATGGTAACCCACGATATGGAAAGAGCAAAACATGCAGATCGTATTGTTTACATAGAGGACGGACGAATAGTCGATAGGGAGGACAAGGCGCTATGAAGAGAATTATCACTATATTATTAGCTATCATTATGCTGGTTATATCTGTCCCCGTTACCTTGGCAGCGGGGGACCAGTTGGTAATCGACAACAAGAATATTTATGAGGGGATGAATAAGTCATATTCAAAGGGATATAAACCCACAGTAAAGAAGGGCAAGGCGACCATTATATTGCCCCTTATCTATGAGGGAACCAATAAGATTGTTGGAGATAGGATAACCGTTACACCGGACCTTGGAAACCCTGCCGATTCTCCCTTTTCCTATTCCAATTACCAGATGGATGTTTTACTTTCCAATAACGCCGTAAACGATGGGAAATCTACGGCATCTAGCTTTCTGGTGCGCCTTGAGATTCCCCTGGCAGCCAATAGAATAAATGGGACCTATCCCGTTGTAATAAATACTGGGTATGACCTAAAGCTTGGAGAGCAGGATAAGCAGAAAACAGCGGATGGATCGGATAAGTCAGAAGGCCAAGATCAGCCCCAGGTAACCGATGATAAAGTGGAACAATCCTTTACCGTCTATGTAACCATCACCGATGGTAAGGATCCAAATGCACAGGAGCCTATTCCGGAACCGGAACCCGAGCCTGAACCAAGACCGGAGCCTAAAATCATCATAGACCAATATGAGTTAGATCCCGAAATTGTCGCAGGAAAATCCTTTGATGTCTTGGTAAGATTAAAGAATACGGAAAAGAAGTGGAGCGCACATAATATAAAGGTAACTTACAAGGGCGAAACAGAAGATGTCTTGCCCGGTGGTAAGACCAATACCTTTTTTATAGACGAGATCCCCAAAGGCAAAACCCATGAGCTGACCCTGGAGATGAAAACCAGGCAAGATGCCGATCCCAGACCTCAGAAAATCTTATTGACCATAGAATATGAGGATAGCGCCCGCAGCTCCTATTCGGTGAATGAAGAGATATTATTGGAGATAAGGCAGCCCCTTAGATTAGAGATGGATGAAATTAGCATTCCCTCTGCCGTCAATGCAGGGGATAGCTTGCCCATCACCACAAATATATTCAATATGGGTAGGAGTACCCTCTACAATGTTCGATGCACACTGGAGATGCCCGGTGTAATCCCCGATGGCAGCGCTTATCTTGGCAATATGGAGCCCGGGACCTCCGGCAGCGCAGAGATCTATGCTTTCTTTGGGACCTTGGATATGGGAGGGGAGAATAAATCCGAGGATAATTCCCAAAGTGAAGATGATCAGGACGATGAAGATTCCAATAAAAACACATCTAGAGATGATGGAGTAGGCAAATACGGCAGATCTGAAGGTATGATGACCATAACCTATGAGGATGAATATGGAGATGTCCATACCAAAATAGCAGAGCTATCTACCAATATAGAAAGGCCGGTCTTTGATAGTAGCCGTGATCAGGGTGAAGAGCCTGAGGAAAAGCCGGACAGAGCATCCCAG
>DASRNX010000186.1:0-20705 GCA_035647175.1 Clostridia bacterium | reverse complement strand
TGCAAATTCGACGCTTACTACGGTATTAATAATTTAAAAATTATTTTAAACTTTCCTAAAATATACTTAGATACCACAGGTAGGCAAAATCCACTAAGCATGATGGTTGCTGGCCTTTTAACGATTTAACTTCAAAACTTGAGATTATAGCACTGATTCGACAAAAAATCCAATACTTTTTGAAGACTTTATTCTTCAAAATCCAAAGTTACTTCCTGATAGCAATCCTTGCAATGTCCGCGGTACATATAGCTACATTCCTCACAGACATATGCGCTACAGTCCGGGCATATGGTTATATCCCCTTGCTCAAAGGGATACCCGCATATAGAGCAAGTTACTTTAGCCATAGACGTTCCCTCATTTCCCATGTGTTACTTCCATTATTATATCTAGGCCGCGATAATTTATTCAAATTATGTTGGGCCTACAATTAAAACATCGGAAGCAATTGCATGGGCAATAGCAACACACAGGTTTCAACGAGGCTGGAGATTTATACCCACCGCTTAAGGGGCTGAATCCATGAACCTTTCATTGTTTATTTACCGTACGGCGGGGATAGGAGCCTCCCCCGCCGATCGTGCCCTCAAATGATGGGCGATGGGTGAAAAACCGACCGAACATACATTCGATTTTAGTTGATTTTTATGACAATTTGGGGTACAATTAACAGAGTATCAATCCCTAGAGCGTGAAATGTTTTAGAGAGTATCGCCCCATGGGCAGAGCCCATTATTAAATAAAATCTTCCAAGGATATATCGGTACCATCTAAAACATTATCGGATCTTCCCTTATCTGGGGCCCATTATGCTTTCAGCCCTAAGGCGGTGATATTTTGAACGATGCAAAAAAGCTTGTAAGCCTTATAAACAACGTAGTTTACAAGGATGAACCCATCCTTACGACGGCTGCGGATCTATTAAAATTTACACCTCCTAAGTACCGCCAAATGCGGCGAATTGCCAAGGAAAATCATACATACCTGGAAACGGACCCTGCCATCTTCTATAAACAGGGAAAGTTCATGGAGAACTTTGTGGATGATTATGAATATACCGGCGAATTCTTTAGGTATTACCCAACATATCAATCCATGAACGACCAACAATTGCGGGGCTATTTTACCTGGCGCACAAGGGTCAGACAGGGAACTATTGTAAGAACATCTCTCTCCTTTGTTTTTGTATACATATATGAACTTATAAATGGCATCGGAACTGTCACCCCCATGGACGGGTATACCAAATTAAAAACATTATGGGACTATTATGGTCCCATAGACCCTAAGATAAACCGGTATATGGCCCTATGGCTAAAAGATTATGTAATCTACTATAACCTAGACAGGTCCCTTTTAGAAATCCTCCCTGGGATCGGTTTCAATGATGCCGCAACGGTTTTATTGGACTATAGATCCCGTGAGCCCCAAGGGGTTTTTAGTGCGCTAAACTCCCTTTCCCCCTACAACTTGAAAAACTCCAGGTTTTATAAGTCATACCCGGATGATGTCCAATACGTGGTCTTTAATGTATTTGACAGCTTATCCGAGTATCATATTAAACATAGGAAGAATAGCCTTTTAGAAAAGTTCTTTGGAAAAGTATTTAAAAGCGACTATGGAATCTTTTACTCGGCAATATTTTCTGATCCCCTAAAGGTCAAGGACGCAACCTATGAGATAAGCAAGGCGCACAAGTTTCGTTGCCGAAATGGTAAGTGGAGTGAGGAGAGGTTCTTCAATTACAAGGAAAAGAACAAGGAGATTGGCAGACTTTTAAAGACCGTTGATTTTGTTATGAGAGAACATTATGGTTTTAAGCATAAATTAAAGGTCGATAAGGTAACCAAGCTATATTCCCGCGCTATCCTAGGTGCCGTAGCAGAGCTAGTACAGTATAACAGAAGGCAGGCACGCTCCAATGTAAAAATCGATGTCTCCAAGCTCGGAGGTATAAGGGCCTCCGCCTTGGCGACCCAGGAAAGGCTCATCACAGAGAGTGAGATTGAAGAGATGGCCCCGGAGCCTGGACTCTTAGCAAACGAATTGAATCCCTGTAACCTGACTGCCCAAGAGTATAAATTTGTTAGATGCCTTATATGCGGCGGGGATTACCGGGATATCCTCAATAGCCACGGGATAATGGAATCCGTCATAGTAGATAGCATCAACGAAAAGCTATTCGAAGTTTTTGATGACATCGTAATCGACTTTAATGGTGTGAAATATGAGGTCTTTGAAGAATATATGGAAGAATTGAAAGGAATATTTCTATGAAGGTACCAAAGAGAGTAGCCCAGGTCCTAATCAACTCATTAAAGGGGGGCGTTGTCCCAAGGATCGGCCTTCCCTACATAACAGTCGGCCGCGAGGCCGAGATAAATGCTCTCCTTCACGATATAGACATCGTGGGGGAAGGCGGAGCATCCTTTCGCTTTATAGTGGGCAAATACGGGAGCGGTAAAAGCTTTTTACTTCAGGCAATCCGAAACTATTCCATGGATAGGAATTTTGTAGTGGTAGATTGTGACCTCTCCACGGAAAGGCGATTACAGGGGACAAGGGGACAAGGCTTGGCCACATATAAGGAGCTTATCCGGAATATGTCCACAAAGACAAAGCCCGAGGGCGGGGCCCTGACCCTTATTTTGGACCGATGGCTCAGCAATGTCCAGACCCAGGTAATGAAGGAGAGCAATCTTTCCTTTAAAGATCCGGAGCTTCCTCTTCTTGTGGAAAAAAAGATATTTAAAGTCATAGACGATCTTCATGAAATGGTCCACGGTTTCGATTTTGCAAAGCTCCTTGGCATCTACTATTCGGCCTACATAAACGATCAGGAGCTGGAAAAAGCCAAGGTTGTAAAATGGTTTCGGGGGGAATACACAAATAAGACCGAGGCAAGGGCTGAACTTGGGGTCAATATAGTCATTACCGATGATGATTGGTATGAATACATAAAGCTCTTTGCAATGTTTTTGAAAAAGGCCGGATATAGCGGGCTCTTAATCCTGGTTGATGAGCTTGTCAATATCTATAAGATCCCCAACAGCATTTCCAGGCAATACAACTATGAAAAGATTCTCACCATGTACAACGATACCCTTCAGGGCAAGGCCCACTATATGGGAATAGTTATGTGCGGAACCCCGCAGTGCATCGAGGATACCCGAAGGGGTGTATACAGCTATGAAGCCTTAAGATCCCGACTCCAGGTGGGTCGATTCGGTAGTGAAAATTTAATCGACTTTTTAGCACCCATTATAAGACTTTCTCCCCTTACCGGCGAAGAGATGCTGGTCCTCGTAGAAAAGCTGTCAAAAATCCATAGCGGGCTCTTTGGGTATGAAAGCACCCTAACCCAGGAGGACCTTATTAACTTTATCAAAATCGAATTCGGCCGAATAGGTGCGGATATAAACATTACCCCCAGGGAGGTCATTCGGGATTTTATTGAGCTTTTGAACATAGTCTATCAAAACCCGGCCATCGACGTCACCGCCCTTCTTAATTCGGATGGGTTCCAATATGCTAAGGGTGGATTGGATGAGGGACCCACGGAAAGAACCTTTGAAGAGTTTGAAATTTAAGGGGGAAGTATGAATATATACAGCCGCTATGCACCCTTTATTCAGGATTTTATCTACCAAAACAACTGGGAATCCCTGCGGGCAATTCAGGTAGCCGCAGGGGACATAATATTTAACACAGATCATAATCTATTATTATCCGCATCTACCGCCTCGGGCAAAACGGAGGCAGCCTTCTTCCCCATCCTAACCCTGTTTCGGGAAGATCCGCCAAAATCTATAGGCGCCTTGTATGTCGGTCCCTTAAAGGCCCTAATAAACGACCAATTTTTGCGTCTCAATGACCTTTGCAGGGAGGCCGATATTCCCGTCTGGCATTGGCACGGGGATGTAGCCCAGTCCCATAAGGAAAGATTGCTGAAAAAACCATCGGGTATCCTCCAGATTACCCCGGAATCCTTAGAGGCCCTGTTGATGCGCAGGCACTCCTACATCCCAAGGCTCTTTTCTGATCTGCGCTTTATTGTAATAGACGAGATTCACTCCCTGATGCGAGGGGATAGGGGAGGGCAAACCCTATGCCTAATCCAGCGTTTATCGAGGCTGGCCGGTGTAAACCCCCGAAGAATAGGTCTTTCTGCAACCATCGGCGATTTAGAGGCTGCAGGGAAATTCCTATCGGGAGGATCCGGAAGAGAGACCGCTGCCCCTAAAATCTCTGTCAAGGGAGCAAAGTGGCGGCTCTCCATGGAACATTTTTTTATCCAAAGTCAGCAGGCCGGAGATGACAGGGATGACTCGGCAGCCCATCTCATGGCTCTGGATGAAAAGACGGATACAGCGCCGGCAGCGGCCGATCCCGGCATTGGCTACATATATGAGCACACCAGGGATAAAAAATGCCTGGTCTTTGTAAATTCCAGGGAGGAGTGTGAGGCGGTTACCACAACCCTCAGGCAATACTGCGAATATCAGCGCACCCCTGACCGGTTTTTGATCCATCATGGCAACCTGTCTACATCCTTTCGCGAAACCGCAGAGGCCATAATGAAGGATGACGAAGAATATCAAACCACCGTCACCACTGCGACCTTAGAGCTGGGTATCGATATCGGGAGGCTGGAGAGGGCCTTTCAAATCGATGCTCCCTACATGGTTTCATCATTCCTTCAGAGGATGGGAAGGACCGGACGCAGAGACTTGCCCCCGGAGATGTGGTTTGTTATGCGAGAAGATGAGGCCGAGTCCAGGGCGATGCTTCCCGCTACCATCCCCTGGAAGCTGATCCAAGGCATTGCCCTCGTACAACTCTATTTAGAGGAGCGCTGGGTAGAGCCGCCAAACCTTGACAGACTGCCCTACAGCCTCCTTTACCATCAGACCATGAGTACCCTGGCATCCTCCGGTGAAATGAGCCCCCCCATGCTTGCATCTAAGGTTCTTTCCCTCAGCTATTTTCATCGGGTTACCCAGGATGACTACAAATCCCTTTTAAGGCACCTAATCTCCATCGATCATCTTCAAAGGACAGAAAGAGGGGGGCTGATTGTCGGGCTTTCCGGGGAAAGAATAACCAATTCATTTAAATTCTATGCGGTCTTTAAGGAGAACGAAGAATATACCGTCCGTACCAAATCCCAGGAGCTGGGCACCATCGTTATGCCGCCCCCGGCGGGTGAGAAGATTGCGATTGCAGGCCATGTTTGGATAGTGGAAGAGGTGGACCACAAACGCCGCTTGGTCTATTGCGAGAAGGTAAAGGGCAATGTTCCCGCCTATTTCGGGCTATGCCCCGGGGACATCAATACAAAGGTCCTGGAAAAGATGAGGGATGTCTTAAAAACGGGGACCGTCTATCCCTATCTTATGAAAAACGCTGTCAGCCGGTTGGGTGAGGCGCGGTATATAGCCACCAAGTCGGCACTTACAGAAAGACCCTTAATCAACCTAGGAGGGGATATGTGGTGCCTATTCCCCTGGCTGGGTACCTATGCATTCCTCGCCCTGGAACGATTTTTAAAACTGATCTGCGCAAAGGAACTGGGTATCGCATCTGTAGACTCATCACGCCCCTACTTTATTCAGTTTAAGATGAAGGCAACGGAAGAGGCGTTCTTTAAGACACTGAGGGAGTTGGAAAAGTCAGCCCTCAACCCAATGGATCTTGTATATCCGGGGGAAATCCCTGTGTTCGAAAAATATGATGAATTTCTGCCGGAGGAACTGGTTAAAAAGGGCTTTGCCTATGGCGTTTTAGGCATTCGGGAGATGAAAAAGCGTATTCGCAGCTGGGGTAACCCCGTATACTAGGGCTTGTCTATATGGGTTATAAAATCAATTAGATTATCTGATTTCATGCCATAAACAGTGCGTTCTCTGCTATGTATAAATTGAACTTAATTATGCTTTAATTTAAGGGAGGTCTCCTATGGAAACCAAAAGGAATACCAATATCTACACCTTTGGCCTTGGAACCGTTGGCCGGGACATGGTCTATGCCATGGTAACAATGTATCTCATCTTCTATCTTACTGATGTGCTGGGGGTATCCAGCGGGGCTCTGTGGTGGATAAACGGGATTATTCTTATAGCCAGAGTTTTTGATGCCCTAAATGATCCTATAATGGGGGTAATAGTAGACAATACCCATACGAGATATGGGAAGTTTAAGCCTTGGATAGCTTTTGGAGCCTTAGCTTCAGGGATCTTAACCATACTTCTATTTACCGACTTTAATCTAGGGGAAAAGGGCTTTGTTACCCTCTTCGGACTCATCTACATCCTGTGGGGCATGGCCTATACCACCAACGATATATCCTATTGGTCCATGCTGCCTTCCTTGAGTATGGATCAAAGGGAAAGGGAGAAGATAGGCGCCTTCGCCAAGATTTCTGCCAATATCGGGCTCTTTGCGGTGGTGGCCGGTATAGTACCTATCACCGCTGCTCTGGGCAACAAATTAGGTGATATGGTAAAGGCTTATACCATATTTACGGTAGCGCTGGTGCTTATCATGTGGGCGATGCAAGCTATAACCCTCTTTGGGGTCAAGGAAAAGGAAGGTCTTTTTAAACAGGAAGAGCGAACCAACTTAAAAGGCATGTTTAGAGCCATAGTAGACAACGATCAGCTTCTCTACATTGCCATTGCGATGTCCCTATTTATGATAGGGTATACCACGACCACCAGCTTTGGACTATACTTTTTTAAGTATTCCTATGGCGATGAGAATATGTATTCCATCTTCGCTGTCATCTTAGGTCTGTCCCAGATAACGGCGCTAATAGTATTTCCCCTATTCAGTAAGGCCCATAGCCGCAAAACCCTTTATACGGTTGCTACGGGTCTTGTTATAGTAGGCTATATAATTTTCTTTTTCTCCCCCATGGATATGATCTTCATAGGGATCTCAGGGATACTGATATTTTTAGGCCAGGCCTTTATCCAACTACTCATGCTGATGTTTTTAGCCGATACGGTGGAGTACGGCCAATGGAAGCTGGGCAAACGCAACGAGAGCGTTACCTTCTCCCTCCAGCCCTTTATATATAAAATAGGCGGAGCAATATCCAGCGGCATAGTAGGGGCCACCGTTATCATCTCAGGCATAAACGATGCCAATACGGCAGCGGATGTCACCAGTGGGGGCCTCCTCATGATGAAAGGCGCCATGCTCATCCTGCCGCTGCTTTTTATACTGGCCAGCTATTTAATATATCGGTATAGATATAGAATTGACAGTGATATGTATGGGAAAATAATATCGGAGCTGCAAGACAGAGGCGATATTAACCCCATCGCTTAGTCGCGCCCCCCTAGTCACCACTAATTACAGATAAGCAATAGGTCAACTAAATTTATCGGTATGACAATTGCAATGGGTCTGTGTAATTTCATGCCGATATATTCTACAGTTGTAGTTGTTTGTCTATAGATAATCGGTAATCCAAAGCCTAAAAAAATGAAATTAACGTTATTATTGCTTAATACATCACATGACATATTTTCTAAGACTATCCTGGTCACATGGCGGTAATATCCCCGGCCCTATGTCACTGACCCCCGTCCCCTTGGCATCACATTGGCACATGTGTCACTAACCCCGTCCCCCTGGCACATATGTGAGAAATTTAAAGCTAAGATCCTTGTAATAATGGCGTTGACTCTCCTCCGCCATCTCCCAATTTTCCGTTGTGTCCAGATTAGGAAAGTGTCGATCGGCTGTAAATTCTTTTTCAAATCTGGTGACATATACCTTTGAACAGTAGGGCAAAAGCTGGGTGTATACGGATTCCCCCCCTATGATAAAGATATCATTCGGAGGATATTTTTTCAGCTCTTTAAATAGTTCTTCCATGGAGCGGCATAGGACAATTCCTTCGTCGTTATATTTGGCAGTTTTACTGAGGACAATATTTATCCTTTCCTTGAGGGGCTTTTTCCCGGGAAGTGACTCAAAGGTTTCCCTGCCCATGACCACGACCTTTCCAATGGTCATAGCTTTAAAAAACTTCATATCCTCAGGGACCCGCATAAGGAGCCCCCCTCTGTATCCTATCCCCCAGTTTAAATCTGCCGATAAAATAGCTTGCATAATCGTTTCACCTTCCAGAATCTATTATGAAGTGCCCATATGCCAAGGTGAGAATCCGTCGTATGATTTCACCCTGGAAACGCATCACCCTTTGGCATGCTTCATGCCGGTTATCGCCCTTTTAAATTTATAGACCTCTTACAAATTCCCGCCTTTATATGGCCACGGGAATGTTTTTTATCTGGGGCCCCCTTTGATAATTTTCCAGGACGAAATCATCCACCTTAAAATCATAGAAATCCCCTACATCCGGATTTATGATGAGCTTGGGAGCGGGATAGGATTCACGGCTTATGAGCCCTTTGACTAGGGGTATGTGCTTGTCGTAGATATGAGCATCCGCAATGACGTGGACCAGTTCACCGACCTCTAAGTTGCTAACTCTGGCAAACATATGCATGAGTATGGCATATTGACACACATTCCAGTTGTTTGCCACCAGCACGTCCTGGGAACGTTGATTTAGTATCCCATTTAGCTTCTGACCGGTAACATTGAAGGTCATACTGTATGCGCAGGGGTAGAGGTTCATCTCATGGAGATCCCCATGTACATATATGTTTGTCATAATACGTCGGCTGTAGGGATTGTGCTTTAAATCGTAGAGCACCCTGTCCACCTGATCAAATTCGCCCTCTGCATACCTATGCTTAACCCCCATCTGATATCCATAGGCCTTACCGATAGAACCTGATTCGTCGGCCCAGCTGTCCCATATACGGCTGCTTAAATCCCTTGTATTGTTGGATTTTTTCTGCCATATCCATAGCAACTCATCGATTGCCGCCCTTAGATTGGTCCCCCGCAGGGTCAGTATGGGAAATTCCTCGGAAAGATCGTATCTATTTACCACACCAAACTTTTTAATGGTATGGGCCGGGGTTCCATCCTCCCAAACGGCCCTAACCTTCTGCCCTTCTGATGAAAAACCCTCATCTATAATATCTCTGCACATTTTCATAAAAATGGTATCTGCTCTGCTCATGTATACCCCATCAACCTTTCACAAATAATTAGTATGAGGATTAGGGTGCCAAACCCCCATTTCGTGAACAATCAGTACTAAAACATCGGAAGCAATTGCAACACACAGGTTTCAACGAGGCGGGTGATTTGTACCCACCGCCTGTTTTACTAATCAGAATCCGCCGCTTATAGAAGCGGGGGGACATCTTACCGCCTCGTTATATAACATTATAACACCGACGGGTCAGACAGTATATGATGGTACAAAATCATATTATGAATGTTTGACACCTGAATCCTTTGATTGTACTGCCTATATTGATAACCCTAATCAGATATAGCCGTTAAAGTGAAATCCCAATTGTATTATACATGGATCGGAATGAAATTTCCATCACATCTCAGTCTTTAGCCTGTAGGCTTGGTTTTATCCTATCTTTCCATTGGATTTATGTAGTCCCACCTAATTTAAGTCACCCCATTCCAATTACAAATGATATAGTCTCTTATGATAGGAAATCCCCGGAATTTATCCAACATACCCATAAATTGCTTGCATTTATACTCAGATACAAATATAATTAGAAATGAGTGATATTAATAACATATATACTGGACATCACAGACTGTATGTTGAGTCCTATAACATAATTTTCTGTAGCATATACAGATAAGCAACTCCAACTATAAAATTTATCATCATGAAATTGCACGGACCCATTGCAGTTATAATACCGATAGATTTGGTTCTCGCATTGTTTATCCATAAATCGCTGACATCGTTTATAAAAGCCAACAAATCATCATTGTATAACCCATTAATTCGCATATGCATCAATTGCCTGACCCAAACTTGCATCTTCTAGGTTACATTAAAGACGATAACGATTTCTTAATTATTTTGACGGGACCAAAAAGTTGTTTATCCGGTGAATATTTATTAGCCTTTAATGTTTCACAGCCGATCCGGCTGTGTACATCAAAATACATAATGGAGGGATAAAAGATGAAGAGCACTTCTAAGAGAATCCTTGGTGTATGGAACACCAAAACAATCGTCGCCGTTGCCATTGGTGCGGCCCTATTTGGTGTCCTGATGAACTTTGGCGGCATCCCTGTGTTCACTAATACTAAACTAACAACTGCTATGATCATTCCTGTTATAGTTGGGGCAATGTTTGGACCTGTTCCCGCGGCTTTGGCCTGCGCCGTGGGTAACCTTATCGCGGACCTCATAGGCGGGTGGGGCTATTGGTTTGATTGGTCCATCGGCAACGGGGTATTGGGTTTCATAATAGGACTGTTGCCCTTATATGGTGCGAATATAGATGAGGGTATCTTTAAACCCATTCATGGGGTCATCTATACAATCACCTGTATCGTAGGTAACTATCTGGCCTTTGGCGTAATTACGCCACTGCTGACCACCCTGTTTTACGGCGGAGAATTGGAGGTAACTTTCCTTCAGGCGCTGGCGGCCGGGCTGTCTAACACATTGATATTGGTCGTTGTGGGTATCCCCGTCCTCATCCTCTTGGCAAGACGAAATGCCAGAGGTACAGACCTCAAATTAGAAGAAAAGGAAGAACAAAATATCTAAAATGAGAAAACCCATTGTAGAATTTATCGATTTTGGATTCCGATACAAATCGCAATCATCCCCCACCCTCTTTAATATCAATCTAGCTATTTATCCGGGGGAAAAGATTTTGATTTTGGGTCCCAGCGGGAGCGGTAAGTCAACCTTGGCCAATTGCATCAACGGATTAAATCCTTTTTTTTACGATGGTGAAATAACGGGATCATGCAAAGTTGCTGGCAGGGAAACCAAAACTGCCAGCATTTTCGCATTGAGCAAAACCGTCGGTACCGTCCTCCAGGATTCGGATGCCCAATTTGTCGCCTTGAGCGTCGGAGAAGATATCGCCTTTGCCTTGGAAAACCAAAGCGTACCCAGGGAAGAGATGATACCCAAAGTGCAGTGGGCAAGTGAAATAGTCGGAATGGAAGACTTCCTTCTCCACCTGCCCTATGAACTGTCGGGAGGACAAAAACAAAAGGTGGCCTTGGCGGGGGTAATCCACGATGACGTGGATCTTTTGACCTTTGACGAGCCCTTGGCATCCCTTGATCCCCAGATGGGGATGTACGCCATTGACCTTATTCATGAAATCCATGTGGATCAGAAAAAAACCGTTATTATCATAGAGCATCGCCTTGAGGATGTACTATATCGCCATGTAGACAGGGTCATCCTAATGAATGAGGGTAGAATCGTGTTTGATGATACCCCTGATAAACTGCTTACCTCCAATTTGCTGCCCAAATACGGCATTAGAGAGCCCCTCTATATCATGGCCATGAAATACGCAGGATGTACCTTTACCGGCCATGAGGTTCTGTCCGATATTATTAGTATGGATTTATCCCCCTTTGAAGAGAAGCTTAAGGACCATTATAGAACCGAAATTGGGAGGACAGCTATCCCTGCTAAAGATGAGATCCTAAGAGTCCGGGATGTGTCCTTTTCATACGGGGATGGCGATGTATTAAAGGACTTCTCCTTTTCCATAGACAGGGGGGAAAAGGTGGCCTTCATAGGGAAAAACGGTGCGGGCAAGAGCACCATGGCCAAGCTCCTTTGCGGGATAATCAGACCTCAAAAAGGCGAAATCCATGTTGAGGATTCAAATTACCTCAAATTCACAATCAAGGAAATAGGGGAAAAAATCGGTTATGTCATGCAAAACCCCAATCAAATGTTGGTTAAGGATATCATTTTAGATGAAGTCGAACTGGCATTATTGCTCCGAGGCAAGAGCAAAACCGAGATAGATGCCGCCGTAGAGAGAGCCCTCCAAATGTGCGGCCTCTATGGGATGAGAAATTGGCCCATATTTGCGGTGAGCTATGGCCAAAGAAAACGAGTCACCATTGCATCGATACTGGTGTTACAGCCGGATATAATCATCTTGGATGAACCGACGGCCGGCCAAGACTACTATCATTATACGGAAATCATGAACTTTTTGGATGATTTAAACAGGCAATATGGGATTACTATTATTTTCATTACCCACGATATGCACCTTGCAATAGAATATACGGACCGTGCTATAGTGTTTTCCGATGGGAAACTCATAGCCGATGACTCGGTATTTAAGGTCCTATCCAACGATGAGGTAATCACTAAAGCCAACCTCAAACAGACCTCCCTCTACACCTTGGCAACACGGCTGGACCTCGATCCGGAAACCTATATAGAACATTTTATTGCCTATGAAAGGATGAAAAAGGATGATGAAAAGTCCATTACTTAATTTAATCCCCGGCGATACATATCTTCATAAGCTGACGGGAAAAACCAAGGTGCGCTCCTTCGTCATCCTTTTGGTGTACATCATCATGTCCTTTGACCTTAGACTGTTGCTGCCCCTTCTCGTTGCGGGAATCATTGGACTTATATCCCTAAGGCCACAGTGGAAGACCCTGAGATACTTCTTTATAATTGTAGCTGCGGTAAATCTTCTAAACATCCTTTTGTTCTGGCTGGTGAACCCTGATATAGGTGCATATTGGTGTGGCGGCAGCCGTACCGTCTTAGTTAGTTTTTCTGAAAAATTCTTTATCTCCCTAGAAACCCTTTGGTATCTATCCATACGGTTTTTAAAGATGATTACATCATTTCTGATATCCACGGTCTTCATACTATCCGTCACTCCATCGGAAATGGCGGCGGGGCTTTATTCCATCAAGGTCCCATACAAGATATGCACGATTTTTTCCATTGCCTTTAGGTATATACCCGATATAGGAAGGGATTATGAGAGCATTAAAATTTCTATGCAGGCGAGAGGAGTTGAACTGGACCCAAAGAAGGTATCCTTAGTGGATCGAATAAAGCAAAACGTGCTCATATTGATTCCGCTAATAATTACATCCTTTGAACGCGTTGGTAATATTTCAAACGCTATGGATTTAAGGGGCTATGGAAGGGGAAAGACCAGAACCTACTACAGCGAGCATGAAGAGAGAAAGGCCGACAGGATCTTTAAAACATTCTACTCGGGCCTATTGCTTTTCTGCGCATACTGGGTTGTCTCCAGACTCGTATCTCCACCGCCTTCTAAAATGTGGTACCCATTTGCATGAAGTATAATTTTATAGATTATCGTAGTGATTTAATTAGGGATGTCTCAGAGCTTATAAAGATACCGACCGTCTTTCATGGGGCCTCGGCGACCGAAGTCATGCCCTACGGTAAGAATGTTTATGAAGGCTACATATGGTTAAAGGAGAAGGCCCAAAATGACGGATTCAAAGTCACGGAATTTGACGGTCATGCCTTGGCTATCCGTATTCCACAAAACAGGGCTCCTGAAAGGATAGATGTGGCTTCCCATGTGGACGTAGTGGAGCCCGGGAAAGGATGGGAGCACGAACCCTTTGGCGGGGCTATAACGGGCGGTTATATCCATGGCCGAGGAGCTCAGGATATGAAGGGACCCCTCATTGCGACGTACTATGCCCTAAAATATATAAAGGATAACCAAATCCCATGCAAAAGGGAGCTGCGCATAGTCATAGGCTGTGATGAGGAGCGCACTATGAACGATATGAGATACTACATAGCAAAGGCAAATGAACCCGCCTTCGCCTTTACCCCCGACGGCAGGTTCCCCTACTCCTATGGCGAAAAGGGGGCTCTGATGTGGACAATAGACGAGGAGATAGATGCTCCGATCATCGAGCTCAACGGGGGAGTACAATGTAACGTAGTGAGCCCTGTAGCAACGGCTTTGATCGGGGGCATAGAGGCTGTCGATGCTTACAGAAGCATGCTTTTTAAGTACGGTTACGAGGGTACTGTCATTATTAAGGATGGAAAGACCCTGATCGGAATAATGGGTAAAGCGGCCCATGCATCCAGACCGGCAGACGGGGTTAATGCAACCGTTCGCCTTCTCAGGCTAGTAGGAGAAGTAACCGGAGATAAGATTTCACAGCTTTTATACCGATGTTTTTCCGACTTTTATGGAAAAGGTGCCAATATAGCCTATGACATAGACCCTATGGGTAGGCTAACCTTGAATTTGGGTACGCTCAAGGTAGCGGATCGGCACCTAAAAGCAGAGATAGACTGTCGATACCCCCACGGCATAGCCTCTGATATCTTAACAATGAGGATGAACAAGGCCCTAAAGCCTTTAAAAGCCGAATTAGCATACGACGATAAGCCCACCCTAACGGACAGGGAATCCCCTTTCCTAAAGGTTCTCCTAAGCACCTACAGGGAGATAGCCCATGACCCGACAGCTGCGCCTTCAATCGGGTTGGGGGTTACCTACAGCAAGGTCTTTTCCAATTGTGTTGCCTTCGGCCCTTTAAGGGAGAATGACCAATCACTGGCTCATCAGGCTAATGAGAGAATTGAAATCAAACTGCTTTGTAAGCTTATGAGAATATATGCCCATGCAATGATCAGGCTGGCTAATATGGACTAATATGCATTTTAGGAGGTAGCTATGGGAAACTTATTGGTTTTTCAATCAGACTTCGGTATAGCTGACGGGGCCGTCAGCGCCATGTATGGCGTGGCCTATTCCGTCAGTCGGGATCTGACTATCTGTGACCTAACCCATGAAATCCCCCAATATAACATTTGGGAAGCCTCTTATAGATTGATCCAAACGGTACAATATTGGCCCAAAGGCTCAGTATTTGTATCGGTAGTGGATCCCGGTGTCGGTTCGACCCGAAAGAGTGTTGCGGTTAGGACTAAGGGGGGTCAATACATTATCACCCCTGATAACGGGACCCTTACACATATAAAACGTATGTCGAAGATAATAGAAGCCAGGGAGATCGATGAAGAAACAAATCGATTGCCCTATTCCGGCAAGTCCCATACCTTCCATGGCAGGGACATCTACGCCTATATAGGTGCAAGGCTGGCCACAGGTATAATCGAATTTCAGGATATAGGCCAAGAGATTGATACAAATGACGTTGTAGAGCTGAACGTCCCCGAGGCAAGCAAAATAAACGATATCATAACCGGGGCCATAGATATAATGGATGTTCGCTTCGGCAGCCTGTGGACCAATATAAGCAGGGAACTCTTTGATGAGCTGGGCATAGTCTATGGGGGCAGGGTTGAAATAGCCATCCTAAACGATACCCGGGAGGTCTATAGAAATATCATAAGGTACGGAAAATCCTTTGCAGACGTCCATATAGGCGAGCCTCTGGTGTATATTAATTCTTTGGATTATATTGCCGTTGCTATAAACCAGGGTTCTTTTTCAAAGGCCTATAACATCCATACCGGTTCTAATTGGATAATAACAATCAGAAGAGCTCCAAAAATTATCTATGAATGATAAAAGGTCCAGAGAAAATATTAAACCCGCAATACAAGGATTAAATCCTTAATTGCGGGTTTCTGGCGGAGAAGGAGGGATTTGAACCCTCGCGCCGGTCACCCGACCTACGCCCTTAGCAGGGGCGCCCCTTCGGCCACTTGGGTACTTCTCCGTATTATATGTTGGAGTGTTTCGGGAATCGGGTCTGCTATGGAAAGGACGGGACGGCTATTTCTTTTAATCTATCCATTTGCCCCCTAATCCCTAACTCCCTACTTGGCGGAGAGGGAGGGATTCGAACCCCCGGCACCTCGCGGTGTCACTGGTTTTCAAGACCAGCTCCATAAACCTCTCGGACACCTCTCCACAATGGATTCTGCTAAGATCTAAAGTGTCTTGCGGGACCTATGCCCTTGTAGATCCCACAATCGACACTTTCTAAGTATACCAAAAGTAAAATACCCTGTCAACCAGCTTTTCGCGGTCAAATTTAGTGAAAGGTGGGCGTTGTTACCATTTCATCCTAATCGGTCTATCGGTGCCATATCGGTTCTATGTTTTATTTAATCCTGTCGATCCCGCCCATATATGGAATAAGCCTTTCGGGTATTATAACCGTTCCGTCATCTTGCTGGTAGTTTTCCAGAATGGCCGCTACGGTACGCCCTATGGCTATCCCCGAGCCGTTTAAGGTATGAACGAAAGCTGCCCTTCCCCCCCTTGCGGGCCTATATTTTATATCTGCTCTTCGGGCCTGAAAATCCTCAAAATTACTGCAGGAGGAGATCTCCACGTACCTCCCGTAGCTTGGCATCCACACTTCAAGATCATAAGTTTTTGCCGAGGCGAAGCCCAGATCCCCACTACACAGCATCGATACCCTATAGGGGAGCTCTAAGAGTCTGAGTACGTTTTCCGCATCATTGGTCAGCTTTTCCAATTCCTCATATGAATTTTCGGGCTTTACAAACTTGACCAGCTCCACTTTATTGAACTGGTGTTGCCTGATAAGACCGCGGGTATCTCTACCTGCAGAGCCTGCCTCTGCTCGAAAGCAGGCGCTATAGGCTACATGCTTTATGGGAAGCCGCTCTTCATCCAGTATCTCTTCCCTGTACATATTGGTCACCGGCACTTCGGCAGTGGGTATTAAGAAGTATTCCGTATTCGCTATCCTAAAGGCATCCTCTTCGAACTTGGGCAATTGTCCGGTTCCGACCATACTCCTTCTATGGACCATAAAGGGCGGGAATATCTCTGTATACCCATGTTCCGTGGCATGAAGGTCCAGCATGAAATTGATCAGTGCCCTTTCCAATCTGGCACCCAAGCCCTTGTAAAAGGTAAATCTGGCTCCTGTAACCTTACCTGCCTTGGCAAAGTCCAGTATCCCCAAACCCTCCCCTACATCCCAATGGGCCTTGGGTTCAAAGTCAAAGGTTGTGGGTTGCCCCCATTCTCTCATTGTTTCATTGTTCTCGTCGGTTTCGCCTACGGGAACAGATGGGCTGGGGATATTGGGTATTGTCAGCAATAATTCATCCAGCCCCTCCTGGGCTTCCCTTACCTTGTCGTCTAATTCCTTGATGGCTTTAGATACATCTTGCATCTCCTTGATAAGATGGCTTGCATCCTTTTTTTGCCGTTTTAATTTGGCTATATCCTGGGTGACTGCATTTCTCCTGCTCTTTAGCTGTTCAGTCTGGGCGATATATTCCCTTCTGTTTTGATCCAGCAGCAAAAACTTATCTAGATCGATGTCTTCTTTTCGCTTATTTAGTCCTTCTTTTACGATTTCTATATTCTCTCTTATAAATTTGGGATCTAACATAATACACCTCCAAAAGTTTACCAAAACAAAAAAATCCCGTTCCCTAAAAAGGGACGAGAAACCCGCGTTGCCACCCTAGTTGAGGATTGATATCCTCCACCTTCATAACCGGATAACGCCCAGCCGGCGATAAAGCTTACTATAACTTCGGCCCATAGCTCAGAGACGGATTTGATAAAAAGGTCCACCGGTTTACACCTACCACCGGTTCTCTTAAGAACCTTTGCTTATCTACTATTTCTCTTCATTGCTCTTCACTAATTCAATTGTTATCTACCATTATACTATATTGCCTTGGATATGCAATAGTCCCGCCTTATGTTTTAACTTCTTAATTTTTTAAAACATTGGAAGCAATTGCATTGGCAATTACAACACACAGGTTTCAACGAGGCGGGGGATTTGTACCCACCGCCAGTTTAACTTTACTAATCGAAACCCGCCGTTTATGGAAGCGAGAGACATCTTGCCGACCCGTTATATAATTTTAGAATAACAGATGCCATTTAAGGAAATCATTTGGTTAGGGCAGGTTTTCTATACATAAATTCTAAAAACGGATAGTTATGTTTATATATAATGCTGAATTTATCGAAAGTTGTTGAAATTTATCCGTTTAGGAGTATAATAGATTTAAGAAACAATGATAATTTGTTAACAACCCAACTAGGACTAAACAATTATGGAAACAAGTTGTTTTTTTGACCTCCTTTTATATATATTTATACCGGCTGCCATGAGACAGCCGGTATTGCTTTCTATCCAATCATCTTATCTAGGGTACGGGTAAGTTCTGATTTAGGCCGTACTCCAACGACGCGCTGAACTTCCTTACCGCCTCTAAAGAAGACCAAAGTGGGGATACTCATCACTCCAAATTGTGAAGCTAACGCATTATTTGCATCTACATCAAGTTTCGCTATGGTAGCTTTTCCCTCATATTCCTTAGCCACCTGCTCGAGGATCGGTGTTATCATCCTACATGGAGCACACCAGTCAGCATAAAAGTCAATCAGGACAGGGTTTTTGTTGTTTAACACTTCATTTTTAAAATTTTGTTGGTTTAAATAAACGATATTTTTACTCATTATAAAGGCCTCCCTACAATTTAATCGTTATATTGTAATATTATAATACACTGTTATTAGCCCTTTGTCAACTACTTTTTAAAATATTTTATCTATAAATAATGATCCCTTCACTCCTACAGCATCCATTAGACGCTATCAAAAAATACAGAGCAGCCGATGTATCAAGAGTCTGAATTATCAGCAGCATCTAAACCGTTGGATAATGTATTTTTGAACTTTATTGTTATTTTTTATACGTTTGGTGAAACTATAATGATAGCAATCGAATCACCTGTCTAAATGGAGGGCTTCAGTTGGTACCGCATAAAAAACTAAAGGTAGTATCCATAATAGTATTCTTTTTTCTCGGTATGGCATTGGGGATTATTTCGGCTCGAGGCGATAGGGCGAAAAGCCCCGGAGATATGCAATATACGACTCCTGAGGCTGATAAAAAACAATTTATAAATTTTGATGCACATAAGGCCCATCCCCGTAATCAAGATGACTATAACAATGGGGTTGCCGGGGCAATCCAAGAAGATGAAGATAACAAAGTGAATGGGGATTTACAACCGGACGTAGTATACTATAAGAAGGCAAGGGTCTTACAAAATAAATATCCTGATATATTCATAATGAATTCTACCACCGAAAAAAAAAGAATAGCGCTAACATTTGATGACGGTCCCGAAAATATAACCACCCCTAAAATACTTGACATTCTAAAAGAAAACAAGATTTCGGCTACCTTTTTTGTCCTAGGTCGGGAAATCAAACGCTATCCCGATGTAATGGAAAGGATGATTAATGAAGGGCATCAAGTTGCAAATCATAGCTGGTCGCATCTACGACCCACCTCGCTCATGGATCCGGAATTTATTGAAGAGATCACGCTAGCTAAGGAGATTTTGGATGATTATATGGATTTAGATGTACCATTTTATTATCGCCCTCCATATGGACTATTGACCCCATCACAAATCGAACAGATGGGAGAGAAGGGTTATATGGCCATCAGTTGGTCCGTAGATTCGCTGGATTGGACCGGCTCCGCGTCGGAAGAGATTCAAGACAAGGTTATAGATTCTGTACATCCCGGAGCTATAGTCTTAATGCATTGTGCGGGAGGCAAAGACAGACGATCAGAAACAACAAAAGCCCTGCCCCGGATTATCGAAACCCTCCAGGAGCAAGGCTATAAGTTTGTAACAATAGATGACCTTTTAAATAATGAATAGTCTAATTTTTAATTTCCATGCCGCCAAACAGGGCAAAACATCTGATCTTAAGGTTTGGCTGGTCTTGAGGCATATCACTTGGTGTCCTTGTTTTATTCTCCCATCCCCCAAATAATGGTGTTCCCGTTGCGATCACCTTCCATCTGTCGGGAACCCTTAGGCTAATACCCCCGAACACAGCAGTTAAATCTAAAAACGCACCTTCTTCCCGTAAGTTTGCATCCCGGAGATCCAGATCGATACTTCCGAATATAGCGGTAGCGCTCCCCCCCTTGAAATCTTGGGAGATGCATTTGTTTTCCAATCCCGAAAAGACAACAAAATGGTTTACTGCATCTTCCCCGGACACGGGCATACCGGAATGTCTTGACCTGCCAAAAATAATAATGATGCCTATAATAATTAACAGAGCAGGCCAAAAGTATTTACCAATATCTTCTGGTAACAGTTCAAGTTTTTTAAGGAGAAAGAACGAACCCAGGAAGATTAGAATAATCCCCGATATTTCTGAATGTCCCTTGGAAAAAAGTTGGCTTGCGCCTACCAGAATTAATATAGCAGGCCAATATGTAGATATCAGAGTAGAGAATAGGATAATACCCAGTCTGTCCAGTAGGAATCCCAACCCCAGTGCAATAAGCAAAATTCCAATGAAAATACGACCTCGCATATTTTCTCCCCCCATGCATCAATTTAATCCACTTCCAGCTTATAGCAATATAAACCTCAAGTCAATAAGTTTTTAAATGGGGGCCATGGTTGGCGGATCATCGTTTCCGATGTAGCAGCTATCCAACTAGGATAACCCTTCAATAAAATATAAATAAAGACATAAAGCAAAGCCCCAAGAGTCATTTCTCATGGGGCTTTGATATATTGGAATCCGGCAGCGACCTACTCTCCCAGGGGGTCTCCCCCCAAGTACCATCGGCGCTGAAGGGCTTAACTGCTGTGTTCGGGATGGGAACAGGTGTATCCCCTTCGCCATCGCCACCGGAAATTTGCTAGAGGTTAGAAATTAGAAGTTGGAAGTCGGATGCTTTTAGGTCTGCCCTTAGGGTCTGTATCATACACACGTCTCCGGATTACTAACTCTACTTCTCTA
>DASRNX010000185.1:0-13981 GCA_035647175.1 Clostridia bacterium | reverse complement strand
ACACACAGGTTTCAACGGGTCGAGGGATTTATACCCATCGCCTGTTATACTTTACTAATCGGAACTCGCCGCTTATAGATGCAGGGGATATTTTACCGACTCGTTATAACATCGGAAGCAATTGCACTGGCAATTGCAACACACAGGTTTCAACGAGGCGGGGGATTTATACCTACCGCCTCGTTATAATTATACTAAGGCAAACTTTCTTATAATGGGTTTATCTGCCGTTTCCAATATCCTAATCCGCACATGGTCCGTGGTTATTGGTTCAAACCTATCGATCTTCTTGTGCCCTATAGCGCTACCACAAACCAGTTCTACCCATCTGCCATCTTTTCTGTAGTCTATAGCATAATCTCTAACCCTCTCCCCATGCTCAATATCTTCCATGAGGATAATATGGGATATCGTCTGTGGGGAATCAAGCCTAATCTCCAGCCTATCCCCTGCTCCGGATATCTCTTTTATGGGATCCGAAAAGGTTTCTTGGACCCAACGGCCAAATTCCATGGCCCTTTTAGCGTCGGAATCCGGAATCAGGCCCCTGTCATCCGGGGCTATGTTGAGCAGTAGATTGGTTCCATGCCCAACGGATCGATAATATATATTCTTTAAGTCTTCGAGGGAGAGTAAATTTTCTTCGGCATCGGGGTGCCAAAACCATTGTCTCCGTCTGATGGGCACGTCGCATTCCGCCGGCAGCCAAAGGGGAGTATCTGTGTCCCATTTTACGGTGTCATCGGTGAACATGCTGATTCTGGCATCTTCGGCTGTGTTCCAGCAGGGGTATGGGGCCACTCCGTCTTCATTACCTACCCATCTTATGGTCGGGGCACCCATATTAAAGATCATGGTTTCCGGCTGATACTTTTTAACCAAGCCTATGATCCTGGGCCAGTCGTACTCCCGGCCTTCCGAACCTGCCCCGTCGAACCATACCTCTACCAAGGGTCCATACCCTGTTAAGAGTTCGGTCAACTGTTCAGCATAGAAATCATCATAAGCATCCTTATCCTGATATCGGGGTTCATGCCTGTCCCAGGGGGACAGGTACAGACCAAAGAGCATCCCTTCCTCCCGGCAGGCCTTGGCACACTCTTTCACTATATCTCCCCTGCCATCCTTCCAAGGGCTTGATTTAACCGAATAATCCGTGGTTTTCGTAGGCCAGAGGCAAAATCCGTCATGGTGTTTGGCGGTGAGAATAAAATATTTAAATCCCGCAGACTTGGCGGTTTTTACCCATTGGCGGGCGTCTAATGAACTAGGGTTAAACACCATAGGGTCGTCGGTGCCGTCCCCCCACTCCTGATCACAAAAGGTGTTAATCCCGAAATGACAAAACATCCCCATCTCCAGATCCTGCCACATCATCTGTGGTTTTGTTGGTCTTGCCAGCCTAATTTTGTCCATCTTATCATCCCTTTTCATTGGATTTCTCAAAAATTGCATACATAGATTTCAACGGCACAATACACTTCCATCCACCGCCTCATTTTAAAGGAATTAAATAGGCTGGAATCCCCCAGGAGGGTTATCCCCATATTCGCCCCGTCTTATAAGTGCCTCAAAAACTTCAAAATGCTGCTAAAAATGCTGTTATTAACAGGCTAAATCCGTCAAATCAGCAAAAAGCCTCGGTTACCGACAAACCGGTCCCGGCTTATTGCCCACCCCTATTCTATATTAAAGGTGTCACTAAAATCAACTCTATATTATCCAATGGATAATACCCGCATGTTTTGCGATAAACGATTAGCATGGGTTTTCGGTATCATAGGGTATTACTTTTATTTTGTTGTTGTCAAGCTTTTTAATAACATACAGAAGCATTATTGTATCCATTTATGCTATAATTATGATATTCACTAAGGGAAAGGGGTATGGTAATGAAAATAGAGCACGATTTACACGTTCACACACATCTATCATCCTGTTCGGACGATCCCGCTGCCACGGCTGAAAACTATATAAAGCTGGCGAGGGACAGGGGCTTAAAGCTCATAGGGTTTGCAAACCATTTTTGGGACAGTAACATTCCTGGTGCCTCTGAATGGTATAAGCCCCAAGATTTTGATCATATCATGAGAATTAAAGAGGAACTCCCGCAGGATATCTCTGGCATCAAGGTTTTCATCGGCTGTGAGACGGAATACTGCGGCGGCGGTAAGGTTGGGATAACCAAAGAGGTCGCAGAGCAGTTGGATTTTGTTCTTATGCCCATGTCCCACCTGCATATGGAGGATTTTGTTAGGGATAAGGATATCACTGCCCCGAAAGATGTAGCCAAGCTTATGGTTGATCGTTTCAATGAAGTTTTAGAATTGGATCTGGCTACGGGTATTGCCCATCCATTTATTCCCCTGGGCTTCAGTAATGTAGATGAGATCTTATCCCATATATCCGATGACGAATTTAGAAATTGTCTTGGAAGAGCCGCAGAATTGGGTGTAAGCATAGAGCTCAATGCCAGCAGTTTTCCCGGTAACTATGGTAGGGAAACGGATTTGTTTCACGATGAATCCCTGATCAGGGCATTTTCGTTGGCCAAAGAATGCGGATGCCTATTCCATTTTGCCAGCGATGCCCATTCCTTGAAGAGCTTTGAAAACTTCTTCGCCATGGAAAGGACAATCAACATCCTTGGCCTGACAGAAGAGGATATCCTTCCTCTGTGCAGGGTTTAGAAAGATATGCCTATGGTCCCGGAACTGGGTTGGAATACTATATATAGTGCACAAATTTTCCGGTCTTTTTGAAACAAAATGTAAAATTATTTTGATTCTGGTGCAAACTTGGCCTAAATCCCTTAATATGGTGGTATAATATCAATATCCAAGGTCCTCTGTATAGATCAAGATTTCAACATCCCAGATGCAGGGGGGCTTTTTCCGGATAATGTTTTACGATGCCCATATCCTAATATGGGATATCTGTCGTAAGACATATAGATTACCAGCAAAGATAGGTGAATTTATGTATAGTATAGAAAAACAGATATGTCTTGATCGGTTGGTCCAGGTCCAGGATTTCGTCATACTTGCATCCAAATACGAATGCGATGTAAAGGTGAAAAGTAAAAATTCCATAACCGATGGCAAAAGCATATTGGGGATCCTTTCCCTGGCATTATGGCATCCGGTGACGGTATCCGCATATGGTGCAGATGCCAAACAATTTGCAGCAGGTCTTACAAAATTTCGCTCCCATTAAAGGGGCATCACCACTTTTCATAGTTGGAGATACCTTCTTTTATTATCCCTACATCTCTCCCTTTCCCTATAATCTTTGATAATCTCTAAATATCTATCTCACTCTCACGATTCCGTTTTCTCTATAATCTTTAATCATCTCTAAATATCCCCCTCATTCTTTCTTTAGAAGCCAAATAGCGGGGCAGAAAGATATCCCCCTCTTCTATAAGCACCAAGTTCCAATTGGTAAAATAGGCGGTGGGCATATATCCCCGGCCCCGTTGAAACCTGTGTGCTGCAATTACTTTCGGTGTTATAACTCAAAAATCACCAGAAATAAATCATGATCTATCAAGCATTAAATTATCTTATATCTACGCCATTTCGTTTAAAACATTCTAATACTTTTGTCCTTTACTCCGAACATATGTTCTGTTATAATGATGTTACTCTGAAGGAGGAATATCATGGAAATCAATAATCGTATTATATTTCATATTGATGTGAACTCCGCTTATCTGTCCTGGGAAGCAGCCTATCGGCTTCAGCACGGCTCTACCCTAGACCTTCGGGACATCCCTTCGGCAGTAGGGGGAGATGCCACTACCCGCCACGGCATAATCCTGGCCAAATCCATTCCTACTAAACCATTTAAAATTCAGACTGGGGAAACCTTGTACTCAGCCAGGTTGAAATGTCCCCATCTGGTGGTTGTTCCGCCACGTTATCATATATACATGCAATGCAGTAAGGCAATGGTCTCTGTCCTTCAGGAATATTCACCGTCAATACAGAGGTTTTCCATAGACGAGGTATTTTTAGATTATACAAATATGGAGACCCATTGGGGCCATCCAATAGAGGCTGCCCATAGGATAAAGGGTCGCATCAGGGATGAATTGGGATTTACAGTTAACATAGGCATCTCCGGCAATAAGCTTCTTGCAAAGATGGCATCGGATTTCCAAAAACCGGACAATGTACATACCTTGTTTATAGATGAAGTCCAGAAAAAAATGTGGCCGCTCCCTGTGGAGGAATTATTTATGGTGGGCAGGGCTACAACTTCCAAGCTCCGCAATAAGGGCATATTCACTATAGGCGAGCTAGCCACCACCGACCCGGAACTACTGCAGCAATGGCTTAAAAGCCACGGCAGGCTTATCTGGGAATTTGCCAACGGGATAGAGGATTCCCCTGTTGGAGGGGGTCCCCCTGTAAAGGGTCTGGGCAATTCTACTACCCTTCCCTTCGATGTCGAGGACCGGAAGACGGGACACATGACCTTATTATCCCTGACTGAAACCGTGGCTATGAGGCTCCGGGATATCGGAAGATCAGCCGGTGTTCTGTCTGTATCCATAAAGGATCGGGATTTTGTATCCGTCTCCCGCCAAAAGAAACTGGATGTCCCGACCCACTCCACCGGTATAATTTATAAAAATGCATGCACATTGTTTGATGAGCTGTGGAAGGGACAGCCACTGCGGCATATGGGGCTGAGGGCATCGGATCTATACAGCGATGATCTCTACCAGCTTTCCCTGTTTGAAGCCGATATCGAAAATCAAAGGGCCTTAGATACGGCGGTGGATGAGATCAGGGAACAATATGGCATCGATTCCATCATACGCTCATGCTTCCTCCATTCGGGCCTAAATCCCATGACGGGAGGCGTAATACAGGAAGAGGAATATCCCATGATGTCCAGCATATTATAACGAGTCGGCAAGATGTCTCCCGCTTCTATAAGCGACAAGTTTCGATTAGTAAAACAAGGCGGTGGGTACAAATCACCCGCCTCGTTGAAACCTGTGTGTTGCAATTGCTTCCGATGTTTTAATTTTGCAAACTGCAAATGGCACAAAAATAATCCCCTATCCCACCGGGTGACGGGATAAGGGACTGTTTTAGAATTCTTTTATGGAATCTCCATGGATAAAATGTGCGATTGTTCCTCCCGCCTTATCCTGTGGGCCACGTATAGATTTCCCAGAGAAAATAGCGCTGCTAAAAAGAATACCCATTGGCTGCCCCACTTTGACCACACATATCCCCCGGCAATAGCTGCGAATATGGACACCAGATGATCCAGGCTAACTCCCATGGACAATGTAGAGGTGAGTTCATCCTCGTCCGTGGTAATGGAGCGCAAATATACGGACCTTACCATACCCATCTGCATGGACAATTTATCCAATACAAACAGCAAATACACGATCCATATGGATAAGCCCTGGCTGGGGAGTGCCTTTGACGTAATGCCCCATACCACAAAACCATAAATAGCGTAAATTCCGATAAATATAAGGGCATCTGCATACATCATGTGTTTGATACCGAATTTATCCGTCCATTTGCCGATTTTATCCAAGAAGAAGATGGAAATAAACCCGACCACGATGCTGAGAAGCGCCAGAGTATCGGCCTTCTTCAATAACAGGTCAACGATAACCCATGTACTGTAGACCCCCGTCACCTGCTTTTGGACCCCATACAATATGGTAAGAAGGTAATAATGGCGGTATTCCTTTTTGATAACCAGTCGGACCTTTTGGGGCGCCAGTCTGCGTGGCTTAATCCGTCCTATCATGACGGCGGTCATTATGAGGGCAACTACAAATGCCAAGGCGGATACTAAAAATATCCACTTAACGGTAGTGTTAAAGGTGAAAAATCCAATTCTAAACCCGAAAAACACCAATATTCCGGCGACCAGGCCCAAGGCCGCCCTCACACTGGAATATTGCCCCATGCGACGCCCAATCTTATCCTTTTCCGCCAATGCCATCCCAATGGAGTCCTGAAGTGGCATCAAAAGATGCATGCCCATAGAATTGATAAAGAGAAATATAAGCATTATACCAAAAACGGGGGCAAATAGCCCCAGCAATGTAACGCCTATAATGGCGAGGATCTGGGCTATAAAAGCTACCCTTAGGTCTCCAAGAAATCCCAAGGTTCCAATAACAAACGCGCACAGTAAACCCGGTAGCTCCCGGGGAAATTCAATCAACCCCCGCTGAAAGGCCGTAACATTATAAACTTCCTTGAAGTAGTTGGAATATACTCCATCGCTCAAGGCGTTTCCCAGGGATAGGGCGGCGATCATAACGAAAAATATAAAGATTTCGGGGCGGTCCTTTAACGCTCTTTTTATCATGTCGGTAACTCCCTTTCGCTAGTCTGCTATATTTTATTGTTTATTACTTAATCTATTGTGCTGGTTCACTATATTGCTACCCAACAAGGATAATGGGCATATCATAGATCATTATCTTTGAGTTCTGCCCTACCCTCGGCCAGAACAAAAGGCTCACCAGGCGCCAGAGTAAACGCCCTGTCTTCGGCATCGTGTACAGCTTTAAATACGCCTTTTGGATCACCCTGCTCCTGCGCCGGGGTCTGGGGTTCATCAAACATCCCATAGTGATAGGGAATAAGGTAGGCGTCGGGGTATGAATTACAGAGGATTATAGCCCCTTCAACATTTAAATGAAAAAGGCATTTGGAAGTGTCCACCAAAATGACATCTATTGACGGAATATCCAGATGGCTCTCTAAAAGCCTGGTATCCCCGGGGAACAGAAAGCTTCCGTCAGGTGTGCGAACGACAAAACCGCAGGCGTCATCGCCCCTTAAAGGTTTTCCAAATAATTTAGTATTGATAAGTTGCCATGGATGGTCAGCCTTTATAACTTCTATTTCTAAATTTCCGACCCTGTATCTATCCCCTGAGCGACAGACGGTGATATCATCTATGTCTGCCCCATATTCTATAAGCTTAATGGCAACAGGGGAAGGCGCTATTCGCTTGATGCCTTTTTGGGATAAAATTTGGGATGTAGTGGGGCCTACATGGTCTAAATCAGGATGAGTATACAATACACAATCAGCTTTTGGTACCATAGAAGCTGAGATAGGATATGGCATAAGCATATTATGTCCTGTTTCACATTTCATGAGTTCTTTATCCATCTCAAGTACGGGATCTACCATTAGGATGGTTCCCCGCGAATTTAATAGAAATCCGCCGCCGCCAAGCCAATAGATGGCAGTATCACTTCGGGCATCAAAAGCATCTAATGTAATTTCCATGGTATCCTTGGCACGAAATGGGACCCGGTTTTCCAAGTCTATTCTTTGGTTTAAAACGTTGATTACATAGTTTTCTTTAGGTTTCATACCCAAACCCCCTTTTACATAAAGTTATGGATTAAACAGTTTCATCCCTATCCCCACAGGACAATTTTAAACGGGGATCATTCCACTTTGAAATCTAGCTTGGTTATATGAAATCATTCAGGCGTCGAAAGGGCATAATACAAAATCGCACTACCATATATGAGCTGGGCCTCTATGCCCTTCATTATGTACGGTGTATCTTGCCAGAAAAGTGTAATTTTGACGCCCAAATCATAATCTACAGATAAACAATACGGAAACTAAATTTATCAGCGTGATAGTTGCATTGGGTTTGTGCAATTTCATGGTGATAAATTTTTAGTTGGAGTTGTTTATCTGTACCTACATTATACATTAGGAATTGATAAATACAACTATAATGGATGTACTTCCATGCATCATTTTTATTTCGTTCAGTTGGCATAGCAAATGTAACACTTCCGAAGAAAGACAGGGTATTCCCTTGGTGCCATGGCGAATGATGACTGACGAAACGTCCCTCTGGTATCCGAGGCACTCGGATACAAAAAGAACACTTGTTCTTTTTGGGAAAGTATAGTATATTAAAGGAAATAAAATCAACCGGACCCCCATAGTATAGAATATGGCCGTAGGCCCGGCTGATTATATAAACGGCTATCCCCCGGAATATAATTTTCTCCGGGGCGATACCGACCAATTGTGGTGATATATATGAAAGTCCTAATGAAGCCCATAGAAATGATTGCCTGGTTTACCCAGGACGGGTTGCCCACCCCAATCCGTTTCCGGATGGAACAGCCCGATGGAAGCTATATGGTTATTAAGGTAGCCCAGACCATCTCTCGCAAGGAAGAGAGATTGGCCGGCAACCCTATGATAATATTCACCTGTCAGAGCGTTGTCCACAATATGGAGCGACTCTATGAGATCCGCTATGAGATAAGGACCTGTAAGTGGTATATCTACAAAATTTAGTTCATTCAGACAGGAGCCTTCTCTCCCCTTGGATCTTTTGGAAGGGCGCAATATCCTGGGAGACCTCCATGGTCCCCATATATTCCCCATCCTCGTCCCTTACTGCAAAGTATCGGATTAGGACGTACTTTTCCCCCATTCTGATCCAAAAGTCCTCATGGTCCTTGACCCCGTTTTTAAAATCTTCCACTATCTGGTTTACCACGTGCATGCTGGCGGGGGGGTGGCAGTTCTGCACCGTTCTTCCGATTACGCTCTTGGGCCTTGTAAAGATCCTTTCGCTGCTCTGTGAAAAGTATTTTACCCTATCCTCTTTATCCACAAAGGTGATGTCTACGGGCAGATGGTTGAGCAAGGTCTCCACCTCATGGGCCGTCAACACCCCGCTGTCAAAGCGGATTACATCGGAATCAATATGGGATGGGGAGGTATCGTCGACATAATCCGCCCTTTCCGGTACCCACTTTGCCTTAGGTGCTATAAATGTATAACCTATCTCGTCACTATCTCTATATACGGTTAACCACTCATCCTGAGACAGGGTTTCGGCCATTAATGGAAACAGTATGTTCTCTTCCTTAAATACCATCTCCCTGATATCCCCGACTACCCCTTCAACCGTTTGGACCACCTCTTCTTTGTTCCCCTTATAGTCACTGAGGAGGGCATGGGCTTCTTTGAGTTTTTCTCGGATTTCGTCATCCACTCCCCACATCACCTGGGGCGGGGCGGTTATTCCGGCATGCTCCAGATGGGGAAATACTAGGTTTTCTTTGCGGCTATAGTGCTTATCAATCTCCAGAAGCTCCGCTACGTTCTGGAGTAAATTGTTGATGTTCTCCGAACTGTCTGAGCCCTTAAAATCCGCCAATGCGGGCTCGGCCCCGGATTTCAGTTTCTTTTCTATCTCCCTATTCTCCCATTTGAATGTATGCATGGGGTGACCCGGGATTTCCTCCATAGAAGTAGGCTTATGTATGTCCTCGATGGACCCTTTGAAGACCGCCGCGTGTACGTCGCACAGCCTTTGGACCTCCTCAATGGGCATCCCTTCCATTATGAGGTTTTGCTCCATCTCCGAGATTTCAGCTACGGATATACCTTCAATCAATTTGGCAAAGCGTTCCCTGACCTTCTCAACGGGCTTTCCGTCGTGTAGCTCCATTATTAATTCCTTAAGAACCTTTTGCCTATATTCCCTGTTATTTATAAGTTCGCTCATCTCTTTATCCTCCTCCATTGTCTTTTGGCTGTAAATCCTCTTAACCTCTTGTGTCGATGCATTACCCTGATGCATGATGAAAGTAATGGGTTATCTCTAAATATGAATCAGCGCCCAATAGCCATTGCCGGTATGCGCTTATCCGGCACAACGCGCGCTTCCTATGCAGATAAACAATACAGAAAATAAATTCATCGGCGTAATAATTGCATCGGATCTATGCAATTTCATTGTGATAAATTTTATCATTAAAGTTGTCTATCTATAGCATAAATAACCCCTATAGGGTATTTGAATCATATATATTATTCGCAATTACGGATAGGATATCCGATTACAATAAAAACCTGCGGCCCACATAACTTTGTGTGGACCACAGGTTTTATTAGACAGGAAACTTCACGGCATAGCCCGAAATGGGCATATGTACCAAAACATTCATATGCCGGGCATCATCAGTCGTTTTCCAACAGCTCAAGCATCAGCTTCAGCTTTTCTCTGGCATCTACGTATGCATAACGACCGCCTGTATACTCGCCCTTCTGTACAAGGGGCATCCCGTTTTTCTCGAGGAGCATAACCTTTTCCTTCATTCCGTCAATAACAAAGGCTATGTGATGGAACCCTTCGCCGTTTTTATCCAAATCCTCTCTCCAGACGCTGGGATTCTTATCCGGCTCGATTAATTCAATGGTCACATTTTCTCCTACGGGGAAAAAGGCCAATTTTGCCCGTGCGTTACAGGGTTCGCCCCTGAATTCGGCTTGGGTTTTATCTATGGTATCGGTTAGGGAATACCCCGGGTTTTCCACGCCCAGAAAATCGGCATAGTCCTGACAGGCCTTTTCGATATCATTTACCAAGACTGCAACCTGGGTTACAACTCTGGTTCCTAGAACAGACTTATCCATATATGTCACCTCCTCTCCTTAATATTACCACTTATTCTTATGAATCCTTGAAGCATCGAACCGATCTTCCGGTTCCTTGGTCTCTGCCGGATAGCCTATGGATACAATGCATAGTGGGATTACTTCGTCCGGCATGCCAAACAAGTTTTTGAGGGCTTCTATCCTGTCTTCAATGGGATAAACCCCCAGCCATACAGATCCCAAGCCTAACTCCGTTGCCATGAGCAGCATATTCTGGGTAGCGGCTGAACAATCCTGTACCCAATATCCCTCATATTTTTGACTCGGGATATCCCCACATACGACGATAGCATGGCTCGCCTCCCTTAACATATCGGAATGGGGATGAATTTTGGGGATCTCGTTCAAAGTATTTCTGTCATCAATTACGACAAAATGCCATGGTTGCTGGTTGCCCGCCGACGGCGCCGCCATACCGGCCCTTAAAACCTTTTCGATAAGCTCATCCGGTACAGTCCTATCGGTGTACGCCCTGATACTCCGTCTCTTAAAGATCACATTCATTTTACATCTCCTCCTTATATATTACCAGAATAATCCTGTCCCATGCCTTACATTTTTCCCTATAAATCATAATACCACCATGCCCATTGTACCATACCTGAGTACCGGGCTTCAAGGTTTTCCCTATCCCCTTTTATTCGATTGTTATCGATTATCTTCTATGTCCGAATTTTATGGGATGAGAATTAGTCCGGCTACTATATTTATCGTTAGCCGGCATGGTCTGGTCGGCATGGTCTGGTGGATGATTTCCTATGCTACATCAATATGCTACAACCAAAACATGCTTGGGCTATTATCGGATTAGTCCAGAAGCTTGTTTATTTGTCGTAATAGTGGTACTATATGTGTCATATACTTTAGCAAAATATCAATACACACGGGCGTGCTCCGTTGTCTAAAACCCGCCTGCATCAATTTTCCATTGATGTCCGGGGGGGCATATATTGTGATTTTGCGGTTATAAATTAAGTCTTTATAAAAATGGTAAGGGGGTGGGGTGATGATAAGAAATCCAATTATTGAAATAGAAAGTTTAAGCAAAACATTCACGAGTACAAATGGAGAATTTCATGCCCTTGATAATATAAACTTACAAATCCTTGAAGGGGAGATATTTGGGATCATCGGTATGAGCGGTGCCGGCAAAAGCACCCTGGTACGATGCATCAACTTCCTGGAAAAGCCCACCCAAGGTACAGTTTTTTTTAATGGTAGGGACCTTTCACGTCTTACGAAAAGAGAGCTGTACAGCATACGCCAATCCATGGGGATGATATTTCAGCAGTTTAATCTGCTCATGCAAAGGAACGTAATGGGTAACATCTGCTTTCCCCTGGAGATAGCGGGAATGGACAAGAGATCGGCCAAAATGCGTGCTCAAGAACTGTTGGAGCTTGTGGGGATTTCGGAGAAAGCCTATTCCTATCCGGCCCAACTGTCCGGCGGACAATGCCAAAGGGTGGCCATAGCCAGGGCATTGGCAACCAATCCCAAGGTGCTCCTGTGCGACGAAGCGACCAGCGCACTGGATCCGGCAACAACCCAAGGAGTGCTGACCCTTTTGAAGGACATCAACAAACGCCTTGGAATTACCATCGTTGTAATCACCCATGAAATGCGGGTGATCCAAGATATATGTAACAGGGTGGCTATAATAGATCACAGCCGCATAGCTGAAGTAGGGGATGTTGAGAAAATCTTTTCGAACCCAAAGACAGCCGCAGCTAAACGATTGGTCTTTCCCCAAGACCAGTCCATAAGGCATTTTTCTGGGACCCGGTGCTTGAGAATAGTTTTTGACGGGAATTCGTCCTTCGAACCGGTGATAGCCGGTATGGTGTTGGATTTCCGACAGCCGGTCAATATCCTATTCGCGGATACAAAGAACATCGACGGCAGGGCCTTTGGCCAGATTGTAATCCAGCTGCCCCAAGATGAGAGCGTCGCCGACGGAATGATAGAATATCTAAGAGCAAAGAATTTAACGGTGGAGGAGGTTGAAGGATATGTTTGAGCCACAAATAGTAAGTCTTATTGGATGGGGATTCCTGGAAACCCTGTATATGACATTGGTTTCTACTTTGATAGCCTATATCCTCGGCCTGCCCCTTGGGATTGCCTTAATAGTTACGGATAAGGACGGTATATACCCAAAGAGATATTTTAATCTGGTTCTTGGTATCATCATAAATCTTTTAAGATCAGTTCCCTTTTTGATCCTGTTGATTTTGGTGTTTCCCATTACCCGTTTTGTGGTAGGTACAACTATCGGTTCCAATGCGACCGTCGTACCCCTGGTAATTGCAGCGGCTCCCTTTATAGCGAGACTGGTAGAGTCCTCCTTGAAAGAGGTGGACGGCGGAGTTATTGAGGCGGCTGAGTCCATGGGCGCATCCCCTGCACAGGTAATCTATAAGGTTATGCTCCCGGAGGCCAGACCGTCTTTAATCCTAGGCAGTGCTATTGCGGTGACCACCATTTTAAGCTATACCGCTACTGCCGGAATAGTAGCCGGCGGCGGCCTGGGGGATATAGCCATAAGGTACGGACTTTATAGATACAAAACGGACATTATGATGGTAACGGTAGCAATTTTGGTCATAATAGTACAGATCCTTCAAGAAATTGGGATGAAGCTGGCCAAAATCGGAGATAAGAGAAAATAACTGCTATGATCTGTTGCCTATATGTTTTACGATAAATACGTCATATCCCCGCATATCCCCGCTTATATCGCAAAACATTATCATTTATCCATGTGTTGCCGAGAATATATTGTTTTAACCTACGGTGCCGGGTCGTTGTATCCTTGCACAATAAAACTAATGAATTTTAGAGCGCGGTGGGGTTATTTAACAGATGTCTCACTGCGCCCTAAATAATATTATACCAATACGTAAAATTAGGAGGTCAGGTCTATGAAAAGGTTTTTACTTATTCTGCTGAGCGCGCTGTTGATACTATCATTGTTTGCCGGCTGCGCAAAGTCCGGGGACGACAAAAAGATTTTAGTGGGTGCTTCCCCTACCCCACATGCGGAAATTTTAGAGATTGCCGAGGAAGAGTTGGAGAGTAAGGGTTATGAACTTGAGGTCAAAGAATTTACCGATTATGTCCAACCCAATATGACCCTGGATTCCGGGGATTTGGACGCAAACTATTTTCAGCATAAGCCCTACATGGATGACTTTAATGAAAAAAATAATACCAAGCTTGTATCCATCGCCGCCATCCACTATGAGCCCTTTGGTATCTATCCCGGCAAGACACAGACTATCGACGAATTGCCGGACGGTGCCCAGATAGCTGTACCCAATGATGCTACAAACGAGGCAAGGGCCTTGCTCCTTCTGGAAGCTCAGGGACTTATCAAGGTTGACCCCGATGCAGGCCTTGAGGCTACGGTAATTGACATTACGGATAATCCTAAAGACATTAAAATTCTGGAAATTGAAGCCGCACAGCTTGCGCGTTCCCTACCC
>DASRNX010000184.1:0-11813 GCA_035647175.1 Clostridia bacterium | reverse complement strand
AATAACTATAAACAGCGATATGAGCAAGGCAACATAGACCTTCCTATAATGCCTTCTCCTATGGATATAAATCATATGCCCTATCCCCCTATATCTTTAACCCCCAAAGATGGAATTTAAAAAGCGCATCAAACAACATGTCACTTTAGGCAAAGCCAAAGACCTCGGAAGTTTCCAGGCAATGCCCGGAATGACAACGGTGTTTTAATGCGCCCTATTACAACACTACCGGGGTATGAAACCAGTATAACAGTTCAAAAGCCTAATCAAACAGGTCAGGGTGCATGCCCTTTGCCAGGTCTTCCAAACCCTCTATCAGCCTAGGTCCAGCTCTGTTTATGAGGTTGTCGTCCAGCACGATCAACCGGCCCTCTTTTATAGCGGTAAGCTCCTTGTATCCGGGAGTGTCGGCTATCCCATCGGGTTGAGCCTGCATAGTAGAAAAGACTATCTCCGGATCCTTTTCCACTAGCTTTTCCATGCTGTACTGGGGCCACTCCTCTTCCGTATCCCCGGCTATATTCTTACCCCCCGCCATGGTGATCAATTCGTCGATAAAGCTTTTGCCCCCCGCAGTAAAATCGCCGTATTCACCGTAAGAAATGACGAAATATACCTGGGGCTCTTCGGCGCTGTCCACCTTTTGCCGGATATCAGCGGCTTTATCCTTCATGGATTTTACCAGGGTCTCGGCCTCTTGTGATGCTCCCATGGCTCTACCTGTATCAATTATAGACCCGTATGTACCCTCAAGGTCGAACCCCTCCAGAGCCAGTACCGTTATCCCGCTTTCATCCATTTTATCTAGGAACTCTTCGGGAGCAGCATTTCCTACAAATAGGATATCGGGGTTGGCTTCCACTATAAGCTCAATGTTAGGCTCCCAAAAATCCCCCATCTTATCCTTCGTTTGCGCCTCCTCGGGATAATCGCATTGTTGGCTTACGCCTATCACTCTATCACCTATGCCTAGGGCAAAAAGCGTTTCCGTAGCGTTAGGGGCCAATGATATAACCTTCTCCGGCATCTTCTCTATGGTTATACTTCTACCTAGGCTATCTACAACCTCCAAAGGAAATAGACCCTCTTGGTCCTGGGTCAAATCGTCTTCAGGTTCGTCTTCTCCATTGGCATCGGCCTTATCTTCCCCTTCATCGTTGATCCCATCCGTATCCTCTTGTCCAATTGCGTCTTCTCGGTCCTCATCGCCATGGCCGTTAGGAGTCTTTGGCGCAACGCATCCTACCGCCCAGGAGACCAACATTATCATTACGATTAAAAGTGCAGCGAATCTTGAAACCTTTCTTTCCATAAAAAATCCCTCCATATTTTGCAAGACGATCTAAATCGCGGATACCCGCCTTTTAGTCAAATTCACACCATAGGCAAGAAATTCGCTTTAGGAGGGGAACTTGGAATATGATCCAACCCAAAATAAAAATCCAATTGAATTGGATTGGATTTTAAAATAAACATATAAGCTCCCAATCCTTCCCTCCGAAGGAACTAGCTTTTACATACCCATAGGCAGGTTTCCTGGCTTATGAATCATTCATGTTTACGCACCTTCCCAGTTTCCCAGTGGTTTATTTCAGTAAACATGTCCTCATTTACAGTAGCGGGGGCTGCAGCGGCTTTTTACCGCTTTCCCTTTTAATCCGGTATCCCGGACACCTATGGATATAAATGCTGTTTAATTTTATAACGCCTTGCATTGGTTATTGCGATATATTAATCGCTTGTTTGGGCATGCTGCATGCCAAATAGACTATGTCCTTAATAGCACGCCCCCTTACCTGTAGAGTATATCATCTATCCCTAAGGTTTTCCAGTGGTTATCTTCTTAAATTTGGTGGGCGACTTGTCATATAAACCAGTTGTACATATGATAATATGATTCAGCTGACAAAGGGTTATGACACAATTTTATATCACCACATATATAGGCGGCATAACGAATTAATCAGACGGGATTCACATGCACCACTACATCGCCCACGTTCTTATTTCCTTTTATCTTCGTCTTGATTTGGGCTGCGATGGCATGCCCTTCCTCTACGGTCATGGTCCCGGAAACCGATACCTTTACTATGATGATGAAACTTACCCCTATGGGTTTGGCGTTTATGGAATCCACATGATCTACGCCGTGTATAGCCTCTATATCCCTTATGAGCCTGTCAGTGTATTTTTCGTCGATGTTGGTGTCCATAAGCACATTGTAAGCGCTAATAAATATCCGAATACCTGTAAACCCTATCCACAGGGAAATACCAATACCGACTACTCCGTCAACCCAGTATATCCCCCTGCTCCCGAGGATAATCCCTATGAGGGTAGCAGAGGTGACCAATATATCATTTCTATGATCCTCTGCGTTGGCAATAATCAATAGGTTATCCCATTTCTCGCCTGCCCTGCGGGTATACCCCCATAAAATCGCCTTTAGGGCTATGGTTATGAAGGCTACAGCTGCCAGTTGCCAAGAAAACATAAAGCTCTGCTTATTTATCACAAACTCCAATGAGTTTTTAAATATCTGATATGTTACCAAAAGCAGTGAAAAGCTAATAATCATAGAAAAGATATACTCGGCTTTGCCGTGTCCGTAGGGGTGGTCCTGATCCCCCGGCAAACTGGATATTCTATTACCTAGGTAGGTCATAATTGAGGTGAAGACATCGCCGGCGCTATTAAAGCCATCGGCTATCATTGCCTGACTCCCGCTGGCAAATCCTATGATCAGCTTTACAACCAACAAGAAGAGGTTGCCTCCGATACCCCATGCGGCGACCCTTTTGGTTGTGCCATAACGGTCCATACAAACACCCCCCACTAAATCATACGCCGCGAAAAACACGGGCGTTCCCATTTCACGGCGTAAATCAAGCACTATAGCAATATCATACCCAAACATACAGCGGCAGGCAAGCCCATTTTATGACAATCCCTGTGGATGCGTTGCCCAAGGGATGGGTGCCTCCTTATAATCCCAAAAAGGAAATGATACATTCCAATTTCATTGGGATTGTTGGCTTGCCTCCATTCCATCGATACAATCTTCCAGTTGTCTTATATAGTCCGATAGACCGGTCAGCTTCCCGGCAGGTGTGAGTTTAAGAAAATACCTGTTTATGGCCACCAGATCATCATAATCGGGTAGCTGTCTGGCACCCGCCCCTATATTATACTGTCGCTGAAATTGAACAGCCATTTCACTTAGTTCTTGGAGTCCCTCAAGCAGCCCGTCCAGGTTGGAACCTCGGATTTCATTTATGTTTGAAACCAGTCGACCTATGCTATCCAGCAATTCTCCTTCAGGTGTGGTATTCCGTCCCCGGACTACCTGCTTTCTAAATGGGTCATAGTACATCAATCCCTGGGCAGACATCTGCTTCATAAGTCCCTTTACATATTCTGGATTTCCAGATATCACATTTCTGTACTTGTTCTGGTATCTCAGCAAGAGCCTTTTATCATTTCTCGCCAGCTCATTGGCGCATCCCCGAACGGATTTACCCTCGGCTTGACCTGTCAGCATCGCCGTCATGAGCCCTTTTACCTCGTCTACTGTAAAAGTAGTACCTGCTACCTCTGAACCTTTTGATGCCTCCCCGTGATCCATATCGGGGGTCCCCTGTTTGTTGTCCTTTTCATGTATATACCGGTAATAATAATTTCTTACGGTGTTAAATTTGAGCCCGCTCTTCTCTGCGATCACTTCAAAGGCACGATTTACCGGTTCATCCGCATCCTTTGATCTGTTGACCTCCTTTTTCATAAGGGATATCAGAATGGGATCTAAAAAGGATTTAGCCGTATTATCCTGCATTAACCTCATCTCCTCTGGTTTATGTGTTATGGATATATTATTCACCATAATTATCCTATTTATACAGCTAAATCCCGTATCCAATTTTGTTGGTTTTAAATCCACTCCATCATTCGGCAGCCCTTATAATTAGCTTAACCTGATCGGTGTCCATTTCTTCCCCTACCTCCCGGACCTCCCCTAGTTTGGATAGCTCACGGTGAAGAATATCCCTTTCCTTTTGACTATGAATCCCGATAACAATGAAACCTTCGCCGCTTTCGATGAGTTCCAGTTCATTATCTATCGCTATAAACTTCAGCGTTTCCGGGGTTATGCATATATCCTCCACGTATATTTCCACTTCATTCGATTGTATCCGGGGCAAATCGTTTAATTGGGAATCCTCTTTGCTTACCATCTCTTCGTCATAGCCATCCCCAATGCCCTCTCTTTCCACACTATCTTCCACACCATCGTATTGGGCGCTGTCTGCCTCTAAGTCATCCCTGGCCTCCCCCGGAGATTCCATTTGCATTAACTCTGAGCCATCTGCTATATCCTCCCCTTTCATCCCTTCTGTGAGGGTCGCGGTGGACGATGCCTTGTCCGTAACGCCTACATCCAGGGCTATCTTTATTGAAAAAAATATAACTAAAATTCCTGCCACGGCGCCTGTCCACCTTAACCAATGGGGCGATGCTATCCTCTTTCCGTGTCCTATCTTGCCCAGCAATTTATCGTTAAAGTCATGGGGTAACGGCTCCGATTCCAAGCTATTTATCATGGAAACGATTTGTTGGGTTTTCCGAAAGCCTTCACTGCATCTCTGACACTCTTTTAGGTGATTTACAAGCTTTTCCTTATCCCCCTCATCCAACATTTTATCGATATAAAGGCTTATATAATAGTCAAAATCCCTGCAATCCATCAATTTACCCTCCTTTCACCATACGCCGCCAAACGGGATTTTAAGGTATCCCGAAGTAAGGCCCTAGCGCGGCTTATGTTGGACTTTACCGTTCCCAGGGGTATTTCCAAAATATCGGAAATCTCTTGATAGGTATAATTTTGTATATCCCTCAATATGATTACGGATTTATATTCCGGTTTTAATCTCGCTATACATTCCTTCATAAGACCATATTGCTCACGGCTTACTATTTGTTCTTCGGGTGACGGCCCTTTGTCAGGAATATCCATTTCTCCCTTTTCATCCCCCTGCAGGCTTAGGGACAAAAGCCTAAACCTCTTCTTTCGATGATTATCTATACAGGTATTATGTGCAATTCTATAAATCCAGGTAGAGAATTTGCAATTCCCCTTAAAGGAACCCAGATTTCTATACACTTTTATAAAAACCTCCTGGGCCAAATCCTCAGCATCATCGGCATTGTTGGTCATACGAAAGCAGTAATTATATATCCTTTTGTCATATAATAATACCAGCTCTCCAAAAGCATCCGTATCACCGCTAACTGACCTCTCGATCAATTGGGATTCTATATTCATGCGGTCTCCCCTCCCTTAAAACGGGCTATCTGAATGATAACCACCGTACAATTATATCATAGACAGTATTTATATTGTGATATACCATCAAAAATTATAGATAAACAATACGTAAACTAAATATATCGGTATGACAATTGCAATGGGTTTGTGCAATTTCATGACGATAAATTTCATAGTTGGAGTTGTTTGTTTTTTGCACCCCTATAGTAAATTTCCGGTGCCTAGGACCTTGGAGATATCAATGGCTTATAGCCCCCCAACAGATTTTCGGTGTACAAACCCATATATACTTTGGTATAATGGTTTAGTTCCGAAAACGGGCATAGTCGAATTTTATATATAGATATGGTGTGAAAAAATCTTCATTACAGATTCGGTTAGTCTACATGCTTTTGTAGTAGAACAATGTATTTTTCATAACTTATGGATTTAAAGATAATGCTTTATGACACCCGCATTCCAATGTAGAATGTCTGTCGTAAAATATATAGATGATAAGTGACGGTTAGGGGAGTGTATGGATGTCCCAAGAAGACTTTAAAAAATGTGATGTGTTGATTTTATCTGCTGATTTTGGTACGGGCCACCACCAGGTTTCCGTTGCCCTGAAAGGTGTTTTCAAGGAGCGCCGTCCCCATTGGGAGGTTGGAATATATAATTACTTTCAGTATATAGGCCCCTTGTTTAATAAGTCCCTAAAGTTCTGCTATTCCCAAATGATCCGGCATTTTTCCTGGGGATATGATTGGTTTTACAGAATAACCCGGGAAACAGATTCCCGCTCTAAATGGCAACAAATGTTGAACAGTATGGGTAGGAAGAGAATATACGAATTGATCTTGGAGCATTCCCCCAAGGTTATTATTTGCACCTTCCCCACCCCCGCCGGGGTAGTTTCGCAGCTAAAACGAGAGGGTAAGATTGATATTCCCCTAGCTGTCGTTATTACGGATGTTACCGCCCATGGCCAATGGATACATCCCATGGCTGATGCCTACATAGTGGCTGCGGATGTGGTCTCCCAGTTGCTTATAGAAAAAGGCATTCCTGCAAAAAACATACATGTTACGGGTATACCCATAAGATCACAATTCGAAGCCCCTGTCCCGGATCCCGGTATCTGGATTAGACATAATTTGGATCAGTCCCTATTTACTCTGCTAATTATGGGGGGAGGTGCGGGGCTTATGCCAGGTATCGAAAGAATATGTGAAAGGCTAGGGGATATGGGACTGCCCATGCAGATAGTCGCCCTGGCCGGTTCCAACAGGGCCCTTGCCAAGAACCTGGAAGAGGTGGCCCGGCGCTCTCCTGTTCCCGTTAGGGTCCTGGGATATACAGAAAATATCGCCCCTGTTATGAGGGGCAGCCATTTGCTTCTCTCGAAGGCGGGCGGAATAACGGTTTTTGAGGCCCTAGCGGTTAAGCTTCCAATCCTGCTGTATAAGCCCCTTCCGGGGCATGAGATGGGTAACGTAAACTTTTTGTTAGACAATGGGGCGGCTCTTATTGCCCAAAATGAAAATCAGGTGGTGGAACTCATTAAAAATGCCGTAGAGGACCCTTCTGTCCTCGAGAACATATCCCATGCTATGGCCCATCTTTCAAAGCCCTCATCCGCCAGACATGCGGTCAGCGCAATTGTAGGACTCGTATCCCATGATCATTATATTGAACCCGGTGATGAGATTTCGTTGGAAAAAAAGGATAGGTACGCCTAAAGGCAGATCCCATTGACGCCGCTATAGAGATTAAATATTGCTTAAGGGAAGTGAAAATATGTGGTGGCTATTTCCAGCCGTCCTATGGATCATTTTTTTGATATATTGCCTTCTGCCCAATTACTGGGCACGTAACTGCTCATCCAAGGTGCTCAGGGGAGGCTCCTCAAATAAAAGAAAAATCTACCTTACCTTTGACGACGGGCCCAATCCGGATTACACCCCCAGATTGTTGGACATTCTTGGGGAGCACCAAATCCAGGCTACTTTCTTTTTAATGGGGAGGCAAGCGGAGCTTTATCCTGATATAGTGAAACGCATAGCGGAGGAAGGCCATACCATAGGGTGTCATTCCTATTCCCATCGCCATGCCTGGCTTATGTCCCCCGTCCTAACCTTTAAGGACATGTCCCGCGCCTATGAGGCCATATCCCTTGCCTCGGGCATATTCCCAAAATGGTATCGCCCCCCATGGGGGGGATTTAATCTCTTTAGTATAGCTGCTGCCGGGAGGTTGGGGCTCGGTATAGCCTATTGGTCCATAGAGGCTCAGGACTGGGATATAAATACCGCCGCAGAACATATACATGAAACCGTCGTGGATAAGGCAGTCCCGGGCTCTGTCATAGTGCTACACGACAATCAAGGGGATCCCGGGGCTCCGGAAAACACGCTTATGGCCCTACCCATGATAATTAGATCCCTTCGTAAAGACGGATACAGCTTTGCAAGCCTAGAATAAATTTAGGGGGTACACCATGTTAAGATCAATAATCAGACCCGTTATAACCCTCTGGGAAAAGTTTTTCTCGTGGGCAGAAAACATAAATCCCATAGAAAATTCACCCTATGGCCTTTTGAGAATGTCGGTACACCCATACAAGGGCCGACCTACTTCCTTAGACGACGGGACCGAGGTTAGCCCCGGTGACTATGTGCTGGAGATACACATTTCCAATCTGACCCTCGCCCAAGGGGTGGTGGCCGGGGTAGAGGTCGCTTCCGACATCCAGCTTCTACGCCTTTTTCGGGAAGAGATTGCCCATTTAGCCTGCTTGGCACAGCGGGGAAAGCTGGACCCCAAGGTTAAAGCAGTCTGGGGTGTTACCATGATGGGCCCTGCCATGAAGAGGTTGGGCTTCGCATTGGAGCCTATGGATGAGGATATGGGCTCCAAGATAATTATAGCTTGGATGACCTTTCTAAAATGGGTGTTCTCTCCGGGGGATACAAAAACTGCATCTAGAAAAAAACGGAGGCGTAAGGGTTATCAATACTGGATGTCCCTGGATCAATTGGTGAATAAATATACGCATTAGCAATTGCCCATTCATACCCGGCAGATTAAAAAACAGGTATCTATTTCCGAGTGGTCTTCCTTTTTCTTGCCCTTTGTTTGCTCCCACCACCGACTGTCTTTTTCTTGCCACCGCGCCTTAGGTCCCTCAAGAGATAGACCATACCCCCCACCGTCGCAACGCCCAGGATGGCAATGATCCCAAGTAGCTTTTTCAGGAAACTGATTTTTGGGTTTTTGATGGGTTCTTCGGGAATATCGTCACCGCCTATTGTAATTTCATATGGAGCGCTTACAAACTCCACCTCCTCGCCCAAGTAGGTAACACCCCTGGCTGTAACCGTAAATGATGTGTCCTCTCCGATGTCCAACCCGGGCAGGGTAAGGGTTTCCTCATCCCCGGACTCCAGGGTCAGGATGCTTCCGATGCCTAGTTCTCTTTCATTTAGGACGAGATCAATATTGTCAATCTTTACATCCCCTTCGTTTATCACAGTACAGATAAGGTCCACCGCTCCGGCCTCTGTTAACGATTCCGGCTCCGTGGCAAGTTTAATAGTCAAAAGAGGACGTGTCTCAACGATATTGACGGCGATCTCAATTAAATCGCCCTGAAACTCATACTCATATCCTGAATCTTTGTCCTTCGCATACACCATAGGATGACTGCCGGTATCCTTTTCAATTACCCTTTCAATTGCAAAGGTCTCCGTTTGACCCGGCTTTAGCACATCAAAACTCCCAACTTCACCAAATTCCGGCTCCTGAACCCGCACATCCACCATAGTTGCCTTTCCCGTATTTTTAAGAATGTATTCTATCGTGACGGTATCGCCTGCGGCCACCTCCTGAGGCGTTACCCTGTTGGCTATTTCCATTTCCGCCTCGATAGCGGAAAATTTGGCAGTATATGATGCCTGCACTTTTCGATCCGTACCTTCTTCAACGGCTGTCGCCTTAAATGTATACTCCTTCCCCGGTTCCACCCTCCAGGCATGTATTATGACCCCCTCTTTTCCCGGAGCGAGGTTATCCTTGGTTAATATCTCTTTCCCCGTCCAATCCGTCAGGCTGACTTTAGTCAGGGTTCTGTTCCCTTTATTCTCAACTATCAGGCTAAAGTCCACCTCTTCGTTAGGCGCTATCTTGGACTTACTGGCCTTCCCTATAATTACTAAAGGGTTTTCCACCTGCTTTTCCTCTACTACTACCTCTACCGCCGCGTTTTTGAATTCCCTTTTTATATTGCCCTGTCCGTCCATCGGACCCTCAAAAATAATAATGGGGTAGCTTTTGGTGGTCTCGTTAAGTTTAAGGGTCATGGACAAGGTTGCGGTTTCGTCCGGTGCAAGAATCGGTATTACGCCTATATCCCCCAGCACGCTGTCCTGTACCAGGATATTATTGATGTTAATATTGGCCGATGATTTTATTTCGAAGGTGTAGGTAACCTCACTCCCTTGGGGTATAGGGCCGCCTGTACTGGCTTTATATACGACGCTGAGCCCCGTGGACAGGACCGTTATCTGTCTTTTACCGCTGGAGATCAGACCCGGCCCCTCCCCATCTTCCAAAATATATTGAATGGAATATTCCAGAGTGTAGGCCGTCGGCTTTTCCTGGGCCTTGAATTTTTTGCCCTGAAATGTTTTCTTCTGTCCCGCTTCAATTATAAACTCGGTATCGGGGGCCCCTTCCCCCGGTACGACGCGGCCGCTTTCGTCGAAAAGGGTCTCTTCTAAAATTATTTGGGTTATATTGTTTTCGGTTCCGTTCTGTATCTCGTAATTGAGCATAAATCCAGATTGGGAAAGGACGTAATAATTCCCCTCTATCAAACCCACGTTATCCCCTACCAGACGTTCCGAGGACGTAATTTTTCCCTCTGCTATGGATAGTTTGTTCCCGTAACCCGGTAATGCCAAGGCCATTATCAACGTCAACGAAATTAAAGACTTAAATATTACAGACCGCTTATTCCTCATCATCCTTCTCCCCTTCAATATAATCACATGGAGCCTCAGGCATTAGAGATGAAACCCCAGACTATTGCCTATAGCAATTTCATCTTCCCCTACCACGCTATCGTAAACCAGGATTTTAACCCCCCGGCTATGGGCAGTTTTTAGGGCTTCGCCAAATTCCGGATCCATCCTGTAGTTGGGTGTAAAGCACTTCATACCCTCCATCTGAACTAAAAAGATGATATAGCTGTGATAGCCCTGTCTTTTGGCCTCTATCAGCTCATGAACATGCCTTGCTCCCCTTTGGGTAGGGGCATCGGGAAACATGCATACCCCGTCATATTCCAGGGTCACACCCTTAACCTCAATAAACCCTTTTCTGCTCATGTCCTCGAAGTAGATATCAAAACGGGAATTTGCAAAGGTTACTTCCCTTTTAACCTTGGTAACGTTTTGCACCTCTTCTATTTTATTTTGGGTAATAGCTTCATAAACTACGGCGTTGGGCACTTGAGAATCGGTATTAATGAGGAGATCCCCCTTATACCCGCCTATTATCGAATACCTGGTCTTACGGTTTGGGTTCTTCCCTTCCTCTAGGATTACCGTAGTCCCCTCTACAAATATTTCTCTGCATCTTCCGGTATTCTTGACATGCACCATCTCCCTTTTCCCGTCCAGTTCGACGTTGGCGATAAAACGGTTTGGTCTGTCAATAAATTTCGCACGTCTTATACCATTATATTTCATACAAATTCAGTCCAATCTAATTTTAGGCGCATAGCCTTTTTTGGATTTAATTCGTTGTGCCGACAGAATCGGGTTAAGGCGTCAATTTAACCCCTTTTTTCTGTATACTACCAGCAGTAACACGAATGCAATCAATATGCTTCCCAATAGAATCCCGAGTTCGGGCCCCATGTCAAGGAGCGTTTGACTCCCTTCGAATCCGCCAAGGGCCTTGTAGAGCATATCATTATAATAATAGGTCGGAAAGACTTTTGCAATCTTTTTTAAAACCGGGGACCCCATACTGCCAAGCATCGGTATCAACAGCAATGCCATATATACAGGGGTACCCACCACTCCTGTAGCCATCTGATTTTTAGATAACAGGCCTACGATAATCCCCACCTGTATGCAGAAAACAGCGGTCAATAACCCGCCGATTAAGATAACGCCTATATGATCAATCCCGACCCTGCCGGAAATAGCTACGAGAATAATGAAGCTTATCAGTATGCTGATAAACGTCAAGAGCCCCTTTCCTATAAATATTTCTACGGAGCTGGCCGGGGATAGAAGCAACACCTCCAGAGTCTTCTTTTCCTTTTCCTCAGCTATCATCATGGACGGGACATACATTCCCACCATGACGACCAGAAACAAGAGCCCAAAGGAAAGCGCAAACCCTTCCGGCATGCCGGGAATAAAATTATCGTAGATATAAGCCAGCAGTATGGGTATCAGATACATTATAAGAATATTAATATTGGTCTTAAAAT
>DASRNX010000183.1:0-2740 GCA_035647175.1 Clostridia bacterium | reverse complement strand
CAGTAGCTAAACTGGGTCTTATCCCAAAGGTATATTGACTCATAGTGGCCTCCTTAAGCAAAATATCAATAATCCAGATTCGAGTCTACTATATTAAAGTAAATCATTCAAGCAATCCCAATTTGACTTAATTTTGAGATAAAGCAATATTGTGTTGTAATTGCCAGAACAATTGCTTCCGATGTAATAATTTCATGGCCGAAGAACCCCATGCTAAATACCTATAGTTAAATTTCATACGCAATCGCTCTAAAGGGCAAGTTGGATATAATACGCCAGGATACCCACTATCAAAGCCGGGATAGTATTATACACCGTGGACCAGAATGCTGACTTTGGATCCAGAGCGATAAGGGCAAATAATGCGTCTCCATCCTGGGAAATAGCATTGGCCAAAAGGGCTGCAAAGGGGAACATGCCCTTTAAATAGAGGGATACGAATATAATCTGGGGACCGCACCCAGGTATTAATCCTACTGCCGCCCCAATTAAGACTGCCGTCAAACCTGTGGATGTCAGGGCTGCTTCAATCACATGTTCTCCGCCGATGGCGAAAACCCCCAACTCGTAAGCTAAGTAGGCGGCAAAGACCCAGGTCCCCACGAATGCTGTTTCCTCTGCATTGTGTATGAAGGTTTCCTTTAGAGAAAATAGCTTATGCTCCACCTCTTCATGGCTGGTAGCCTTAATAAACTTCTTAGAAAATATCATATATAATACCGTGGCAATGGTTCCTAACAGCCCAATTATAAGGCCTAGATTGGGTAGGCCTGGCAATGCATTTATGTCCACCATGGCTAGATCTAAGATACCTAAGATGAATCCCGCAGCTAATATGATCCAAAATACAACATAGGCGCCATGGGTGACCCTATATCCAAGACTTGTGACATCTAAGGGCTTGCTGTGATGAAGTGCTAAGTCCACTTCATCGCCTTCCTCATGTCCTATATGCCTCAGGGTATTGGATCTACAGGCATTGGGATTATCACAGTAGAGTTCATCCATCATGGCTTCCGCATGCTTGTGCTCCCTTTCTACATCTATTTTGGACAGCCTTCGGGACCTTTTTCGGACCCAATCCCCTATATTGTAGTGGTCTATTATATACCCAGTAATGGCCCCTACGACAAAGGAGATAGAGGTTACTATGACAAAATCCTTTGGAGCCTTGGTTAAGGTCACAAAAGCCGAGTCTCCGGCGGTTGCTATCAAGGTAGCAACTACAGTTCCAAAGCTGACGGTACCCTTTACATAGAGGGGCATTACGAATATTGCCCCGCCACATCCCGGGGTCATTCCTAAAAATGCGCCTATAAGGGGCTGATATCTCTTGGATTTTTCTATTCTTTCCACGAAGGCCCCCTGCTGTCTGAAGTTTATATAACCAAATAATAATAGGACTGCACCGACGAAGACCGTTACCTGTATAAAGGAATCCCCGGCGCTCTTTAATATAATTTGTAACAAATCCTTGGGCATTTTATCCCCTTCCCCACTTTCCATGATAATTTGGTTTTAAATGATCGAAAGAAATTAATTATAGATAAACAATACAAAGACTAAATTTATCAATATGACAAATGCAATGGGTCTATGCAAGAAATGACGATAAATTTTATCTTTAGAGTAGCTTATCTATGGTAGTATAAAGAATTAGCACAACTGGTTAATCCAATACCAGAGTATTTATAACCCCATGGGGATACATCAAACAATTTTCCGATATTTTAAAGCATATTAACCTAATCCCCTTTTCTTTTGATTCTTATAAGGGCAAGCACTGTGAAGCCCGCCATAAACAATGCCATATACAAAAGGCTGGCATAGGAATTTAGCCTTATATCCCCTACTCTAAAAGATGCGCCCATTTCTAGGCGAAAGGCATCAAGGGCCGCTGCGGGTGCACCCCTAAAGGTGATTTTTTCTGCCTGGCCCATCATGATCCTTCTCAGTATAACTGCCCCATGGGAAGGTGGAAAAAGTTTAACAGCTGTTTGGACAGCGGGCGGCAAAGATCCCACCGGGATATAGATACCCGTGAGAAATCCTATCAGGGTACCCACGACGGTACTGGCAGCTGAAAAGGCATTGATGCTCTTAAAGAGGGATACCAGATAGAACATCATTATGCTGGAGGATGCCGTGGTAAACAGGATCATTCCCAGCACCTTTATCATCGCAGTAAAAGGCAGCAGATTTCCGCCGAAGGCTATTATATAAACTTCCGCAAGCACATAGGTTATAAGGGTTAGTATAAGGCTTATCAAAAACCCGCTTGCTATGTAGCCCAGTGCAATAGAGCTCCTTTTTATGGGCGAAGCAGCAAAGTCCTTAAACATCCCATATTTCTTATCCACAATGATAGACGACATGGCACCCAGGGAGGTAGTAATTGGCGTTACGGCTATCAAACCCGCCATTATCCAGCTGTCCATAAGAAATCTGGCACCCGGCATTTCCTGCATATTATTTATCAGCATATCACCCAAAAACAAGACATAAAGCCCTATGATTATAAATACCGCCAAGAGTGAGAAGAAGACACTGCCCCGGTCACGGAAAAAAATCAGCAGGTTCCGCTTAACAAGATATTTCATTCCCTCATCTCCCTCCCTGTAATATTGATAAAGGCATCGTCCATGTCCCCTTCAATTACCTGAAAACCCCGGATACTGTCCCCCACCCTTTCCAATATAGGCAATGCCTCCATGGTGGACTTCAGTTTCAGGGTTATGGT
>DASRNX010000182.1:0-5503 GCA_035647175.1 Clostridia bacterium | reverse complement strand
GTTGCTCTTTGGTGTCTTTGTATATTAATCATTTCTATTAATTATCCTATGGCCTTAATAATGGTCTTAACAAATTGACGCATCGTGCCGGTTCATTATCTGAGAAGTATGCTGTTGTAAAGGGGATGACTTCATTAATTTTTAGCTTACTTTACTACCCTTCTGGATGTTACATAGCGTTTTGGGTAGCTCCCCGAGTTTATATCGCTGATTTTGACCCCGGTCTTCTTGCCCGATGCATGTACCATTTTGCCGTCGCCGATATAGATTCCAACATGGCCGCTGGCACTGGAGCTTGTAAAACAGACGATATCTCCGGGCTTAAGGTCGGATTTGGAAACCTTACTCCCAACCTTACGCTGGGCGACGGAGCCAGTTGTCTTCAGATCGATTCCAAACTGCTTGTACACGTAATATGTAAATCCGGAACAATCGAAGGAGTTAGGGCCTGCGGTTCCCCATTTGTAGGGATAGCCTACAAATTTACGGGCATAATTGGCTATATCGCTGCCGCTGCCACTGCCTCTGCTACTGGGAGCGGAGACTTTCTTTGTGGAAGACTTAGACGATGATTTATTGGATGACCTGGAGGGTGTAGGCCTTGCTTGTGGCTTGGGTTTTACTTTGGTGCCCTTGGCCTCAATGTGTTTTATCGGCTCCTTAGTCACCTCTTCGCTGATGATATCCCTAGCGATCTCCTGTCCATCCTCTCTGGTGATCAAGGCGACGATCTTCTTCTCCCCTTTTTCGCCCTCTTGGAGGACCTTGGACTTACCCTTTTCCAGATCCTTATCTTCCTTTACCTCCGTCTCAAAGGGAATCTCCTTGGTATATTCCGCTTGCTCCTTTGTAAGGACTGTAAGCAGTTTTTCTTGTCGGCCTATCTTCAGAATATCCCCGGGTTGGATTATATCGTTGTCAATATCCGGGTTTGCCAGTTGGAGGTCGGATACCTTTACGTTATTACGATTGGCTATGTCCCAAAGGGAGTCACCTTTTTCTACCTTGTATTCCCTAAAGCCTTCGGTACCGTTAAGCACCATCTCTATGGCTTCTTCCGGGGTGATGACCTGGCTTTGGGATATCAATTCCTCGTCGAGGCTGATATCCTCCTTGATGGTGACCTCTTCCAGCTTGCTTTCCCCTTTATCTTCTATCCTCTTTATGTAGGGGGCCTTGATTTCCTGAACGACCTTTTCGGCTTCTTGGAGTGTATTTACGAAAAACATCTTTGCCCCGTTGATACTTACAGCATAGGCGTTAACCTTCACATCGACGGTTTCTTCTATGGATTTCGTCAGAATGCTCTCGTTGGTGACCTGCCTGGAACCTGCCGCTATCTCCTTAAAATAGACGTCGAAACCGATAAAAACTTCTTCGGTATACTTCTCCCTAAGACCCGTCTCTATCTCATCGTAGATTGCCAGCGCCCTGGCGGGGAATCTGACGATTCCTATCTCCTGACCGTTTATGTACATGGTGTATAAGGTAGGCGGATCATTGGCCAAGATTATCGTGGGAACGATAAGGGAGAGAAGGGTTAGAAATACCAGCACGGTACAAAACAGATACTTTAAATTCTTCATGATAACCTCCAGTTAAGATATCCAGTCTATTACAATTTTATCTCAAAGTTTAACAAAAGTGTTACATTGATAATTCTATATTCTACATAAATGTAAAATATCCTTCCTAGTTTTGTATTATTTACAAAAATATTTTTTTTATGAAATCTATTTAGGAAAGTTTTGGTCAATACGACTCATTGCATATTGAAATTACCATTTACTTCTGGTACTATTTCTGTGTAATATGCATGAATTGCTACGGGCCCCATTTAAGGATTCGCGTAAGGGCCCGTGCTCACGGAGGGTCTGCACTATTAAAGGATCGGTATTGCCGAGACTTTAAGCCGAGTTGACATAAATTAAAATAACACCGGTGAATTAATAGATTACGGGAGAAAGAGAATGAGAAAGTCTAGGATACATATTGCTTTAATGCTGTGTCTGTTACTGATCTACGCGCTATTGGCCGGCTGCTCACTTATAAAAAGGTTTTCTGCCGGGCCCAACATCAGAAACATAGGCCAAAACCATGTAACTGAAGATGACAACAATAAAGATAACAACAATAGAGGTGACAACAACAAAGATGACAACAATAAAATGGGAGACGATGGGCGGTCCCAAGTTATTTCTGAAGGATCTCCGAACGGATTGGAGGACCCCTCAAACGGAGCGGAAGAAACCATAGCCGATCCAAAACCAAAGGGCCTAACTAAGCTAAAGATCAGCGTAGTTGGCGATATCATGGTACATAACCACCAACTAAAGGCTGCCAGGGAACCCGACGGATCCTATGATTTTACGGGAGTATTCGAGGATATAAGCCCATACCTTAAAGAGGCCGATATCGCCATGGGTAACTTGGAGACCACCATAAGCACCGACGAGATCGGTTATACCGCATATCCCAGGTTCAGGAGCCCTAAATCCCTCGTTACTGCGCTTAAAGGAGCGGGGTTTGATATCCTGACCACCGCCAACAACCACAGCTTAGACGGTGTAGAATTTGGGGTAGAGCATACCTTGGACGTGCTGGACGAGCATGGCATACCCCATACGGGAACAGCCAGGTCGCCTGAGGAGCGGGACCGGATATTGATTGTCGAAGAAAATGATATAAGGGTCGCCATCTTGGCTTATACATACGGGACCAATGGCATGGAGGGGTCGGTCAATAAGGATAAACTAACCTATATGGTCAACTACCTGAAGGACACCTCCAAAATAGAAGATGATATCCAACGTGCAAAGGATGAGGGGGCAGAATTTATCGTCGTATGTGCTCATTGGGGAAATGAATACGTTAGAACCCCCAACGAGGCGCAAAAGCAGATGGCGGATAAGCTCTTCGACATGGGGGCAGATGTAATCTTCGGAAGCCATGCCCATGTAATTCAGCCCATGGAAAGAAGGGATATAACAACTCCCCAAGGGGAAGAGAAGGAAACCTTTGTGATATACTCTTTGGGAAACATAGTTTCAAACCAGCGGGACCGATACAGGGACAGCGGGCTGATTTTAAACCTTGAGATTATCAAAGATTACGACAACGAGACCATAGGCCTAGGGGAAATCGACTACATTCCCACATGGGTATATAGGTTTACAAAGAACAACAGGCTCCACTATCGAATTTTGCCCGTCAGGGATTTTTTAGAGGCGGACTTTGGCGCGGCGGATAACAAGAGGATAAAAGAGGTGTGGAAGGAGACCACGGAGCATTTGGATACAGAGGGGATAAGGGTCAGGGATTGATTGTAAAATTAAAAAGGATAGGACCCAACCGCTTGGGTAGCCCTATCCTTTTTTAGTTTTGTATCGATTCGTATATGGGTTACTTTAGTGAGGGAATTGCCTGTTTTGAAAGCTTCAGGACCGTTTTGATGAGCGCCACGTATGCCGGCACCAAAAAGATCCTGGATATCAGATTACTTGGAATAAAAGCAATAAAGGCCTTATCCATCATCATGCTGAGCCATAGCGGGGTAAGAAAAATCGATGTTATAATCTCTGTCGGTACAACGATCAAAAATAGTCTGGCCCAGGATTCCTTTTCCCTGTAATATTTGGCGAGGAGCGCAGGGATTATTCCAGACAGTGCACCGTTTATGGCAAAGCCCGGAAAATACGCACCCAGGGGCTTGACCAAGTAGCCCAATGAATCCGCCAATATGCCGGTCATGGCCCCGTAGACGGGCCCTAAGAGCATTCCGCTCAGATAGATGGGTACCGGCCCAAAGCTTATCCTAAGGACGGATGTACCGGCCAGGAGGATATCCCCCGCAAAAAACCGAGCGAGGACTATGCTCAGCGCAACAAAAAGCCCCGCTAAGGAAACGTTTCTTATTCTGTTATCCAAAAAAACACCTCCTTTCTCTTTGAACGGCAAAGAAGCCCACAACAAAGAGAGTAGGTGCTCATTAAAAGTCTCTTGTATGTGGCAGCGGACGCAGCATTGTACCGCGGATAAGATCCTTCGTTTAAGGGCGACTTCCCATCCCTTAACACTTAACGCACAATACTTACTCTGCCCATTCTGTATGAAACGCAATATTCATTTTTAAAATGGATCCCATATGGGTTATATTGCATACGTTTCATAGTATTACTGATTATAACAAAATGTGATAGAAGTTGCAAGACGGGCATAAAAAAGGATTCATAATCTAAAATTTTAAGAATAATATTCCATATAATTCTTCAAATCAAAAAGATATGTAAATAAAAAAAGTTGCAGACGAATAAGATATGAATTATTGTAGAAGGGAAAAGGAAAGTAGCATGTCTATGGAAATGGAGGAGTATCTATGAGCCATTTTTTTGCGTACTTAGCCAGGATGAAGTTCATAAACAGGTGGGGACTGATGCGCAACACTTTAAATGAAAATATCCAGGAGCATAGTCTGCAGGTAGCTATGATAGCCCATCTGTTGGTCCTTATCCATAACAGATTTTATGGCGGGAAGGTGGATGTCGAAAGGGTGATGACCCTGGCGGTATTTCATGAGGCTTCGGAAGTCATAACCGGGGATTTGGCAACGCCGATAAAATATTTTAACCCGGAGATAAAGAAGGCATACAAGGATATAGAGGAGGTTGCCAACAGAAGACTCTTGGAGATGCTTCCCAAAGAATTGCAGGAGGATTATGCCCACATTCTGATTGAAGAAAAGCGAGACAAAAACGCCTATGCATTTGTTAAAGCCGCAGACAAGATCAGCGCCTATCTCAAATGTCTTGAAGAACTAAAGGCCGGAAACAGGGAGTTTGAAAAAGCAAAGAATTCCATCGAAGAGCAGATTTGGGAAATGGATTCGCCGGAAATAGCCTACTTCATGGAAAACTTTGCGCCCAGCTTTAGCCTCACCCTGGATGAATTGAATTAACAGTGACATCGTATGGGGAAATATCAGATAATAGGGACCAAAAAATATTACCATGTTTATTTTTCTGTTTTTCGACAACAATATTCTCACAAGGGTTTTATTACGACCTGTAAAACCTGCAGGGGATTCGGTAGATGGCAGCGTGTAGTCGCAACAAGGTGAATATCTATTGTTATTGGGATCGTAACAGCCCTTTTACGGAGGACCTTCTTTTTATGAAGGTCCTTCTTGAATTTATAACTTGCGCCTAGGGGTAAAAAAATTCCTGCGATGTTTGACTGGGAGATAAAAGCATGCTATAATAATTTTGCTTATGGGTTATCAAGTGTTTGCCCAATGAGGTTGGGTTTAATAAAACGAATTATAGGTATTATGCCTTAAGCAATTGGACACTTTTTTTGAAACATCATTATTTGGTGGCTTAGCTCAGCTGGTTAGAGTACCACGTTGACATCGTGGGGGTCACTGGTTCGACTCCAGTAGCCACCACCAGAGCGATATAGCATCGGAATATTCCGGTGCTATATCGCTATATTGCCATATTAATAA